>CAJMHI010000029.1 GCA_905213155.1 uncultured Acidaminococcus sp. | reverse complement strand
CAGAATCTAAAGAAAGGAAAATGGTGATTTTGCTTCTGTAATTATCATACAAGACTACAATGAAAGTCGGGGAATTTTTGGATATTGTACGGGACGAAACGGCCGTCCGGATTTATGCCTATGCGTGGAGCACCGGCTGCGATGCCGGAAACGATATGGAATTTACCGGGGACGTGTCCAAAGGGGCCTTTAAAACCTACGACACAAAGGTCATGACCGTTTTGCGGGAGCTGCACATTGAATACGTCAGCGCAGGCCCCAAACACAATATTGACGTCTTTGTCCGGTTGAACTACAACGACTTTGAAAAATTAGGCAACAGCATCAGCGGCGTCACCTTCGCCTAACCGTTTACGTACTAAAAAAAACAATAGCGCAAGCCTTGCACCTCACAGTGCAAAGTTTGCGCTATATTTTTTACTCACCTCATGGGCAAAAGGTTTTACGCTTTTTGTGTTTTCACCGTAAGAGCTGCAGCACAAAGGGCAATAACCGTAGGCACCACCCAGCTCATCCCCAAAGCATACAATGGCAGGTGCGCATACAAGGACAAAAGGCCCTGCACCACGCCGGTATTTTTCAGCACGTCCGGCACAACGCCCAGCGCATCCCCAAAGGCGCAGATGCTTGCCAGCACCACCGGCCAGCGATACAGCCGCTTATCGGTGGTGTGGAGGAAATACCGCACAAAGGAAACCAAAATCAATGCAATGGCAATAGGATACAGGAACATCAGTACCGGCACTGCCAGCACGATAATCTGGTTCAGCCCCACATTGGCGATCAGGAAGGACGCCCCGGCAAAAATGCAGCAGTAGGTCTCATACCGGAAAGAATTAGGAAACATCAGCGTAAACGTATCGGCGCAGGACGTAGTCAGGCCGATAGCCGTTTTCAGGCAGGCAAAGGTGACAATGACAGCCAGCAAAAGGCCCCCCACCGTGCCAAAATAATGATGGGCGATCTGGGCGAGAGCAATGCCGCCATTGGCAGACGGTGCAAAGCCGCCCACACTGCTGGTACCCAGCCAGGTGATCAGCGTATAAATCACGCTCATAAGCACCACTACAATAATGCCGACTTTCACCACTTCTTTGGCAATGCTTCCCTTATCCGTTACGCCCAAATCCTTCATGGTATTAATCACCACCACGGAAAAGGCCAGCATGGCCAAAACGTCCATGGTGTTGTAGCCTTCTTTAAACCCTGTGAAAAAGGCGTGGGAAACATAATCGCCCTGGGGCGCAATATTTCCGGTATCTGCCATAGGATAAAGCACGGCCATTCCTACCAAGAGCGCCAAAAACAGCAAAAAGATCGGGTTCAGCCCCTTGCCGATATAGCTCATCAGCCGGGAAGGTTTTAGGGAAAAGAGCAGCGCAATCAGCATAAAAAGAAAGCTGAAAACACCCAGCGCCAAAGCGCTTTCCCCGCCGATAAAGGGGGCAATCCCCACCTGGTACGACACCGTAGCCGTACGAGGCTGGGCAAACGCCGGCCCGATGGTGAGATACAGCAAAATCGTATAAATCCTGGCAAAAGCCGGATGCACATTGCTGGCCAGATCCTCCAGATTGCGGCTGCCGGTGAGCCCGATGGCCAAAAGTGCCATAAAGGGAAGAAATACGCCGGTAGCAATAAATCCCCAGTTGGCATTCCACAGATGGCTCCCGGCCAGCTGCCCCATATGAACGGGGAAAATCAGATTGCCGGCCCCAAACAGCATGCCAAACAGCATGGAGCCGATAAAAATACTTTGTGACCGCGTTAATTTTTGCATAGCTGGTCTCCTTTTACCAATAATCTTTACGTTGATACAAAGCTACTTTGCCGTAAGCCCGCCATCGATTGGGATGACAGCGCCTGTCATAAATCCGTTTAAGGGCGAAAGCACAGCGCACGCCATGTGGGCGATTTCCTCCGCCTTGCCGATCCGCCCCATAGGATAAATGGATGCCATGTCTTCCAGGGTATAGCCGCCGCTTTGCAGTTGCTTTTCCACCAGCGGTGTTGCCACGTCTCCGGGGCACAGGCAGTTCACCCGGATGTGCGGGGCAAAATCCAAAGTCCAGGAGCGGGTCAGCGCCACGATGGCGCCTTTTGTCGCCGCATACAAAGCGCAGCCGTAATTACCTTCCAGTGCGGCATCGGACGCAATGTTTAAAATTGACGCGTCTTTTCCTGTCAAAAGGGGTAGCACCGCCTGTGTCACAAAGACCGTGCTTTTTACATTGGTATCCATTAGCCTATTGTACGCCGCTTCCGTGACATCCTGCAGCATCGCTTCTTCATAGATGCCCGCACAGTTAATGAGAAAATCCATGGGTTCTTTCCGCTCGGATAAAGTTTTCCCCACCTGCGCACAGCCAGCTACGGTGCTGAGATCTGCCGCTATAAAAGACGCCTGCCCCGGGCCCATGGATAACGCCGCAAGCGCCGCCTGCCCTTTTGGGGGATTTTTTCCCACTACGGTCACCACAGCGCCGTCCTGCACCAAAAACCGGGCCGCCGCAAGGCCGATCCCCGATGTGCCGCCAGTAATCACGCCCCGTTTGCCGGCCATTCCATAGTGTTGCACCCTGGTATCCCCTTTCAAACAAAAAAGGAGTATCGCCGAAACGAGACTCCTTTTTCATTGCCTGTTGTTATGTTGTAAAGAGTACGATCTTACAGTTTCACAACGTTAGCAGCTTGTTCACCGCGGTTGCCAGTGACAACGTCGAACTCAACAGCCTGGCCTTCTTCCAGGGTTTTGAAGCCTTCGCCCTGAATTGCGGAGAAATGAACGAACACGTCGCCGCCATCTTCCCGTTCAATAAAGCCATACCCTTTTTCAGCGTTAAACCATTTTACTTTGCCAGTCATCTTTTACGTGGCCTCCTAAATATTAATGCGAAAAACGATCCAACTCCTATGTGAGACCATAAAGTTCTACATCAAGTAAGTCCGTCATTCTGTGTTTCATTCTAGCATAACGCCATAAGAATAGCAAGCAAAATAATCCCTAACTATTCGGATAAATGTACCCCGTACATCTCTAAAAATCCATCCAGCCCCTCTTCCAATTTTTCCTGCAAAAGCGCATAAAATGGCGCCAAATCCCCTGTTGTCGCATAGACATCCAGCGTTTTAAAATACCGCTCTGCCGTACGTTTTTTGATGGTGACAGGAGGATAGGCATTTTCTAGGAGGATATAATTCATGAGCAGTCTCGCCGTGCGCCCATTCCCATCCTGGAAGGGATGAATGCGTACAAAGTCCGCATGCACCCAGGCCGCTTTTTCTACCGGGGTTTGAAAGGCATCGTGCTCCAACCGGTAGCAGAAATTTTTCATCTCGTCCCATACTTTCCGGGGATTGGGCGGTACGTGGCTGGCCCCCCGGATATACACCGGCACGGAGCGATAGATCCCCCCCACACCGGGCCGGGGCAGCACCTTTTCATGGATATTTTTCAGGATGTCTTCTGTAAGCGGCACTTTATTTTTTACACAATCTTTCACATACCCCCAGGCAGAGGCGTGGCCCTGTATTTCCTCATATTCCCGCACGCTGGTCTCCGCCGGGATGATCCCATCCGTCAGAATCATTTTGGTGCCCAATAGGGAAATGGTATTGCCCTCAATGGATGTGGAATCATGGGTAAATTCCACCAGGAAGTTTTCTTCCCAGTCCTGTTTTTCAAAGGCCGTCAGGCGGGGCAATAGGGCACGGTATTGTTGCAGTTTTTCTGCCAGCATCGTGCTCACTTCCCTTCTGTTAATTTCTGGTACTGCTGCATCAGGGCGCTGACGCAATCGGACTCGGTCATTTTGCGCCAGTCAAAGCCATAGGCCTGCATCACCGCCCGATCATTTTCCTGATGGGCTTTTCGCAGTTCTGGGGGCATGGTGAGCTGGTCGTACAAATCTGTCAGGGAAGAATCCGGGTACAGGGCCCGGGCGTCCAAAATGCCCTGGGCGGTCTGCTCAATTTTGGTTTTTTGCTCCGGGGTGGGCGTGGGCCAGGGGAAGTTGTTGTAGACGATGGTATTGGAATAGCTGTAATCACTTTTTAATCTTCCCGCAACTGCACGCATCCAAGCCATATGAACATTAGAAATCATAACCCCAAATTCATATAGTCCTGCATTTTCAATGATATAAATTTTATCACCCACGACAGTGTCTGGATGCATAAAATCTATTGGAATATATCTTCGATTCTCTGATGATACTTTAGGAATTGCTATAAAATTCGTCTCAGGCTGCTGGTTTTCATCAAATAGTGTTGGGAGCTCCGCCTTTCTTCTTGTTGCAGCTTTGGAGCTATTTAAACGAAATTCTCTTACGGCTGCAATTCGTTTCATAATATCTGGGTATCTCTTTATAGTATCGGGAGCAATCTTCTGTAGCCATAAACAATATCTTGGCTTACGGGCTATAAAATCTTTTCCCATCATGTATTTTCTAAATAGGCTAGCAGCCTCTGGATGCTTGTTGGTAAAGTCAATATATTCGTCTTTGGAGTAAATAAAATTCCCGTCATCTGTTGGCTGACTGCCTCTATGCATCGGTGCTGCGTTACTCAGTTGCTTAGTGCGGGATTTAATAAATATTGTTTTCGCATCAACCAAATAGGGATTAATATTTCTTACAGTCTTTTTCGTATCGCCATCGAACAGAATCTTATCTTTCAAGTTCTTCTCGTCACTGAAACCCACTATGACGCAGTGTACCGCTGCCATATCCGATGCCTTACTCTCCCATTTGAAGGTCCGATAGGCAAAGTCAATCTGTACATGGAACCGGTCATAGAGTGGTTTCCACACGCCGGCTACCTGCTCTCCCTGGGTAATGCTGTTGGTGGACACAAACGCCGTGCGGATAGCCGTGCCCTGCATATAATCCGCCGCCTTGAAATACCAGCCTGCCACATAGTCGATTTTTCCGGCGGTTTTATAGGGTTTGCCTTTTTCGTCCACATAAATAGACAGAATATCCGCCTTTTGTTCCTTACTTTGCAGGCTGTAGCCCCGAAAGGGTGGATTCCCCATAATGTAATTCAACTTATCTTTGGACACCACGCTTTCCCACTCCATCCGCAGGGCATTGCCTTCCACGATGTTGGCATTGGTCTTTAGGGGCAAAAAGTCGATGGCCTGGTGAACAATGCTTTCGGTTTGCTGGAGCATCTGGCTTTCCGCAATCCACAGGGCGGTTTTCGCTACGGTGACGGCAAAGTCATTGATTTCGATGCCGTAAAACTGGCTGATGGATACCTTGATGGGATCATAAAAATCTCCCAGTGTTATCTGCCCGTGGGTATAGTCGCTGATGGCTTCATTTTCCAGTTTCCGCAGGGACAAATAGGTTTCCGTGAGGAAATTTCCGCTGCCACAGGCAGGGTCCAGGAACCGGAGAGAGGCCAATTTGTCCTGATAGGCCAAGAGTTTCCGCTTCCGTTCATTTTCCACGGTGAGGGCTTCAATGTCCTGCAGTTCTTTTTTCAAGTCGTCCAAAAACAAGGGATCAATCACCTTGTGGATATTTTCAATGCTGGTATAGTGCATACCGCCGCTGCGCCGGGTCTCGGGGTTCAAGGTGCTTTCAAATACGGCACCAAAAATCGTAGGGCTGATGTCCGCCCAGTTAAAGCCCAGGCTGCACTCTTCCATAATAAGGCCCACAATGGCGTCATCCAGCCGGGGGATTTCAATCCCTTCATCGGCAAAAAGGCCCCCGTTCACATAGGGAAAGGCCAAGAGGTTTTCATTGGCATAGGGATCCCGGTCTTCCGGTTTGGTGTCCAGCATGCGAAAAAGCTGGATTAACGCCTCCCGCACGTTTTGGGAACGATACGCCGCCAGGTATTCATAAAACTGGCTGTGGGAGCCAAATATCCCCGCATCTTCCGCATAAAGGCAGAACACCAGCCGCACGCACAGCACATTCAGGCTGCGGAGGCTGTGGGGATCGGTAGGGTCTTTGTATTTTTGCAGCAGGGCATCGTAGAGACGCCCCACCAGTTTACCGGCATCAATGGATACCCGCAGTTCCTTGGGGGATACGGTTTTCTTTTCATCCACCAGAAAATCCAGCCGGTACGCTTCCTTCGGCAGGTCTTTTAGCAGCAGCTGCTGGGGTTCGCCCTGGGGATTATCCATATCATAAATGAGAAATTCCTGGAAATTGCAGGTAATGACGTACTTCGGGTGCTGGCTCACCGGCAGTTCCGTGATATAGCGCTTGGCCTGCTGGAAAGGATTTAATAGCGACCCGTCCGATTGGCGGATGGCGGCTTTTAAATTTTTGTCCCGGCCCTTTTGCTCAATCATCACCCGGGTAGAGGGAATCATGCCATCGATAAAACTGGTGTGGTCCAAATGCACCTGATCTTCAAAATTGATAAACCGCTCCGGGTGCTCCACCCCGTATACGTCCCGCAGGAGAGAGAGCCAGAATTTTTGGCTTTCCCCTTTTTCGTAGCCCTTGTCCTGCCAGTAGTCCGCAAAATCCTGCGCCGCCTGTTTCCGTTCCTGCTCGTTCATGCCCTGCCCTCCCTGGGAATTGATAGCCTTATTATACCATGGAAGCTGGCCAGCTTGGGATTTAAGATTCCCTTACTTTTTCTCATCCAGCAGCATAACGCCCTGGGGCGGGTTATGGTCAATAGCGCCCACAATCGGATGGGGTACATACGGTTCTTCCAGATAAGCAATGTCTTCTGCGGTGAGTTTTACCTGCAAGGCGTTTGCAGCGTCGTCCAGATAGCGGGCTTTGGTGGCGCCGATAATAGGTGCCGTCACACCTTTCGCCCATTCCCAGGCAATAGCGATCTGGGACATCTTCGCGTTATATTTTTCTGCCAGCTCCTGCACCCGGTGGACAATCGCCAAGTCATATTCTTCCATCCGGTCATATTTTCCCTGTGCCACACGATCCGTTTTAGCACGCAGGGTATCGCCTTCCCAAGTGTTTCTCGTTAAATGCCCTGCTGCCAGCGGACTATACGGCATCAGAGAAACGCCCATCTGCTTGCAGATAGGGATGAGTTCCCGTTCATCTTCCCGGTAGAGCAGATTGTAGTGGTTCTCCATGGTCTGGAACTGGGTCCACCCGTGGTCCCGGGCTGCCAGCTGCATATTGTAAAACTGATAGCCATACATGGCAGAAGCCCCAAGGGCTCGAACTTTCCCGAACTTGACCAAACTATTTAACGCATCCATGGTTTCTTCTATTGGCGTATCATAATCAAAGCGATGGATGATATAAAGGTCCAGATAGTCCGTGCCAAGCCGCTGCAGCGACCCGTCAATTTCCCGCAGGATGGCCTTCCGGGAAAGGCGGCCTTCATTAAAATAAACTTTGGAAGCAATCACGACCTTATCCCGTGATACATTCTTTTTTAGTGCTTTTCCCAGATATTCCTCTGAGGTGCCGGCGCTATACCCATTGGCGGTGTCAAAGAAGTTAATGCCCAACGCCAATGCATGCTTGACGATTGCTTCCGTCTGCGTTTCATCAAGCGTCCAATCGTGCATGGTGCCGGCCTTTCCAAAACTCATGCAGCCAACACAAAGTTTCGACACGGTAAGATCCGTATGTCCCAATGTTGCATACTCCATAGTATCGCCTCCAAAAAATTACTATCCCCATCCATATATGACATAGCATACTCCCGCTGCCATGTCAACTGAAAACGGCATAAAAATACCCGTGCGGCACAAACCGTACGGGTTGATTTTTTATTTGGTGGAGACAAGGAGGATCGAACTCCTGACCTCTTGCATGCCATGCAAGCGCTCTCCCAGCTGAGCTATGCCCCCAAACGACTTGTTTAGTATACTGCAAAAACGGCCATCCGTCAAGTGCTTTTATTCCTGCTCCGTCCCGGCTTTTTTCCCGGCTTCGGTCAGTGTGGTCCAGCCGTTTTCCTGTGTCACAAGGCCATCTTTCATGAGTTTTCCCAGGGCCCGCTTAAAGGCAGCCTTAGAAATAGAAAACACGCTGCGCAAAATCTCAGGCGGCGTATCATCGCTGTAGGGCATGGTTCCCTGGCGTTTTTGCAAAAGCTGGAGGATCCGGTCGCTGTCGGTAATCATGGCTTTTTCCTTGACTTCCCGTAGCGACAGATCCACCCGTCCGTCTTCCCGGACAAATGTCACCCGCCCAGTCACTTTCTGCCCAAAATCCAGCCGTTCCCCGGGCACTTCTTTCCGGTAAATAAACCCGATATAGCGCTGTGTGGTAAAGATAAAGAACCCTTCCGGCAAAATATTGTACACCGTACCGGTCAGCGTATCGCCGATTTTCACGTCTTTAGCAGGCACGCTGGCCCGGACCATGTCGTCTTCTACCCGCATGGTCACCGCCTGGCGCCCGCTTTTATCCCGGTACAGTTTCACCCAGACCAATTGCTCCGGCGACACATGGCCCCGCATTTCGCTATAGGGCAGGAATACGCCCCGCTCGGCGCCGATATCCACAAAGCCGCCCTGCCGGGTAACAGAGAGGACTTTTACATAGCCCAGCTGTCCTTCCCGCATTTTGGGCAGTTTCATGCTGGCGGTCATCCGGTTTTGGGCATCCAGGTACAGATACACTTTGACCGTGTCCCCCACTTGTACCGGATGGGCCCACTGGTGGCGATGCAACAGGATGTCATCGCTGGTATTGCCGGTGCCCGCATCAAGGAAAGCGCCGGCTTCCCCCAAACGGGCCACGGTGAGCTCAGCGACATCCCCCACCCGGTAGCGGCCCACCTGTTTCACCGTTACCGGTCCCCGTTCTTTTCTCATGCTTCCGGCTCCGTATAACTTTCACTGGGGGCATCGGCCCACAATTGTTCCAGATTGTAGAAATTACGCTGTTCTTCCTGGAAAATATGGGCGACGCAGTCGCCGTAATCCAAAAGCACCCAACTGCCTTCTCCATAGCCTTCCTTATGGTCGGGCAGCCGTCCTTTTTCTGCCAGTTTATCCTCAATGCCGTCGGCAATAGCCCGTACCTGGGTGGTGCTGGGCGCAGAGCAAATCATAAAATAATCCGTCATGGGGGATAGTTCCTCCATATGCAGCAGCAGAATGTCCCGGGCTTTTTTGTCCGCCGCAGCTTGTGCAATCTGCTGTGCCAGTTCTTTACTGGTCATTGTTGTTCCTCCTTTTATCTAGTCGCTTGTACGATTACTGCCTAGGCTCCGGTGGGGAATGTGCAGCTTATCCAGGGTCTCCCGGATTTTGCGATTATTGGTCACCCAGTAGCTCACTTCATCAATGGTAGCAAAATCCCCTTCCAGGCTGGCGGTCTCAATGCCCCCGCCGCCAAAAATCCGTACGCAGTTGGCTGCCCGGACCATATCCAAAAAATCCATATCCGTTTTTATGTACTGGGTAGCGGTACCAATAATCATCGGCATCCGCACGATATTGCTCACAGTAAAGGCCTGGCTGCCCAGCGCCTTCAGGAATTTTTGCTGGCGTTCGGCCCGCCCGATATCCCCCATTTCGTCATGGCGGAACCGGACGTATTCCCCGGCTTTTTCCCCATCCAAATGCTGTTGGCCTTTTTTCAAATGGATGGACAGATTGGCGTAGGGGTCCTCATAGTTCATATTCTTCTCCACATCCAGGTCCACGCCCCCCAGCATATCCACCACTTTGATGAAGCCCTGCCAGTCCACCTGCATATAATAATTGATCGGCACCTGCAACAGCTCCTGCACCGTGCGCCGGGCGAGATTTACCCCGCCGTAGGCATAGGCCGCATTGATTTTATCCAGCCCGCTGCGTCCGGGGATATGCACCCGGGTATCCCGGGGCAGGGAAAGCACAGCGATTTTGTCGTTTTGGGGATCAAAGCTCACCAGCAGCATGGCATCAGTCCGCTTAGGCACGTCCTTGCCAAAGTCGTCGCTGTCCCCCTCATCCGTTCCTAAAAGAAGCACGTTAATCCGCTGGGAAAACGCCTCCTTGGTCAGGGTTTCTTCTTCTTTTTGTTTTTCTTCCACGGCGGCCCGGGGCGCAAAAAAGCGGTTGTAAATCCGCATGCCCGCCAAAAAGCTGCACCCCATGAGCGCCAGAAACAGCACAAAGAGGAAAAAGACCCTTCCCTTGCGCAGACGCTTTTTATACTGACGGGGACTGCTTTCGTCCCGGGAATCTGTGTCTGTCATAACCTGTTTTTCTCCTGTTAGCTGTTTTTTTGCCGCAGTACCAGTTCGTTATATCCGGACAGGCAGTCCGGATGAATCAAAGAGCCCTGTCCCAGCAGGTAGTGCATGGTGTGGATGAGGGCCTGCTCCATGCCATAGGGCAGGCTGATGAGGACGTCTTTGCGCAATTGCTCCACGCCGGCAAAATCCCGGTGGGGTTCCACCAGATCCGCCAGATAAATCACCTGATCCAGTGGCGTCATATGGGCCGCCCCCGTGGTATGGTAACGGATGCTTTCCAAAATCTCCGGATCCGTGACGCCGAATTCGGTTTTGGCTAAATACGCTCCCAGCTTGGCATGAATCAAAATCGGCTGGGCTTTTTCGATGGCATCAATAGCGATCCCCAGTTCAGCAGCTTTTTCCACATACTCCTTGGTAGGGATTTTACGGGCACAGTCGTGGAGCAATCCGGCGATTTCCGCCTTGTGTTCGTCCACACCGTAGTGCCGTGCCAATTGTACCGCCGTCTCGCTCACCGCCACCACATGATGGTACCGTTTTTCCGGCAGCTCCTGTGCCAGACGGCGAATCATTTCTGCTTTTTCCATCCTGTCCTCCCATATATAAAAACAAGACCCCTACCGACGGTAGAGGTCTCTCTGTTCGATGTATTCCGCTACTGCCTGGGGAACCAACTCCCCTATGGATTTTCTTTCCTTGATGCATTGCCGGACGTTTGTGGAGGAAAGGTCCACTTCCGGGGTGTCCACCCACAAGAGCCGGTCCAGTCCCTGCTGCTGCAGGCGGGCAGTCACCTGTTTTTTATACGGGGCAAACCCGGGCCGGGCCGCTGCCGCAAAAATCGCCAGACGCATACTGTCCTGTATCCGGTACCAGCCGCCCAGTTGTTCGGCTGCATCCGCGCCCAGTAAAAAATAGAGTTCATACACCCGGTGCAGCTTTCTGTGCAGCTGGCGCAACGTATCATAGGTGTAGGACACGCCGCCCCGTTTCAACTCCCGGGTAGAGAGCAGATAGCAGGGGTTCTCCTGCACTGCAAGGCGCAGCATCGCCAGCCGGTCGCTATCCGGTGCGTGCACTTCCTGTTGCTTAAACGGGGAAATATGGTCCGGGATAAACAGCACCCGGTCCAGCTGCAATTTTTCCTGCATCACACGGGCCAGCATCAGATGCCCGTTGTGGACGGGGTCAAAGGTTCCTCCGAAGATTCCCAGCCGCAGCCGTCTCATAGTGTCCCCCTTTTGTATTGATACCCGTTCATTATAGCAAGGAACGGCACGGAACACAAGAAAAAAGCGGTGACATTTTTGGTCACCACTTTTCTTAGCGGCACAGCTGCCGTCTCCTGTTTTTATAATATACCAGCGTCAGGCCGGCTTCTTTAGCCAGGCGTTCTGCCACGGCAAAATCCCGGCCCACGTGCTCCACGTAGTGGGCATCGCTGCCAAGGGACGCATACCTTCCGCCCAGCTGGTAATAACGTTTGTACAGCTGCAGCAGCGGCGGGAGCACTGCCGCATCCCCCAGGCGGCGGGTATTGATCTCGATGGTTTTATCCTGTTCAATCAAAAGCTGGAACACCTTGTCCCACAGAGCAGGATTGTCCTCATAATGGAGATTGGGATCCGGGTAAGGCATATACCGGCAAATATAATCAATGTGTCCGTAGGTATCAAAATCCGGTTTCTGCATGAGGCAGGCCACGGAGTCCTCCAAATAAGCCGTTACCGCCTGCGCTTTCGTCAGGCCCTCATAGGTGGTGGGCTCGTACATATCCAGATGCTGGAAGCAGTGCATGGAGCCTACCACTTCATCGAAGGGATGGGATGCGGTCATTTTCCGATCGGCCTCGATGGTATGGGGCTGGAGCCCCACCTCAATCCCCAGCAGCACCCGCTCGCTGCGAAAGGGCCCGTCCTTTTGAAAATAGTCGTTGATGTCGAAAATAAAGCTTTCCGGGTTGGTGGGATAATCCCGGTCCCAATGTTCCGTGAGGATCATGCCAAGCCCCAGCTTTTCCGCTGCTTCCATGGCGCCCTGAAGCGTCATTTCCGCATCGCAGGAATAGTCTGCATGCATGTGGGTATCAAACAGCATTGCGCTCACCCTTTCCTAGACGTTAAACCGGAATTCTACCACGTCCCCGTCCTGCATCACGTAGTCCTTGCCTTCCAGCCGGACTTTCCCCGCTTCTTTGGCCGCCTGTTTGGAACCATATTGCACCAGGTCATCATAGGAAACGATTTCCGCCCGGATAAAACCTTTTTCAAAATCCGAATGGATTTTTCCCGCAGCCTGGGGTGCTGTGGACCCCTGCACAATGGTCCAGGCCCGGGATTCCAGTTCCCCGGCAGTGAGGAAGGTCTGTAAGCCCAGCAGTTTAAAGCCCGCTTTGATGAGTCGATCCAGCCCCGCCTCGGTAAGCCCTTCCATTTCCAGGTATTCCTTGGCTTCATCCGCCGGCAGTGCTGCAATATCTTCTTCTACCTTGGCAGAAATCACAATCACTTCCGCCCCTTCCTTTTGGGCGTACTCCTGCAGGGTCTTCACATAGGGGTTGGCGGACCAGTCGGCCGCTTCGCTTTCTGCTACGTTAGCCACGTACAAAATGGGCTTTAGCGTCAATAATTCCAGCTCCTTGACGGCTTCTTTTTCATCGTCCGTCAGCCCCATAGCCCGGGCCGGGACGGCGTCCCCCAGCTTTTCCGAGATTTTTTTCAGGATCTCTGCCCGCTGCATGGCCTTTTTATCCCCGCTTTTGGTCAGCTTCTGGACCTTGGTTAGCTGCTTATCCAGGCTTTCCAAATCTGCTAGGCACAGCTCCGTGTTGATGATTTCTATATCCCGTACCGGGTCGATGGAGCCTTCCACGTGGGTGATGTTTCCATCCTCAAAGCAGCGCACCACTTCTGCGATGGCATCCGTCTGCCGGATGTGGGAGAGAAATTTATTTCCCAGCCCTTCCCCTTTGCTGGCACCTTTTACCAGGCCGGCGATATCCACAAACCGCATCCCCGCTGGGACAATCCGCTTGGAGTGGAACATGTCGCTTAATACCTGTAGTCTGGCATCCGGCACATCCACCACGCCCACATTGGGCTCAATGGTGCAAAACGGATAGTTGGCCGCCTCCGCCCCCGCCTTGGTGATGGCGTTAAACAGTGTACTTTTCCCTACGTTGGGCAGCCCTACAATCCCCATTTCCAAATTTGTTGAACTCATAAGTTATACTCTCTCCTTAGCGTGCTTTCTTGTCTCCGAACCCCTTACGTCAATTCAGCATGGGTCTCCTTTATCAGGCGATTGCAAAGGGACACATTTTCAATCTATAAATGGCATATTCCGAGGCCATGCCCTTTACCCTATTTCCTGAAACAGTATGTTCATTATAACGATCTTATTTCAAAAAGTAAATAAAATCTGAAATAAGGAAGTGAATTTTCTCCGCTTATTTCAGATCTCCTAGTTCATTGTACCGCCTGGCCTATGCAAGTGCTAATGAAAAAGTAGACCACTTTGAAAACTATAATGGCCCCCCATATCCAGACCACTTTAGTATCATATTTCTATGAGTCCAAGGGTAGATAGCAGTAGCCTAATCTCAAAATACAGCATGACGATACTTGATAGTATACCCAGCCATTTTCCCACAGCTATCTGACAGTATTCCCAGTGGTCAAATAAAACGGTGAAAGAAAACTTCACGCTCTTTCTGAAAGGCTTTCCCTTTATTTCATCTAGCTGGATTACATACAAAGTGAGTAAAAAGAAGGAGATCATAAAACCATGGACATCAAGATTGTGAGGAATAAATCCAATCAAACAGCAAACGACCATGACTGCATTAAAAACACATCCAAGTCCAGAAAATACAAGGATAAATAAAATTCCATAAAAGCAAGAACGGCAAAGCTCAGTTTCCAAATAATGTTTTTACCAGGAGACCCGTTGATAATGTATTTAACAGTAACGAATACTCCATACATAAATGGTAAACTTATAAAGCGTTCCCCTATGTCCATATTATTCTCATACCAGTAACACTAATCACAATCCGCATCATTCCACCACACGAAACCGGAACTTTTGCCCCCCATGCAAATAGGACAGCAAAAACAGTTCTTCTTCCGGGATCTGCCCCAGTACATTCACGTTCCGATCGCTGGGAAGCTCCGTTTTGCAGATGGCCAGCTCCCCTTTATACCGCCCATACCCCTCATTATCCAGAATAACGGTACCTTTATGGCAGCGGCCATAATCCATGGCAGGAATGGCATGGTTTTTCCACAGGGCCCGGCTATTGGTGGTACGAATCACTTCTTCGGCTTCGTCCGGCCGGATTTCATAAACGTGCTGGGGCAACAGGTCATCAATGTCGGGACGGAAACGGGGAATCCGCAGGGTAAGTTCCAGTACCTCACCGCCGCACGCCGCCACTTGTGTCAATTCTTCTTCACTGGGCGCCCCGTCGCCAAAGTACACAACATCCGTACCCAGGAGTGCCAGGTGTTTCATGGCAAGGGCTGCTTTTTTATCCCGGTCTTTTTCCAGAGTAGGAAGGCCTTTGAATAACGGCCCCCGCCGCCCCGTCTGGCTTGGGATAAATGCCCCTACCCGTATCCCTTTAGCATGAAATCTCTCATTTTGTCGGCATAAGAACGCCTCGGAAAGCCCGGTATGGGGATGGGGATAAAAATTGTGCAGGGCTTCCACCCGGGACAGGTCCACCCCGGCGATTTCATAAGCGATCAGGGCCGCTTCCGTGATACAGGAGGCATTGAGCACCAGAATTTTTTCCGGGTAGCGCTTTTGCAATGCCGCCACCTTATCCGGGGTAAATCCATCGTCCAGCCTAAGATGGGTCAGTGCCGCCGGAATCGCTGCCCCGGGCACAAGATCCCCGATAATGGAAAAATGTCGTGCTGCGGCCTGCTGCAGTAGCGTTTGCATCTGCTGCCGAAACTGTTCCGGATGGGTTTCCGGAATATGAAAGGAGCAAAAGAGCCGGGTATATCCCAATGTTTTGGCCAGGTCCAAAAACTTCTCCACATCCGCCGGCCCGCCGCTAAGCCCTGGGTACAGGGAAATCCCTATTTCCATCATGCCTCCTTCGGGTCATCAAACCCGATAAGCAGTGTCGCCACAAATCCTGCCGCATACGAAACCAAAAGCCCCACAAGATACACAGAAATGTCCGTGGTGCTGGGCGCCAGGGGCAGCCCGGAAATGCCAAGTGCCATAGCCCCTACTTTGCCAAAAGCCTGTACCGCGCCGCCCGCTGCTCCACCGATACAGGCGCCGATAAAGGGTTTCCCCAAAGGCAGGGTAACGCCGTAAATAAGGGGTTCTCCCACACCCAATAGCCCCGCCGGCAGGGCAGAAGCCACCACTTTTTTAATCCGGGAATTTTTTGTTTTCACATACACTGCTGCCGCAGCCCCTACCTGTCCGCCACCAGCCATAGCCAAAATCGGCAGCAGCAAGGTATAGCCGAAGCTATGAATCAATTCTGCATGGATGGGTGTCAGGCCCTGATGAATCCCCAGCATCACAAGGGGCAGGAAAAATCCGCCCAAAAGGGCACCAGTCAGCGCACCGCCCCGTTCCACCGCTGTCGTAGCACCATAGCCAATGGCATCGGCCAAAAAGCCGCCCACGGGCTGGAGCACGAAAAAGGTCCCCAGTGCCATGATTCCCATGGTAATAAACGGGGTAAGGAATAAATCCAAGCTGGCCGGCACCCATTTATGCAGCCGTTTTTCCAGCAGTGCTCCCAGCGCTGCTACCAAAAGGACCGCTGCCACGCCGCCCCGGCCTGGCACCACGGGCTCACCGTACAAAACTAGCTGCACTCCGGGATGGGTAATCAGCGCCCCCAGGGCACCGCCTAAAATCGGTGTGCCGCCAAATTCCTTGGCCGTATTCCAGCCCACAAATAAATTCATTCCCCAGAATACGGCGCCCCCTGCCGCTTGCAGCACCTGAAACAGCACCTGTTGGGACAATCCTGGATCCAGCCGCAGTAAAAAATTGCACAAGCCGGTTAGCAGCCCGCAGCCGATAAATCCAGGAATCAGCGGCACAAAAATCCCGGCAATTTTTTTTAGGAAGCGTTTGCCCGGTGTATCGTTTTTCTGCCGCACCGCTGCATGGAGAGCTGCCCCATCTCCCACGGTAAAAGTTTCTTTTTGTTGTGGTCCCGGCGCTTTGGCTGTCGTAAGTAGCGCCAGATAGGCCTCTGTAACAGGGCCTGCTTTCTTTGGCCCCAGGACAAGCTGCAGCTCCGTGCCGGATAGATTCACCCCCAGCACTCCGGGCACCTGTTTAAGTGGTTCCAAATCAATAGCGGGATTGGACAGTTCCAGCCGCAGCCGGGTCATACAGTGATAGGCTTTTTGCACATTGCCATCGGCGCCCACTAAATGATACAGCTTTTTTGCCAGCTCCTCATTTTCCATGGCTGCGCTCCCATTCTTCCACGGCCTTTCGGGCACTGCCCTGGTTATTGGCCAGGCGCAGCCGTGCGCTTTCCCGATCACAGCCTGTCACCGTGCAGATAATACGAATGGCACGCTCCAAAAGTTTTTCGTTGGTGGCCTTCACGTCGATCATCAAATTGCCCCGGACTTTTCCCAGCTGCACCATCACGCCGGTGGTCAACATATTCAGTACCATTTTGGTGGCGGTTCCCGCCTTCATCCGGGTGGAGCCGGTAATCACTTCCGGCCCTGGCAGCACGGTGAGCAAAAGATCCGCATAGGCCGCCATAGCAGAATTTTCACTGCAGCAAAGCCCCAGCACGAGGCAGCCGTAGGCCTTGGCTTCTGCCATGCCTCCCAGCACATAGGGCGTGCGGCCGGAAGCGCTGATACCCATCACCACATCCACCGGGCGCAGGTCTTTTTCCCGGATATCTTTCCGCCCTTGCGTTTCACTGTCTTCCGCCCCTTCTTTGGCGCGAAAGATGGCTTCCCTGCCGCCGGCAATCAGCCCCTGCACCATTTCCGGATCGGTGCTGTAGGTGGGCGGGCACTCCACTGCGTCCAAAATGCCCAGCCGTCCGGACGTACCGCTGCCCATATAGAACAACCGCCCGCCATGCTGCAGCCGGTCGGCCACCAGATTCACCGCCTGGGCGATTTCCGGCAGGATTTCCTGCACCGCATCTGCTACCTTGTGATCTTCCTGGTTGATCAGCGTCACCAGTTCTTCCGTGGAAAGGGTATCAATATCCACGGAGGCAGGATTCCGCTGTTCCGTGGAGAGTTTCTCCAGATCAATCATCCGCTTTTTTCTCTCCCATCATGCTATAATAAAGGCTGACACAGACCACCAAAGGAGATCGCTATGAAAGCCATTGTCAATGGTAAACTTATTTTACCACAGGAAATCCTTACGGGACAAACCCTGTTATTCGATACCAGGATTCGCCGCATTGCCCCATTAAAAAAAGAGCAACTTCCTGCCGGCACGGAGTGTATTGACGCCAAAGGGCAATACATTTCTCCCGGCTTTATTAACCTGCACATCCACGGCATCGGCGGCAGCGATACCATGGACGGCACAGAAGAAGCCCTGAAACAGATGTGCCGGATGCTTCCTGCGACCGGCGTAACCGGATTTTTGCCCACCACCATGACGGAAACAGAAGAAAAAATCCGCACAGCCCTCGCCAATATTGCCGCTTGCACAGAAAAACACTTTGCCGGAGCAGAAATCTTAGGCGTCAATATGGAAGGCCCCTTTATCAGTACGGCCTATAAAGGTTCCCAAGAAGCCAGCAACATCCAAAAAGCCCATTGGGAGCTAGTGGCGCCCTATGCTGGCTGTATTAAAATTATTACCCTGGCCCCGGAAAATTTGGCAGAGCCAGCGGCTTTTATCCGCCGCTGCCGGGAAAACGGCATTCTGGTTTCTCTAGGGCACAGTAACGCCACCTATGAGGAAGCAGCCGCTGCCTATGCCAATGGTGCCAGCCACATCACCCATTTGTTTAACGCCATGCGCCCCTTCCACCACCGGGAGCCGGGCCTTGCCGGGGCGGCGCTAACGCTGCCCTTTATCTGCGAGCTCATCTGCGATGGCATTCACATCCATCCTGCCGCCATTGCGCTGGCAGTAAAAGCCAAGAGCCCTGATCATATCGTCCTTGTCACCGATTCCCTGCGGGCCTGTCTCATGGGGGACGGGGAAAGCGAGCTGGGCGGACACAAGGTCTACGTAAAAGGTCTTCGTGCCACGCTGCAGGACGGGACACTGGCGGCCAGCGTGCTGTCCATGCACCTGGGCGTTAAAAATCTAAAAGAATTTGCTCACTTGTCCCTTCCAGAAGCAGTACGGGCCGCTTCCCTCAATCCGGCAACAGAACTGGGACTGCGTGACCGGGGCAGTCTGGCAGAAGGGAAACGAGCGGATTTGGTTTTCTTTGATGAAACCTTTACCATTTCCCGCACCTATGTAAAAGGAGCCTGTGTGTACCAGCATTGATACACACAGGCTCCTTTTGTACTTGCACTTTATTTAGATGGCAACAGCCATCCGGTCTTCCAGCCCCAAGGCGTCCCGCACTTCTTCCCAAATCACGGTCCGGGCTTTCCGGAATCCGTTAAAGGTGGTAGCAGAAGCGGAGGTATAGGCCCCGCACACCGGTACCAGAAGCAGATCCCCCACTTCCAGCGGCTGGGTCATTTTTCCCCGGAACATAATATCCAGGGAATCACAGCTGGGCCCGGCAAAAGTGGCCCGAATTTTGCGTTTCCCCTGCTTGAAGCTGATCAGTTTGTAATCCCACTGGTCAAAAATCACGCCGGAAAACGTGCCATAAATCCCGTCATCCAAAAAATACCAGGTCTGTCCATTCCGGGCATTGACTCCGATAACCCGGGTGATTAAATTTACTGCCGTACCGCACATATACCGGCCCGGTTCAGCCCAGATTTCCAGATCCGGGAAATCTTCATCCAAACGGGCGGAAATCTGGGACAGCATGGCATTCAGGTTATAGTGAATCCCCGTCTCAGGAATGGGAAATCCGCCGCCGATATCCAGGACGCGCATGGAAAGGCCTGCTTTCCGTGCTTCCTGCATCACGCTCTTGGTTACATCCATGGCATGGAAATACGGATCGGCCACCGTCACCTGGCTGCCCACATGAAAGGCAATACCCGCCACATCCAGCCCGGCAGCTTTGGCTTTACGCATAAGGTGCAGGGCCTTTTCCCGGGGGGCGCCGAATTTTTTGTTCAAGTCCACATGGGCTTTAGGATTATCAATCCGCAGCCGCAGCAGCACCTCCGCACCAGGGCAGTGGGCCGCGATCTTTTCGATTTCGCTTTCGCTGTCAAAGGTCATCCGGTACACACCAGCATCGTTGCAGGCATTAAATCCGGCATCCATTTTAATGGGGTTGGCATAAATCATCTTTTTGCCGTCCACCCCTAGCTGCTGCAGGGTGCGGATTTCCCCATCGCTGGCAACGTCAAAACTGGCTCCTTTATTAATCATAAGCTCCAGGATCCTCAGATCCGGGTTGGCTTTCATTGCATAGTGAATTTCCATTCTAGGAAAATATTTGTGGAGCAAATCATAGTTTTTCTCAACCTGTTCTAAAGAAAGCACCAGCAGCGGCGTCTCATAGCGTTCTGCCAGACTGGCAACGGCTTCCTGGGACAATTGGAAAAAACTTTGTTCGTTCATGATCAATCCCCCTTTTGGGACCTGTAGCGGTCTCTTGATTCGTTCTTCATTATACACTACTTGAAAGAAACTGCAAGAGGAAAATGAAGGAAAATGAAGGAGATTTGAGGAGCTTGAAGAAGAACAAAGGAAAATATGCATTGTTTCTGTTTTAATCAAAAATCTGCACATTTTTCGCTTTTGGCCAAAATATGGCGTATATAAGAGTATGAGCCCGTATAGCAGTTCTTACCACAAAGAAAGCACCCGCTTTATCCAACGGGTGCTGCAATTTTATTCAATTGTGACAATCGTTACTTTTTTTTACAGGCCTTTAATGACATCGCAGCCCATATAAGGACGGAGCACTTCCGGTACGACCACGCTGCCATCTGCCTGCTGGTAATTTTCCAGGATGGCTGCTACGGTACGGCCTACTGCCAGCCCGGAGCCGTTCAGTGTGTGGACATATTCCGGTTTGCTCTGGGGATCCCGGCGGAACCGGATGTTGGCCCGGCGGGCCTGGAACGCTTCCGTATTGGAGCAGGAAGAAATCTCCCGGTACTTGTTCTGCTGCGGGAACCATACCTCAATATCATAGCACTTGGAAGCAGAAAATCCCAGATCCCCGGTGCATAGGCACACTACATGGTAGGGCAGTTTCAGGGCTTTCAGAATATCTTCTGCATTGCCTACCAGTTTTTCCAGTTCTGCATAGCTGGTTTCCGGGGTGCAGAATTTTACCATTTCTACTTTGTGGAACTGATGCTGCCGGATCAGGCCCCGGGTATCCTTCCCGGCGCTGCCCGCTTCGGCCCTGAAGCAGGGTGTCATGGCTGTGAGATACACAGGGAGCTGGCTCCCGTCTAAGATTTCATTCCGGTAGTAGTTGGTAAGGGGCACTTCTGCCGTAGGAATCAGGTACATATCCTGCCCTTCCACCTTGTACATATCTTCGTGGAATTTAGGCAGTTGCCCCGTCCCGGTCATAGAGGCCGTATTTACAATATAGGGCGGAATCACTTCCAGATAGCCGTCTTTCTGGGTATGCTGGTCCAGCATGAAATTATACACGGCCCGTTCCAGCCGTGCGCCGGCGCCTTTATAGTAATAGAAGCGGGCACCGGACACCTTGGCCGCCCGTTCGGAGTCCAGAATTCCCAGATTTTCCCCGATTTCCCAATGGGCTTTGGGCGCAAAAGAAAATTGCGGGAGTTCGCCCCATTTCCGGACTTCCGGGTTTTCCGTATCGTCCTTGCCCACCGGCACGTCCGGTGCTGGCATGTTAGGAATGGTGAGCATCACAGCCTGAAGCCGTTCTTCCACTTCTTTTAACTGGGCATCTGCCGCATCAATTTTATCCCCCAGGGCACGCATAGCGGCAATCTTTTCCGTGGCATCCTCGCCTTTTCTTTTCAGCTGGCTGATTTCCCCGCTGACCGCATTCCGGGTGCTCTTGTCAGCTTCCACTTCCTGAATCAGCTCCCGGCGGCGCGCGTCCAGTTTCTTAAATTCTTCCAGATCCACTTTAGCGTGGCGGTTTTGCAAAGCCTGGGCAACCGCTTCCGTGTTGTCCCGGACAAATTTCAGATCTAACATACCCATACCCCCAAAATATTTACAATTTCCACTTATTATAGCACATGCGCCCAAGAAAGGCACCAACTTTACAATGGGATGCCCTCTTTTTGGGCCAGGGCCCGGAACACCGTTTCCATATTTTCACGGAATACCAGCGTCTCCGCCGCTAGCTGCACCTGAAGGGGATCCCGGTTTAAGATCACCAGGCGTTTTCCGTGAAAATAATGGATAAACGAAGCCGCAGGATACACTGTAAGGCTGGTCCCGGCAATCAGCAAAAGATCCGCCTGAGAGATAGCCTGCACCGCTTTTTCCACGGCCTCTTCCGGCAGCATTTCCTCATATAAGGTAATGTCCGGCCGGATCACCCCGCCACAGGCGCAGTGAGGCACCGGTTCTTTGGAGTCAAAAATGGCATCTGCAGGATAGGTCTTGCCGCACTGCATGCAATAGTTCCGCAGGGCGCTGCCATGGATTTCATAGACCTTCTTACTGCCGGCTTTCTGGTGCAGCCCGTCGATATTCTGTGTGACAATGCCCAGAAGCTTTCCCTCTTTTTCCAACGCCGCCAGATAATAATGGGCCGCATTGGGCTTAATCTTCCGGGTATCCAGTTTCTGCCGGTGAAATTCAAAATACACCTTCGGCTCGTTCACAAGGCAGCTGTGGCTTAGCAGATATTCCGGCTGGTACTTGTCAAAGCGGATATCATGCTGGTTATACAAGCCGTCTTTGCTGCGAAAATCCGGTATTCCGCTGGCGGTGGAGACCCCGGCACCCCCAAAGAATGTAATCTTTGGGGCGTCCTGAATCCAGGCATCCAAGGTTGCAATATTTTTTTCAAATTCCTGCCCGTCCATTTTTACGGCCTTCTTTCTTGTTTTCTGCAAGGCTCTGCGCCATGTGATCCAGCATCGCCTGGGTATCTTTCCCGCCAGCGACCTCAAAATCCAGGGAGAGCAGCATCCCATTTTTTACGAACACATAACTTTTATCCAGTGCCCTTGGGGTTTGGACCTCCTCCACCATACAGGGGCGGTCTCTCACCTTAGTAAAAAAAGTACGGTTGGATAGGAGCGTCCCCTGGGGACGTTTTTCCCAAAAGGACTTCTCCCGCTGCGCCGTCATCACCCTTGCCAGATTTTCCTCATCCCGGGCAGATAATCCATCCAGGGATTCTGGCAGGGCGGCATAGTCCGGCAGCTTGGACAAGGGCTGGTAAATCACACCGGTCATCAGCTTTTCATCCAGGTGTAGCTGCAGCAACGTATGGGGATCGCCCGGCGGCGCTTTTTTCAGCAGATCCACGCCGCCATAGGGGACTTCGTAGGAAAATTTGCTGCCCGGAATATCCACCCGTTCATAGGCAGGCGGGATTTCCAGGCTGTCCAGCACCTTATGGATGTCCGGCTGGCTGTCGCCGCCGGATTCCGGGAGGAGAAAGCTGAAACTGTACAGGGTTTTCCGGTCCCCGAAAAAGTACCGTTCTTCCCGCTTCCCCTTTTCTTCCTGCTGAACATGGACACAGGGCATGCCGGCAAAGGTTTCCCTGCTATGTTGCAGTACGTGGATTTTTTTCGCGCGGGCTTCTTCCAGGTAGGATTTCAGCGTCACCCCCAGCATCAGTTCCCGGCTGCGAAAGGGTTGGGTATCAATTTTGCCATCTTTTTCCGTCTGCATTTTCGCTCCGCTGGCGGTGTAGACAAAAAGCTCTTCCTGCCGTCTGGCCCGGATCATCACGTCCTGCCCCTTGCTGCCCCGGGTAAAAACGCCTTCCAGAACAAATCCCTGGGGCAGGGTAAAGCGCACGCTATGCATAGGATCCAGCACGCTTCGCTCCGGGAGTGCGGCAGAAGGAAAGCGTTCCCAGGCCAGCTGTTGCAAATCCTTTACAGCAGGCGGTACGGGCGAGGTTTCCGGTGCCTTTTCCGCCAAGGCAGGTAAGGGCAATAAAAGACATGCCAGGAGACAGCCCCCTATGATGTTGTTGTACCCAAATTGCCTCATAGCCCGCTCCTTTGTCCATCCACTGTACCTACTAACTCCCCCTATTATACGGTTTTCTTCCCCAGAGCACAAGAAAGAGCGCCCTTAGCCACATTGCTGCGTTAAATGAAAAAGTAAATGCAGCTTATTCGAAATCTGGTGGCGTTTACTTC
>CAJMHI010000028.1 GCA_905213155.1 uncultured Acidaminococcus sp. | reverse complement strand
CAGAATCTAAAGAAAGGAAAATGGTGATTTTGCTTCTGTAATTATCATACAAGGAAGACCATGGGATATTACGAAGAAGCAGAAAAAATGCAACCGGAGCTTGTCAAATTGCGGCGGGATTTTCACCAATATCCGGAAACTGCATGGACAGAATTCAGGACCACCAGCATTATAGCTACGGTGCTAAAACGGTTAGGTTTTGAGGTGCTACTGGGTAAGGATATCCTGGATGAACCGTCCCGGATGCTAGTTCCGGATGAAAAAACGCTGGAAGCCTGTAAAAAACGGGCTCTGGCAGAAGGTGCGGATCCGAAGCTGGTAGAAAAAATGGATGGTGGACATACAGGTTGCGTTGGCGTGATGCACTTTAGCAGACCGGGAAAAACCGTGGGATTGCGCTTTGATATTGATAGTTTGTTTGTAAAAGAATCAGAGGATCCAGATCACCGGCCAACCGCAGAAGGTTTTGCCTCCCGTCATCCTGGACTGATGCATGCCTGCGGCCATGACGGACACATTACCATTGGACTGGCCGTGGCAAGACTTGTGTCCTTGCACAAAGAAAGAATGGCCGGTACCTTGAAAATTTTCTTCCAGCCCGGAGAAGAAGGCGTAGTAGGGGCCAAGGCCATGGTTAATAGCGGCCTAGCTGACGACGTGGACTATTTTATCAGCGGACATATCGGCCTCGGAGGATATGAAGACCAATCGTTGGTGATTATGGCCCAGGGATTTTTGGCCACAGATAAAATTGATGCTGTTTTTACTGGCGTTCCAGCCCATGCCGGAGCGGAACCGGAAAAAGGAAAAAATGCCCTATTGGCTGCGGCACAAGCTGCCCTTGCGCTCCATACGATTCCCCGCCACAGCAGCGGGGCTTCAAGAATTAATGTAGGCGTCATGGAATCTGGCACTGGGCGGAATGTAGTACCGGAAAATGCGGTGCTAAAATTTGAAACCCGGGGCGAAACAGCAGAAATCAACAACTTTGTAGCAGAAAACGCCTGGCGCATGGTGGAAGGGGCGGCAGAGATGTACGGGGTCGATGTAAAAATGATTCCTGTGGGTTCTGCCACTACTGTCCTTAGCAGCGAAGCTATGGGGAAAGAAATTTACCAGGTACTGGAGCCGCTGCACCAGTATAAAAAATTGGTCTTGGAAAAAAAGATATCCGGCAGCGAGGACTGCTGTTATTTCCTGTCACGGGTACAGGAACGGGGCGGACAAGCAGTCTATATGCTCTATGGAACACAGGAGGCAGCTGGCCATCACCAGAGTCGGTTTGATTTTAATGAAGCCGTATTGTCCCGTAGTGCTGCCACCGTGGCAACCTTAGTAGAACATTTCAGCAATAAGTAAAACTCGCGCTAGATTCAGAAAGCGTATGCAGGGAGCACAGAAATAGTGCTCCCTTTTGCGTATAAGAAAAATCTGTTACTAATGAAAGAATAACTTTATTTTTTTACAGGAATCCTATTGACATTGATAGTATGAAATGGTAATATAAAAAATTTTGACTTATCACCTTACAATGTGCTAAACTATTCCTATAGACATGCAATGGATACGAGTTTACACATAGATACATATCCTGGACGGGGGAGGTAATAAGATGTTTGGCGTAGGCGATAAGGTCCTGTACCCTATGCATGGGGCAGCAGTGATCCAGGATAGGGAGGAAAAGCAAGTCAACGGGAAATCCGTGGAATACTTAGTGCTGGACATGCTTTTAAGTGATATGAAAGTTCTGATCCCCGTTAAAAATACGGAGAAGATCGGACTACGTCCCGTTGTGTTGCAAACAACCCTGCCTAAGGTGGAGGAAGTCCTAAAAGCTCGCCCGGAAAACAGAATGAAACAAATCACTTGGAACCGTCGCTATAACCTGTATGTAGATAAAATGAAAACCGGCGATATTTTTGAAGTGGCTGATGTGGTGCGTACGCTGGCGGTGCAGGAGCAGGAAAAACGCCTTTCTGCGGGGGAGAGGCGGCTTTTGACCACGGCTAAGCATATTTTGCTCAGTGAGTTCATGCTGGTTAAAGACGTGGATGAGAAAAAAAGCGAAGAGTGGCTGGAACAGTTTGTATAAAAGCGAAGGGAGAAGGACAAACGTCCAATAGCTTGCTTCATCAACAAACAAAGAGTCACTGGTTGCTATGACACTTACCGGCTCTCCTTGCCGGAGCGGTCATACTACACCAGTGACTCCTTTTTTGTTTGAACTTATTTCGCCAGCGCTTTTTGTACAGCGTCTTCCAGTTGGGCTTCGGGGACGGCACCCACGATTTCGCCTACCAGTTCACCGTTTTTAAAGAAAGCCAGGTAGGGAATGCTCATGACATGATATTGCAGTGCCAGTTCCTGCTGCTCATCTACGTTGACTTTGCCCACTTTAAGCTGGTCAGCGTATTTCTCTGCAACTTTGGCTACAATGGGACTAATCATTTTACAGGGACCGCACCAGTCGGCATAGAAATCCACCAGCACAGGACGATCGCTTTGCAGCACGTCTTGTGCAAAATTATCTTTCGTGAAGGTATATTCCACGTTGTTCCACCTCTTTCATTCTCTCAGGAAATGTTGTATTCTGTATAGGTATAAGTATAGAATAAGTAAATGTTAATGTCAAGTATACAGTTCGTGGAGGTGGGAAACATGTTAAACAAATGGCGTGTGGGATTTTTGGCACTGTGCTTTGCGGTTTTCTCCTCCCTGCCTGCAGGGGCCCGGTATGCGTCCTGGCAGGATCCGGAGTATGATTTCACAGGGGTAAAAACCGTGTATCTGGAGCGCTTTGATTTTTCCAAGGTTAAACTTCCCAGCTTTGGCGGAAATCAGGCTATGGAAACCTATTGGCGGAAGAAGGGGGCGGCTTTTACCAAAGTGAAAACCCTGCAGCCACTGGTAGAAGTTCCCCGGGCCTTATTGCCAGGGAAGGCTGCGGAAAAAGCAGGGAAAGAGAATAAAGAAACGACTTCTTTGCCAGAAACTGCAGCAAACACTGAAACCGCAGTGCAGATTCCTGCGGCTGCAGCACAGGCAGAGCTATATGTAACAGCCCGCCTGGATACCTTGGGACGGGATGCAGTGCTGGTGCCGGCCCATACGGAGTGGCGCACTACGGAAGTAGAGGATGGTTATTTTGACGAAAAGGGGCATTACCACTCCTGGTATCGCACGATAACCTACCCAGAATATGTTCCCTCGTATTATGTGCCTTACGTTACTGTGGGTGCTGTCTTTAATACCTATGATACCAAAACGGGAAAATTGGTGCTGAGCAGTGAAGATATCCGCACCAGAGGAGATGAAACCCGTGCCATGGATATCTATAAACGGATTGTGGACCGATTTTTCAAAAATTTTAAGAACACGTTAAAAGCCAAAGGCAAGGCGGCTGAAAGAAAGCAAAGTACTGACAACAGCAAGACAGGAAAGGAACAACATGACAGTGACAATTCCTAAACGTATTGCCCGGATTCTCATCAGCTCCCTCAAAGGGGGCGTGGTGCCAAGAATCGGGCTTCCGTATATTACAGTGGGGCGGAAGAACGAAATTGATGCCTTGCTCCACGATGTGGACGTAATCGCTGACGGAGGAGCGTCCTTCCGGTTTATCGTAGGCCGCTATGGCAGCGGAAAGAGTTTTTTGCTCCAAACTATCCGGAATTATGTAATGGAGAAAAATTTTGTGGTGGTGGACGGAGATCTCTCTCCGGAACGACGTCTGCAAGGCACTAAAGGGCAGGGCCTTGCCACCTACCGGGAACTGGTACGAAATATGGCGACCAAAACCCGTCCGGAAGGGGGTGCACTTCCGCTCATTCTGGACCGGTGGATCAATCAGGTGCAGCAAAAGGTTCTGGAAGAAAGCGGCCTTTCTCTGCAGGACCCACAGCTGGACACCTTGGTACAGCGGGAAATCGCAAGGGTCATTAATACGCTTAACGAAATGGTTCACGGCTTTGATTTTGCCCGGCTGCTCACATTGTATTACCAGTCTTACCGCAACGGAGACGAAGCACTAAAAGCCAAGGTGATCAAGTGGTTCCGGGGTGAATACCATTTAAAGACGGAAGCCCGCCAGGAACTTGGGGTGAGCATTATCATCTCTGACGAAGATTGGTACGAGTATCTTAAAATCTTTGCCATGTTCTTGAAACAGGCAGGGTATGCCGGTCTTTTGGTCTGTATTGATGAGCTGGTAAATATCTACAAAATTCCCCACGCTATTACTCGGCAATATAATTACGAAAAGATTCTCACCATGTACAACGATACCTTGCAGGGCAAAGCCCATTATTTTGGCATTATCATGGGCGGCACACCCCAGTGCATGGAGGATCCCCGCCGTGGCGTCTATAGTTATGAGGCCCTGCGTTCCCGTTTGGCGGAAGGCCATTTCGGGGGCACACACAAAGACCTTTTGGCACCGGTGATCCGGCTGCAACCGCTGACCAATGAGGAAATGCTAATCCTCATTGAAAAGCTGACGGAGATTCACGGTGTATTGTACGGGTATACGCCGCAGCTGACACAACAGGACCGGGTGGACTTTATCAAAATCGAGTTTGGACGCATCGGTGCCGACAGCCATATCACGCCCCGGGAAGTGATTCGGGATTATATTGAAGTGCTGGATATTATTTACCAGCATCCGGAGGTCAAAGTGGCAGAGCTACTGCAGTCGGATTCTTTTGCATATGCAAAAAATGCAGTAGAGGAAGAGACACCATCGGAATTTGCGGAATTTACGGTATAAGAAAGGCTGCAGAATGAGTATTTTTGACCAGTATGCCCCTTTTGTACAGGATTTTATTTATGCACACAGCTGGGAGGAACTGCGGCCCATCCAGGTGGCAGCAGGGGACGTGATTTTTCATACGGATGAGAATCTCTTACTGACGGCCTCTACCGCATCAGGGAAAACAGAAGCGGCATTTTTTCCTATTTTATCCCTTTTTGCCCAGAAGCCACCTAAAAGCGTGGGTTGTATCTATATTGGTCCATTGAAAGCTCTTATTAATGACCAATTTGAACGACTGCTGCCGCTTTGCGAAGACGGGGGGATTCCTGTATGGCACTGGCATGGGGACGTAAGCCAAAGTCATAAAGCCAAACTTATGCGGCGCCCTTCCGGGATCTTGCAAATTACGCCGGAATCCTTAGAAGCCATTTTGCTCCACAAGCATATGGCCGTGCCTAAATTATTTGGTGATCTACGCTTTGTAGTGATTGATGAAGTCCATTCCTTGCTGAGAGGCGACAGGGGCGGCCAGACGCTCTGCCTGATTGAACGACTGGGAAGACTGGCAGGTGTAAATCCAAGACGGATTGGACTTTCTGCCACGCTGGGAGAGCCGGAAAAAGTGGGAGCACTGCTCTCCCAAGGAACGGGGCGTAAGACACTGATCCCTCATGTTACCGCACCGGGAAACCGCTGGCGCCTTTCGATGGAACATTTTTATGTAAAGGACGCCCAGGCCGGGGATGGTAAAACAGTGGACGCATTGCCAGTTCTGGAAGAAAAAACAGATGAGGCGCCGCTGCAGGCAGACCCAGGACTGGGGTATATCTTTGAGCACACCCGTGGCAAAAAATGCCTGGTGTTTGTCAATTCACGAGAAGAATGTGAAGGCGTAACCACAACGCTTCGGCAGTATTGCAGTCTGCGGCATGAGCCGGATCGGTTTCTCATCCACCACGGCAATTTGTCTCCGTCTTACCGGGAGACCGCCGAGATGCTGATGAAAGACGACAGTCAGAATCTGACCACTGTAACTACTTCTACATTGGAACTGGGAATTGATATCGGAAAACTGGAGCGGGCGTTTCAGATTGATGCGCCTTGGACAGTGTCGTCGTTTTTGCAGCGTATGGGGCGTACGGGACGCCGGGGAGATCCCCAGGAAATGTGGTTTGTGATCCGGGAAGATGAACCGGAAATCCGGGCTATGCTACCCGCTACCATTCCTTGGAAACTTCTCCAGGGCATTGCTTTGATCCAATTATATCTGGAAGAAAAATGGGTGGAGCCGCCCCGTTTGAATAGGCTCCCCTTTAGCCTTTTGTACCACCAGACCATGAGCACACTGGCGGCAGGCGGTGAAATGAGCCCAGGAGCACTTGCGGAAAAGGTGCTGCGGCTTTCGTATTTTCATCGGATTACTAAAGATGACTACAGAGTGCTTTTGTCCCATCTGATTCAGACGGATCATATCCAGAAAACGGAGCGAGGTGGTCTGATTATAGGTCTTGCTGGGGAGCGTGTGGTGAATTCCTTTAAGTTTTACGGTGTGTTCCAGGAAAGCGAGGAATATACCGTGCGCTGCGAGTCACAGGAACTGGGAACGGTGGTAGCGCCTCCGCCGCCAGGGGAAAAGATTGCGCTGGCCGGTCATGTGTGGCGGGTACTGGACGTGGACCGCAAACGCAAGGTCATTTACTGCGAACTGGAAAAGGGGAAAGTGCCCGCTTACTTTGGCGAGTGCCCTGGAGATTTGCATACCAAAGTCTTGGAACGGATGCGGGAAGTGCTGCGGGAGGAACGCAGCTACCCCTATTTGATGAAAAATGCAGTAAGCCGCCTGCAACAGGCCCGTTTTACCGCACAAAAAAGTGGTGCTGCCGTGTCTCCTCTCATCCATTTGGGCGGTAAGATGTGGTGCCTTTTGCCCTGGCTGGGGACCTATGGCTTCTTGGCTATGGAGCGGTTTTTAAATATCCACTGTGCGGGAGCCTTGGGCCTTAAAAAATTGGATCCCTTCCGGCCTTTCTTCATGCAATTTATGATGGAAGCAGATGCACCCACCTTTTTCAGGGTGCTGCAAAAAGAGATCCATAAGGAGATTGATCCTTTAAGCCTTGTCTACCCCCACGAAGTGCCGGTATTTGATAAGTATGATGAGTATTTGCCGGAAGCCTTGGTGAAAAAAGGTTTTGCCTGCGGGGTGCTGAACCTGGACGATGTGCGCCAGCGGATTGCAGAGTGGGGCGACGGGTCCCAATATACAATTGCTATGCAATAATATTTCCCCTCTGAAATGTGTTCAAAAAACCTACAGTTTCTGTTATAATAAACAGGAATTTAACAGTAAAGGGAGAGATATCCATTTTAGAATTTAAACATATCAATCGGGCGGACAAGCCGATTTTTGACGATTATTTCAGGGAGCGGGACTATCACGCCTCTGAGTGCTGTTTCGGAACGAACTTTATCTGGCGTCACGGGTTTGATACCTATTGGGCTATTTCCCACGGCAGCCTGATTATGATGGTTACGGTGCAGAATAAAACCTTTATCACGCCGCCCTTTGGGGGTGTCAACGAGGAGCTGCCCCAGGTGCTGGATGAATTGCGGGCTTTTTTTGGAGGCAAGCCTTTTGAAATCCACGGGATTTATGAAGATACCATTGCCCGTTTTGAAAAATACCTGCCGGAAGTGACAGAATATGAAGAAGATCGGAACAACTGGGATTATGTTTACGAGCAGGAAAAATTAGCTACCTTGTCCGGTCGCAAGCTCCACCAGAAAAAGAACCATTATAATGCTTTTGTAAAAGATAACCCGGACTTTGTCTATGAACCTATGGGCGGGGACAACCTGACAGAGTGCTTCGAGTTTGCCAGGAAATGGATTGATGTGCGGGAAGAGACCGATCCTTCTATTATCTACGAAGAAGATGCCATTAAGGAAGCCCTGGACAACTTCACCTTCCTGAAAATGCGGGGTGGGCTCATCCGTCTGGATGGGGAAGTGAAAGCCTTTTCCTTTGGGGAAATTACGGGGATGAACACGGCCATTATTCACGTGGAAAAGGCCGATCCCAATATTCGGGGCCTCTATACTGCTATCAACAAAGAATTTGTGTCCCGGGCCTGGGGAGATGTGAAATATATCAACCGGGAAGAGGACATGGGCAAGGACGGTTTGCGCAAAGCCAAGGAATCCTACAAGCCCGCCTTCATGGTGAAAAAATACAACACAGTGATTCGCTAAGAAAAGAGGTGCCGCATGGATTTTCGTCTGGTGAATGCCAAGACACTGCCCCAGGCCATGGATCTGTGGGATGAATGCTTTGAGAAAAAGGGGACGCCTTTTTACGAGTGGTACCATAGTCACTATGCGTTACAACAAAACCAAATCATTGGGGGATTTGAGAACGATCAGCTGATGACCATGCTCCACTTAAATCCTTATGTGCTGCACCTGCGGGAAAAGGAATGGAAGATTCCCTATATCGTGGGGGTTGCCACCGATCCTGTGGCCCGGGGCAGCCATGTGATGGGGCAGCTGCTGGAAACTACGTTTACCATGCTGCGGGCCATGAAGGTGCCCTTTGTAATTTTGATGCCGATCTATGCCGGGATTTATCAGCCCTATGGCTTTGCCTATACGCATTTTCGTAAGGAGTACAATTTGCCGCTGCGCTCTCTGGATTTGGGTGGAGATGCACTGGATCGCTATACGCTTCGCCGGGTGCCCACTGAAAAGGCGGCGCCTTTATTGGCGCCTGTCTATGAAGCGATCATGAAATCCTACCATGGTTGGGTCAAACGGGACCAGCGGGTATGGGAAAACACCTTATTGACTGCTGCAGCGGAAGGCTATGAAACTGTGGTGGTGGAAAATCACGGTGCGCCGATGGGCTACGGGGTGTATAATAAAGAGAATGGGGTAGTGAATGTGCAGGAAATGCTATTTGCTGATGCCCCTGCCAAAGTACGACTTTTGCAATATATGAAAGGCTTTGCCGGAACCTGGCAAACACTGCACTGGCTTGCAGCAGATGATGATTTGACGTATCTGCAACTGCCGGACCAGCAACTGGCGCCTAAGACAGCCCCTTTTATGATGGGAAGGGTAGTTAATGCGACCCAATGCCTGCAGCAGCTGGAAATACCAGAAAATCTGCTCGGAGAGACGTTTGTGCTGGGCCTTAAGGATGAACAGATACCCCTTAACACCATGCTGGTAAAATTACGTTTTACCAAAGAGGGCACACAAATCCTCAATACCCTGGATGATCCAGATGTTTTGATGGATATCCGTGCCTTCACCCAGTTGTTTTTCGGCGCTTTGCACGTACAAGCGCTTCTTCGCAGTGGAATGGTATATGCTGCTAACGCTACTGCCGCCGAAAAACTGGAAATGTTATTCCCCAAAAAGAATAACTGGATCAACGAATACTTTTAAGGGAGGATGTCATGAGCGACAAAATCAAAAGAGTGTACGTGGAGAAGAAAAAAGAGTACGCTGTAGAGGCAGATGGACTCTGCGCGGACCTGCGGCAGACGCTGGGCATCAAGGGCTTAAAACGGGTGCGCGTGATCAACCGTTATGACCTGGAGGGCCTAGACCAGGCGGACTACGAGGCCGCCAAAACGCTGGTCTTGAGTGAAGCACCAGTGGATGTGGTGTGGGATGAAACCTTCACCGTGCCGGAAAAAGCCCGCTCTTTTGCCCAGGAACTGCTCCCCGGACAATATGACCAGAGGGAAGATTTTGCTGCCCAGTGCATCCAACTGATTACCCAAGGGACCCGTCCCATCGTGGCGGCTGCCAAAGTGTACGTGCTGGAAGGGGACCTTTCGGACGAAGAGTTTGAGAAAATTAAACATTATTGCATTAACCCGGTAGATGCCCAGGAAGCAGCATCCGCTAAACCCGCTACACTGGAGGGTACCTATGCCGTGCCAAAACCGGTAAAAGTCCTAAGCGGTTTCCGGGATCTTACCAGGGACGCACTGCAAAGCTTTATGGAGGAACAGGGACTTGCTATGAGTTTGGAAGACCTGGCCTTTATCCAGGAGTACTTCCGAAAAGAAAAACGGGATCCTTCCATTACGGAAATCAAAGTGCTGGATACCTATTGGTCCGACCACTGCCGGCACACCACCTTTGAAACCCGGTTGGAAAATGTGGAAATTACAAACGGCGTCTATACCGATCCCGTAAAAGATGCCTATGCATTGTATAAAAAAGACCGGGATTTTGTGTATGGTACGGATACCAAAAGACCCATTACCCTCATGGATATGGCCTGTCTGGCTACCAAAAAACTGAAAAAAGAAGGGAAAATCCCTGATTTGGATCAGTCCGAAGAAATTAATGCCTGCAGCATTGTAGCACCCATCTCCATTGATGGTAAAAAAGAAGACTGGCTGGTGATGTTCAAAAACGAAACCCATAACCACCCTACAGAAATCGAACCCTTTGGCGGAGCAGCCACCTGTTTGGGCGGCGCTATCCGGGATCCGCTTTCTGGTCGTAGCTATGTGTACCAGGCCATGCGGGTAACTGGCAGTGCCGATCCCCGTACGCCTTATGAAAAGACGCTGGAGGGCAAACTGCCCCAGCGGAAAATTACCATTGGTGCAGCCCAGGGCTATAGTTCCTATGGCAACCAGATCGGTCTTGCTACTGGCAGTGTGGAGGAATATTATCATCCCCAGTTTGTGGCAAAACGCATGGAAGTAGGTGGCGTTATTGCTGCGGCTCCGAAAGACGCTGTCGTACGGGAACGCCCAGCAGCGGGAGATTTGATTATCCTTTTGGGTGGTCGTACAGGCCGTGATGGCATGGGCGGTGCTACTGGTGCCTCCAAGAGTCATAATACCCAGTCCCTCAGTGAGGATGGAGCCGAGGTCCAGAAAGGGAATGCTCCTAACGAACGGAAAATTCAGCGGTTATTCCGGGATCCGACTGTGACCCGTCTCATCAAACGGTGCAACGATTTTGGTGCCGGCGGTGTTTCCGTAGCTATCGGAGAACTGGCACCGGGGCTTGTGATTAACCTGGACAAAGTACCGAAAAAATATGAAGGCCTTGACGGGACAGAACTTGCTATCAGTGAATCCCAGGAACGGATGGCTGTGTGCATTGCCCCTAAAGATCTGGATACCTTTATGGCCGCTGCTGCCAAAGAAAACTTGGAAGCTACTGTCGTTGCCGAAGTGGCAGCCGATCCCCGGCTGGTGATGTACTGGCGGGGAGAAAAGATCGTAGATTTGTCCCGGGCATTTTTGGATACCAACGGGATTACCCAAACCTCTGACGTAATTGTGGATCCGGTGGAAACGGTTTCTCCGTTTAACAGCACGCCGGAAGAGGTAGAAGGCAAAGCCATCAAAGAAGCCTGGCTGGCTAACCTGAATCGCCTGAATGTGTGCAGCGAAGCAGGGCTGGGTGAACGGTTTGATGGCAGTATCGGGCGTGGCAGTGTTTTGATGCCTTACGGCGGCAAAAAACAGCTAACCCGTACAGAAGGCATGGCGGCACGGATTCCTGTACTCCATGGCAAGACCAATGCTGCCACTGTAATGAGTTGCGGCTACAATCCCAATGTAGCTTGCTGGAGCCCATACCATGGCGCTATGTATGCTGTGGTAGAAGCGGTTTGCCGGGCTGCGGCCATGGGTGCCGATGCTTCCAAATTGCGCCTGTCCATGCAGGAATATTTCCCCAAACTGCGTACTGTGCATCATTGGGGGCGTCCTTTTGCAGCGCTCATGGGAGCCTATAAAGCTTGCTGCGAGCTGGAACTGCCTGCTATCGGCGGCAAGGACTCTATGAGCGGGACCTTCAACGACTTGGAAGTACCGCCGTCCCTGTTGTGCTTTGCCGTAGGGGTAATGGACGGACGGGACACCGTCTCTAACGAATTTAAGAAGGCGGGGCATAGTGTGGTATTTGTCCCTGTTCCCTGTGACGAACAGGAAGTGGTGGACTTTGCAGCCCTAAAAACCATTTTGCAAAGTCTGCATAAAGGCATCCTGGGCAAACGCATTGTCACTGCCGGCGTCGTTAAAGAAGGCGGCGTTTCTGCAGCTCTTTCGACCATGTGCCTGGGCAACGGGCTGGGATTTACCTTTGTGAAGCCATTCCTCCACGAGGAATGCCTGTTTACGCTGCAGCCCGGTGGTTTTTTGGTAGAACTGGACGATAACGCCCAAGCGGATAAAGTCTTTGCAGGCATTGAATATCTGGAATTAGGGCACCTTACCGATACAGGCAAGATTACCGTCAACGATACGGAAATCACTTTGGATGAAGTGGAAAAGGCATATACCCGCACACTGGAAGGTGTATTCCCCTCTGTGGTTGCTGATTCCGGTAAGCAAATTTGTTCCATGCCGCTGTTCCATCAGGACCTGCCGCTGACGGCACCGTACAACGTCGCCAAACCCAAGGTATTTATCCCTGTCTTCCCAGGGCTTAACTGTGAGTATGATACCGCAGCTGCCTTTGAAGATGCCGGGGCCGAAGCAGATATCTTTGTGATCCGCAACCTTACGCCGGATGCCATCAAGGAATCTGTGGACGAAATGGCAAAACGGATTGAAAACGCACAAATTCTTGCCATTCCTGGTGGGTTCTCTGCCAGTGATGAGCCGGAAGGTTCCGGGAAATTCATTGCCACCATGTTCCGTAATCCCAAGCTGAAAGAGGCAGTGCTCGATCTGCTTTACAAACGGGACGGCTTGGCTCTTGGCATCTGCAATGGGTTTCAGGCTTTGGTGAAACTGGGGCTGGTGCCTTATGGAGAAGTACGTCCGCTGGCAGAAACTTCACCGACCTTGACTTTTAACACCATTGGCCGGCATATTTCCCGGATGGTACGGACCAAAGTGGTGTCCAATAAATCCCCATGGCTGTCCCTGACCGAACCCGGTGAGATTTTCACGGTGGCAATTTCCCACGGCGAAGGCCGCTTTGTGGCTACAGAAGAAGAAATCAAGCAGCTCTTTAAGAACGGGCAAGTGGGAACGCAGTATGTGAATGAGCAAGGCGAACCTACTATGGAAAGCCCTTACAACCCCAATGGGTCCCTGTATGCCATCGAAAGCATTACCAGTCCTGATGGACGGGTGCTGGGCAAAATGGGGCACACGGAACGGTTTACCGACGGACTGATGAAAAACATACCGGGGAATAAATTGCAACCCATTTTCCTGGCCGGTGTCCAGTATTTCAAGTAAAAATCGGGGGAGGCTGTCGCGCAAGCGACGGCCTTTCTTTGACACAATACAATTTGACCGAACGAAGGAGACCCTATCATGGAATTACAAACAGGCAATGCACTCCACGGCTTTACAGTGGATAAGGTGACGGCACTGCCGGATATTCAGGCTACTGGCTATGAATTCACTCATACCCAAAGCGGTGCTAAGATGTTTTATGTAAAAACGGAGGACGACAACAAAGTTTTCACCATCGGATTCCGCACTCCCAGCCAGGACGATACCGGCGTGGCTCATATTACCGAACATTCTGTGCTGTGCGGCAGCCGGAAGTACCGGCTCAAAGAACCTTTTGTGGAGCTTGTAAAAGGTTCTTTAAACACCTTTCTCAATGCCATGACCTACCCGGACAAAACTGTGTATCCTGTGGCAAGCCGCAACGACAAAGATTTCAAAAATCTGGTAGATGTATATCTGGATGCGGTATTTTATCCGCTGATTTCGGAAAATCCGTATACCTTGCGCCAAGAGGGATGGCATTACGAGCTTGGGGAGGGGAAGGATAAACCCCTGGTGTATAACGGCGTGGTGTACAATGAAATGAAGGGCGTTTATTCCTCTCCCGATGCCATTGAAGAACACGAGACTTTCAAAGCCCTTTTCCCTGATTCGCCATATCGATTTGAGTCCGGTGGGCTGCCGGAAGCCATTCCTCAGCTGACGCAGGAGGGATTTGTGGCTTTCCATACCAAATACTACAGCCCTGAAAATGCGTATATCTATCTCTACGGCAATATGGACATTGCATCTTATCTGGAATATTTGGATGAGGCATATTTGCGCCATTTCCATCGTACCCCGGGATTTAAGGTAGAGATTCCCCTTCAGGCACCTTTTGAACGGACCAAAGAAGTACAGGCTACGTATCCGGTGGCAGCAGGCAGTACCACGGATCACAAAACCTATCTGTCTATGAACATTGTGGTGGGGTCTGCTTTAGAACAAAAAAGAACCATGGCCTTGAAAACGCTGACACACGTGCTATTGGATGGCAACAATGCCCCGCTGCGGCTGGCACTTTTGCAGGCTGGTATCGGCAGTGACGTGTACGGCAGTCTGGAAGGTTCTTTGTTGCAGCCGGTATTTTCCGTCCATGTGTCCGGAGCCGATCCAGAAAAAGAGGACAAGTTTGTAAAAGTTGTATATAGTACGCTGCAAAAACTGAGCCGGGAGGGTATCCCGGAGCAACTGCTTACGGCAGCTCTGAATGCGGAAGAATTTAAAATGCGGGAAGCAGATTATAATGTGTACCCCAAGGGCCTGATCTATGGCTTAGGCATTATGGAAACCTGGCTCTATGGCGGAGATCCTACCACAAGCCTCCAATTTACGGACAATCTGGATTTTCTCCGGAAAGCCATTGGTAAACGCTACTATGAGCAGCTTATTGAAACCGTGCTGCTGGATAATACCCACAAAGTACTGCTCACACTTACCCCGGAACCGGGGAAGGAAGAAAAAGATGCGGCCCGTGCCCGGAAGGCTATGGCTGCCATCAAAGCTACCATGGACCAAAAAGCCTTGGATGAGGTGGAGCAAACCGCTGCTACCCTTCATGCCCGCCAGGCAGCACCGGATACACCGGAAGCCCTTCGCACGATTCCCCTTTTGGAACGTTCGGACATTGCCCCGAAAGCAGAAGTGGAGCAGCCAGAAATTCATAAGGATGGGGCCCATACCAAGCTGTATCTGCCCGCCTTTACCAACAAAATTGCCTATTTTGATTGGAGTTTTGACCTGACAGGGTTACCGGAAAATGAGCTATGCTATGCGTATCTCTTAACAGACGTACTGGGCAAAGTGGATACGGACGACTATACCTACCAGGAACTATCCACCCTCAGTGATTTATATCTGGGCGGACTGGATTTTGAAGTTCGGGCTTTTAGCCAATATACCGATCTCAATACGTATACGAATGTATTTAAGGTTTCTGCCAAAGTTCTGGAGCAGAATGAAGGTCATCTATTTGATCTGCTTACGAGCATCGCCCTGCGCAGCCACCTGAATGATCAAAAGCGGCTGAAAGAAATTGTCAGCGAAGTGAAAACAGGCTGGGATAATGCCTTCTTTGCCCGGGGAATGACCGTAGCCACAAGCCGCCTTATGTCCTACTTCAGCGCTTCTGCAAGGAGCCAGGAACATGACCAGTTCACGTATTACCAATTTTTGCAGGACCTGGACGCACATTTTACAGAGCGCGCCGATGAAGTAGTGGCGCACCTGCAAGCCCTTTTACCCGCTTTCTTCCATCAGGATGCACAAGTTATGGCGCTTTCCTGCAGTGCGGACATGAAACCGGCTGCAGAAAAAGCGATGGATAGTTTTACGGCAGCATTGCCGCATTCTCACTATGCTGGGAAAGCAGCTCCTGCGCTACAAGTACCTAGTCATAACGAAGGCATTACCACCAGCGGCAAAGTGCAGTATGTGCTTGCTGGCGGCAACTACCGGGCACATGGATATACCTATACCGGTGCCATGAAAGTACTGGAAACTATTCTTCGTTACGACTATCTGTGGACCCGGGTACGGGTGCAGGGCGGTGCCTACGGAGCCGGTGCCCGCTTTGATCCTAATGGAGTGATGTATTTTTCCTCCTACAGGGATCCCAATTTGGCAGAAACCCTGCAGGTTTATCGGGAACTGCCGGAGTATCTGGAACATTTTACCGCTTCCGAACGGGAAATGACCAAGTACGTCATCGGCACCATCAGCCTGATGGATACGCCACTTACCGCCTCCATGCATTTGCAAAAAGCTGTTACAGCATATCTGACAGGGCGTCAGCCAGAAGATGCCCAGAAAAACCGGGATGCCGTGCTTCATTGTTCCCAGGATGATATCAAGGCCCTGGCACCCTTAGTGCGGGACGTATTGCAGGATGGCTACCTGTGTGTAGTGGGCGGCGAAGAAAAAATCAAGGAGCACAATGCCCTGTTTACGAATATCCTAAAAGCGCAAAACTAACAGTTACCTGCTTCCTAAAAGGTAAGTGCGGGGAAACAATAACCCCTGCTGGATTGGGCAGGGGTTACCAGACACCATATTTTGAAGTAAAACTTTTTCTATAAGCGCCGCTGCAAGGCATTTTCTTAGTGCATTCGTTAGCCGGAGGAAACCGAAAAAAAGATTTGCGTTTCCACACATTTCCTGCTATAGTCTCTTCCAAGAAGGATGATCAGACAACCAAGCCCCCGCACGGGCGGGGCAGACTCCTCTCGCAGGAAAGGAGACTTTATCATGATGAAGATTCCGTACAAACGCACTTACAGCCTTTGGAGACCAGCTAGAAAGGACTATTGGTTCTCCCATGCCTATACCGTGGAACGCTGGAATGGCAAAGAGAACAAAGTAGAAACCTACGGCAATATGACCTATGGGACGTATGCCGGGGCGCAAAGCGCCGCTGATGCTCTAAATCAGGGCCGCAAAGAAGCGTAAAAAGAACAGTTCATAGCGTTTCAAAACCATATGCCTCACGGCAAGGAGTCCTTACTCTATCAATAGATGGGTAAGCAGATTCTTTACCGTGAGGCATTTTTGGTTTCTTTGTCGGAATTAGTAAAATACGATAGAAATTCTCTCAAGGTCTCTGAGGGAGTTTTTTCATAAATAATACCATAGGGCATCTTATAGTCCCAGGCAACGGGTATTGTTACGAGAGAAGGGTGTAGTGCAGACCAGAGAGAAATCGTGCCCATGAGATAGCCCTGCTGTTCACATTGATTAAACGCCCTTATATCATAATAGCCATTAAAATCGGCGACTCTGATTTGTGGATGGTGCAAGGAAATTTCATCGCGGATTTCATCAACAATATACGATTCGCCGCGTTTAACAAGCAGGAGTGTTTCTCCATCCAGGTCCGTCCAGTGCAGTATTTCCTTTTTGGCAAGGCGATGCTTGCGGGACATAGCAATGGCATAGGGATATGATTTTAATGGGAGAAAACCATAATTCATTAAAATGTTGGTCGTTCCGCAGGGAGACATAAAACAATCTATAGACTGTCCTAGGCTTTTCAGAAAACGCTGCAAGCCATCGCCTTCATCACTTACGGGAACGATGTTAAATTGGTAGTCTGGGTGCGGTAAGGCCACGGATTCCCATAATTCTACCAGCTTGTTGCACGGGCGCATCAAGGAAGTACCGATACGGATGACTTTGGTCTGTCGTCCTCCTATTTTTCGTACTTCTTCAATTGCTTCAGTTGATAGTTCTGCCATGCGACGGGCCGTCGCATAAAAGATCTTTCCGGCAGCAGTCAATTTAATGCCGTGATTGGTGCGGTGAAAGAGTGGTACACCGATGCTGCCCTCCAAGTGATTTATCTGTTTCATGACCGAAACCTTTGACAGGTACAGTTTTTCTGCAGCAGAGGAGAAACTGCCACAGTCAGCGGCTTTAAGAAATGTATAAATTTCAGGTCTTAGCACAGATATCATCTCCTGATTGTGTTATCTTTTAGTTTACACAGATGATAACACATTAGCGTCTTCCGGGTCAATGGATGGTATCGTATAATGACTGCAGCAGGAGAGAAGAGAGAAATAAAGACATCAAGGCAAGTTGCAGTTTAAGACTTGCCGCGTATGAAGTGAAAGGGGAAAAAAGCATGGATTTTATGGACTTAGCAAAAAAACGCTTTGCGGTACGAAAGTATTCGGATACACCTGTAGAGAAAGAAATTCATTCCGGCGTAGAAGATGTAAGTATTGTAGCTACCTATATTATGCTGCGAGCCACAGAGCTTTGAGTGAATACCACCTGGTGCAATTACTTTGCTAACCGTGAACTGGAAAAAATCTTCCAGCTGCCAAAAGACGAAAAGGTTGTTCTCATCATGCCTATCGGGTATAAAGCAGAGGGCGTGGTTCCTGCGGCAGCTCATGAGCAATCAAAGTCGTTGGGTGAAGTAACAGCTTTTTTATAAAGATAGGGAGTGAGGGAGACCAAATGAAAACAAGAAAACTTAGAAATATTGAAGTGTCGGCTATCGGTATGGGGTGCATGGGATTTACCCATGCCTATGGAAATCCTCCTTCCGAAAAAGACGGTATCGCTGCCGTGCATAAAGCTTATGAAATGGGGTGCAATTTCTTTGACACAGCGGAAATGTATTCCTACTTTAAGAACGAAGAATTTGTCGGGAAGGCGCTGAAGGAACTGCCTCGCGATAAGGTAATCATCTCCGATAAATTCTGGCCGTCTCCGCTTCCGGGACAAGATATGCCGGAAGGGAAACTCTCTGAAGCAGGCATCCGTAAGGATATTGAAGGATCCCTTCGCCGTCTCCAGACGGATTATATTGATATTTATACGGAACATCAGATGGAAGAAGGCAGTGAGGAGCAGGTTGCGGAAGTTATGGGCAAGCTCATTCAGGAAGGCAAAATCCGTGCCTGGGGACAATCATCGCCAACGCTGGAGCAAATCAAAAAAGCGGACACCATTACGCCCATCTCAGCTATCCAGAGTGAATACTCTATGATGGAACGGAAGTGGGAAAAAGATGTACTGCCGTACTGCAAAGAAAAGGGCATTGGATTTGTAGCTTTTGCTCCCATGGGCAATGGCTTTCTTTCTGGGAAATACAAACCGGGCGAAACTTTTGCCAAGAATGATTTGCGGACAAAGATTACCCGTTTCAGCAAAGAAAATATGGAAGCCAATGCGCCATTGCTGGATCTCCTGCACAAAATGGCCAATGAAAAGCAATGCACGCCGGCACAAATTGCGTTGGCATGGGTACTGCGTTATGGAGACTTTGTGGTTCCCATTCCTGGCATGCGAAGAGCAGTGCGGATTGAAGAAAATCTTGGGGCAGCGGATCTGATTCTCACAGATGCTGAATATACTGCTATTAACGCAGAACTTGGGAAAATCAAAGTGTTTGGAACCCGGGATGGCCGTGACATAGCAAAACTAGGTACAGTACCAACGGATACCGTTCGTTGATAAAATAACTGAAGCATACCGTTTATAACTTTCTCCCAAAAAGTAAGAAAACGTTTCCCGGCAAATGTGATATGATAAAGGCAACTATCAAATCACAGGCACAAAGGGAAGGGATTGCATGAAAAACTATGAAGCGGTATTGTTTGATCTGGATGGGACGCTGCTGGATACACTGGCTGACCTGACAGAAGCCGTCAATGCGGTGCTATCCAAATTCCATTATCCAAAGAAAACAGCCTTGCAGGTGCGCCGTGTGCTGGGAAACGGGCTGGAACAAACGCTCAGGCTCAGTCTGCCGCCCCATGTGACCAAGACGCAATTTCAGGAGATGTTTTTGTACTTTCGCAAGTATTATATTGCCCATTGTAATGTGGATACCAAACCCTATGACGGGATTCCGGAACTTTTAGGAGAATTGCAGCGGCGGGGCATTAAAATGGCCATCGTCTCCAATAAGACCCAGCCGGCGGTAAAAGAATTGGCCCGGCTGTATTTTCCAGATACCATTTCCACAGCCATTGGGGAAAGTCCTCTGGTCAAATGCAAACCTGCTCCGGATACGGTATTGGCGGCACTGAAGGAGCTGAACGTGGACCCGCAGGAAGCGGTGTATGTAGGAGATTCAGAAGTCGATAAAGAAACGGCGGACCGGGCCGGCTTGGACTGTATCTTAGTCAGCTGGGGCTTTCGGGATAGGGAAGATTTAGCGGCGCTAAACCCCACGTTTTTGGTGGATCGTCCTGAAGAAATTGCAAAACTGGTATAAAAAAATTAGGATGCATCAAGCATCCTAATTTTTTACTTCCGATACACATCCCGCAATTCTGCGCTGGTAAATTTGGTATCTTCCATCTGGCTGCGGGAGAGATCCGCATTTTCCAGGTTGGCACCGGTTAAATTGGCTTTGGATAAATTGGCTTCTTCCAGTACGGCGTTCATCAAATTGGCGTTTTTAAAATTAACATCTACCAGGCTGGCTTTCTGCATCCGGGCGTCATAGAGATTGGCGCTGGTAAAATTGGCACTGCGGAGCTGTGTAGAAAACAGCCAGCTTCTGGCCAGATTGGCCGAATAAAAGTTGGACATAGCGCCGTTGGCATAATCGAAATTACTTTCCCTGAGATCCGCCGTGTACAGGTTGGCAAATGTGAGCAACGCATGGGAGAAGCTCGTCCGGTACGCCGTGACGCCTACCAGCGACGCACGGTTTAATACTGTGTGAGCCATAGTTGCACTGGTTAGATCCGCATGATCCAGATTGGCGCCTGCCATATAGGCGTTGCGCAGATTGGCCTTTAGGAGTGTGGCACCGGATAAATTGGCTTCTTCCAATACGGCACTTTGCAAGTCGGCATAGCTTAAGTCTGCATTAGCCAGATTCGCATGGGTCAGATCTGCATTGCGGAGATAAGCACCCCGCAGATCCCCGCCGGGACAGGAACCGGTACTGCGCAGGGTATTCACGTCTTCTTGCCGAAACGCCAGGGCAGGAACCGTATGTAGCACGGCCAGCAGCACGGTCAAACAAAACAAAATTTTTTTCATGAATTCTCTTCTTTCACAAGATGGAGCAATGCTTCCGGATTTTCTGGAAGTTCCGGGATAATTTTCCAGGGATGCTCCGCTTCCAGCTGCTCTTTTTTATAGACACTGCCGGTAAGCACAATCAGACTGCGGGCACCAATAGCATGGGCACAGCGAATGTCGTGGGGCGTATCCCCGATAATGATAAGGTCTTCTGGACGGACCGCAGGATCCGCTGCTTGTAATTTTTTCCACAAAGCGATGGACAGGTCATCCCGCAGTTCGCTGATCTCTCCAAAGGCGCTTAAGTCATAGTCAAAATAGTTTTCTATTCCGAAATGGGCCAGCTTGGCATGGGCAGCAGGCTCACAATTGCCTGTAAGCAGTACAGATTTTACCTGTGGATTTGCCTTAGCCCAGGCAAGACACTCCTTCACATGGGGGAGCAGGTGTCCTTTTTTCCTTGAAAGAGAAGCGGGAAGGAGCGTGGCATAAAATTCCAGCATCCGCTCACTTTCTTCCGGCGTCCAGCTGCCTTTAATGCCTTCAATGGCCTTGCGGGCGATATACCGGTCCGTGCGCCCGCTCATGCCAAAGGTGAACTCAAAATCTTTCAACCCGTAGATTTTTTGCAAGGCTTCTTTCAGGGCTGCCACACCTGCATAATTGGTGAGCATCAATGTGCCGTCGATATCCCAAAGTAGGTAGTTCTTCATAGTTCCTGCTGAGCCTCTTTTTTCTGATTGAGCACCAGTTTTTTCAGCTTGGCTCCTGCGTTTTTGGCTTTGCGGATGGTCTTGATGTTTTTCTTGCGACGGGGCTTCATATCCTTGATATCTGCATCGCCCCGGATGAGCGTCGTCACTTTGGCCTGATCCGGGTCAAATTCCTTGCGCAGGTAGGTGGCGGCGGCTTCTGGATTGCAGCTGCCATCCAAAATAAAGATATCTCCGCCCACGTAGCCATAGCTGGGGAAAATGTGGAGAAAGATATGTCCGCAGGTACAGAGCATGATGAAGCAGTAATCATCCCCGTCTTCATTTTCCGTGGAGTACAGGGCCAGTTCTTTCAGGTTGAAGCGATCCGCTGCGCTTTCCATAATGTCCTTGATACGTTCTTTGTCGCAGATAACGTCTTCCAGACAACGGTACATGTCCAGCGCCGCCTGGGTTCCTTTTCCGATCAATAGCATTCCCTCCTCTGGGATTTGTTTGCTGTTCGTTCCTATTATACGGTAGGATAACAGGCTGTGTCAAAGACTGGTTTTAGAAAGAAGCTAAGCGGGTATTTAAGACAATCGGAGCGTTATCCCGGCCGTAAGATTTCATTGCTACCCTTGCGAAAATATGTTATGCTGTAACTAATAAAACACAAAGGAGGGGCCGGCGTGCTGGGAAATCAATACGAGGACTGGCGCCCTGTTCTGGAACAAGTGCAGAACGATCTGCTGGGGGCCATCGAAGCCTATAACGAAGCAGTAAAACAAGCATGCGGAGAAAATGCCTATGAGCATTTGACAAGCCGGATTAAATCCGCTGCCAGCATGGAAGATAAATGCAAGCGGAAAAACCTGCCGCTTACGGTACATTCTGCCCTCAAGGAAATTCATGACGCCATCGGGGTGCGGATTGTGTGCCGGTTTTTAAACGATATTCCTCTTAATTTACAGTATTTACGGAAGATCCCGGGCTGTACCATTGTGGAAGAAAAAGACTATATCCATCACGTAAAACCCAATGGTTATCGTTCCTACCATGTTATCTTAGAAATGGAAAAACCATTTGCCGACGTGGAAGGAAAGACGCCGGGGATTTTTTATGCAGAAATTCAGCTGCGGACGCTAGCCATGGATTCCTGGGCCAGTCTGGAGCACCAAATGAAATATAAACACCATATCCAGAATGCGGAACTTATCGGGCAGGAACTCAAGCGCTGCGCAGATGAACTGGCAGCCTGTGACCTGTCCATGCAGACCATTCGGAATTTGATCAGGGAGGCGGACCAATGAAAATTTTGGTAGCAGAAGATGAACAAGCAATGTCCATGGCCCTCAAGGCCGTTATGGAACACGCAGGCTATGAAGTGGATACCGCAGCAAATGGCGCCATCGCCCAGGGTCTTGCCCGGGAAAACGTATATGACGCCATGGTTTTTGATATTATGATGCCCGTTAAAGATGGTATTACGGCGATTAAGGAATTGCGGCAGGAGGGGGACCGTACCCCGGTTATTATGCTGACAGCCAAAGCCGAAGTGGATGACAGGATTCAGGGCCTGGATGCAGGTGCCGATGATTATCTTACCAAACCGTTTGCCATGGGGGAACTCTTGGCTCGTTTGCGCAGCTTATTGCGGCGGCAAAAAGAATTTGGACAGGATCGCTTGCAACAGGGCAGCGTAACGCTGGACTGTGCGGAAGGGGAGCTTTCCAGTAAGTCGGCGGTGCGGCTATCCAGCAAAGAAACCCAGTTGATGAAGTATTTTATGCTCCATCCCGGGAAAAAAGTGGATACCCAGGTTTTATTTGACCATGTATGGAAGGATGAAACGGGGGAAGATCAGGGGATCGTATGGATTTATGTGTCCTATCTGCGGGAAAAACTCCAGGCCATCGGAGGCAGTCTGACCATTGACGGGCAGCGCAACGGTGCCTACCGGCTGGTGGAAATGGAAAGCTGAGGCATCCTATGGATATGATCCGGCGCCTGCGGCGTAAATTTATCCTGATGGCGTTTATTGCAGTCGTGATTATCCTAACTGGGGCACTGGGACTCATCAATACCATCGGGTATATGAAAATGCGGTCAGAAGTGGATCATCTGCTCACGGTCATCAGCCAGAATAACGGGATCATGCCCCAAACGCAGCCTGCCGTGGCAGATGGATGGCTGACGGATTCGGACTGGTACAATGATACCCCGGAATTTGCCCATCAGATCCGGTATTTTAGCGTTATTATGGACCGCAAGGGGCAGTTCAAACGGTTAAATTTGTCCAATATTTCTGCTTTTACGGAAGTAGAAGCCTTGGAGACGGCCAAACACCTTTCAGAGGAAGTGGCAGACTGGGGCATGTTCAAACGGGACCGGGCCAGCTATGCTTATTCCATCCGCACGGCCAGCGATGACAGCAAAATCGTAGTGGTCCTGGATTGTACCCGGGATGTGGCAGCTGTAGAAGGATTTATGCGGTATTCCCTTCGCTTTGGCCTCATCTGCGTGTTGCTCTATATGGGTATTCTTTTGCTTTTGTGCAATTGGGCCATCCATCCTTTTGTGGAAAATATGGACAACCAGAAGCGCTTTATCACCAATGCGGGGCACGAACTCAAGACCCCTGTGGCCATTATTTCCGCTAACGCAGAAGCCATGGAGCTGATTAATGGCAAAAGCCAGTGGACGGATAATATCCTTTTTCAGGTGCAGCGGGTGACCCGGTTAATTAACGAGCTGATCATGCTGGCCAAACTGGGGGAAAAAGCACAGCAGACACTGGAAAAAAGCCAGGTGGATATCAGCCATGTTTTTCATGAAGCCGTGGAATCTTTTGCTCCTTTAGTTAAGGGCCAGAAGAAAACGCTGGTGCAGGAAATCCCGGAGGGGATTTTGGCACAGTCCAATGAAAAATATTTGTATGAGGTTTTTACGATTCTAATGGATAATGCAGCCAAATACTGCGACGAAAAAGGCACCATCACGGCTATCTTAACAGGCAGTAACGGGCGCTTTTCCGCTAGTGTGTCCAATTCCTATGAAAATGGTGCCACTATGGACTATACGCATTTCTTTGAGCGGTTTTACCGGGGGGATGAGTCCCATAATAGTAACCAGCAGGGCTATGGCATCGGTCTGTCCATGGCACAGGAAGCAGTACGGCTTCTGGGCGGGGAAATTATGGTGCATTTTAAGGATGGCATTATTACCTTTGGCGTGAAGTTTTGATTATTAGCCGATTATATACCTTGCCAATTGACATGCAGTATGAAGAATTAAAGAAGATTCTTGTCGCTTATGGGTATGTAGAAAAAAATCCCCGTGGCGGTAGTAGTCATCATACGTTTCGTAAGGCTGGATGCGCACCAATAACGATTCCAGCCCATAATCCAATTAAGCGGATTTATGTAGAAATGGTACGTAACGTAGTACTGCGAGAAGAGGTGGAAAAGAAATGAAAAAACTGGACTATTATCTTTCACTTCCTTATCGAATTGAACTTTATGAAGACACGGAGGCAGGTGGGTATTCGGTAACAATCCCAGAATTGCCAGGGTGTTTATCTTGTGGGGAGACAGCCGAACAGGCTCTTAAAAATATTAATAATGCAAAAAAAGAGTGGTTATTGGCTGCACTGGAGGATGGATATCCCATTCCAGAACCAGCAAAAATAGAGGATTATTCTGGACAGTTTAAATTGCGCTTACCCAAAAGCTTGCATAAGAACTTAGCAGAACACGCTAAACGAGAAGGAATCAGCTTGAATCAATATTGTGTGTATCTACTGTCAGAAAATAACGCTATTACTAAACACGCATAATAGCGTTACGGTGTTGACAAAATTACCAGAAACGGAATTACGCCAGATTGCCAAGGAGCATGGGTTGGAGATTTGATTGCGTAAAAACGTAGTACAACCGCACCGAATATAGTGACAGGCTTAATTTCATATATTCCTTATGAATAGGGAGCAATAGTGCTCTCTGTCTTTTTTTTGCCAAAATAAATATTGGTGATATTAATTAATGGATAATAAGTGTAATTTAAAATAATATAATACTCTGGAAAGTTTAAAATTGGGAACCTAGTGACTATATACATCATGAATAGACATAAAAATAACAAAGATTATGATTACAAATTGCATAATAATGTAATAAATTTCAATTTATAGAAAATGCTTTTTAAATTTCTCTACCTATTAATGCCACGAAAAAGTGGAGTCTACGTAAACCTCTTCACCCAGAATAGAAAGAAGAATGCGTAGATACATTGGATTTACTATTTTGCTTGTGACAGTAGGTCCTTTGTCCATCGGGGGGGGACAATCCTTTCGAAATTAAACGATATAAATTTAGTTCAAAATAAAGGAAAAATGGTGAAGAAATGAATCGTTGTTTCAAAGTTGTCAAGGCCGGAATATTTTTGACCCATTTGGCCGGTTAAAAGTGACCCAATAAA
>CAJMHI010000027.1 GCA_905213155.1 uncultured Acidaminococcus sp. | reverse complement strand
GCGAGAAAGTAATTATGGGCTAAATTTTGCTTGATTTTTCATAGCTGGTCTCCTTATAGCATGTGGGTATAGGCAAAATTGCAACCTGTTATCTTTATATGCTTAACCGCACAATTAAATCCATAGTAATTATACCATGAAAAGCGATGGCTGTGGTACAATAACGGTAGAATGAAGGAAAGGATGTCAGCATATGAAGAAAATATTCTGTCTTTCCCTGCTGGTGGCAGCTCTCGTATACAGTACTCCCGCTGGGACAGCCGCTGTTGCAGCGCGTCCTGTAAAAATCTCCTCCCCAAAGGAAACAGTTACGGCCACAGCACCGGAAAAAATGGAATTCCAAACAGTTCAATCCACCAAAAAGGCGGAGTCTCCTACAAGTAACGAACCAAAAGAAGTCATGCCTGAAGCTCCCGATAAAGAAGCTGCCGTATGGCAGGTGGTGGCATCCAACAGCCGCTACACCGTAGCCTACGATACCCAAAGTATCCAGTACGACGAGAAAAAAGGCATTCTTACCCTTTGGAACCGCTGGACAGACCGGACAACGGGGCAGAAGACCCTGCTACTAAGCCAATACGATGTACGCTTGCGAGTGTATTCAGATCTATATCAGTACGTGTATGATGGATTGGGCAACTGTACCCGCTCCGGAAAAGCCAGTGATGCTTCCTGGTATCCCCTAGCGCCCGGTACCTTGGGAATGGCCCTGTGCGATGCGCTAAAAAGCTATCTCATCAGCCATTAAAAAACAGCTGCAGCCACAAGCAAAACAAGAATAGAAACAGATCTGCTGCGACTTATTTCAAACCGTAGCTATAAAAGAGGCGGACCACATGGATTGTGGTTCGCCTCTTTTATGCACGTACTCCCCTTTTTTGTAGCAGAGGAAGCACAACGGAAAGCAATACGCACTTTAGCACAAATCCCACTCCGCACTGGAACAAGCGCAACGCCACCATCGCCTGCCAGGGCGTTTGAAATAGTACCGTAAGCCAAAACGTATTAAGCCCCAGGCTAATGCCCAGCTGTACAATCGCTGCCGCCAGAAAAATATGCTTTTTATCAATCCCATGCTGAAAGCACACCCCGTACACCACCCCGTCTAAAAAAGCAGACAGGGTAAATCCGGGAAAGTAGGGGCCTACGGGAAATAAGGTCGCCCCGATCAAGTCCCCCAATGCGCCTACCAAGCCCCCGGCAAGAGGTCCTCCCCAAAAACCGGCAACGGCCAGCGGCAAAAAGCTAAGTCCAATTTTCAGGTTCATCGTATGGAGGGAGAGAAACCGCGCCAGAATGAGTTCCATGGCAAGGCAGAATCCAAGCATGGTAATCCATTGCCCCGGTCTTTTTTTCTGCTGCCATGCCATAGTCTTCAGCCTCTTTTCTTTTCTTTTTCTTTCGTGGCAAAACCCAGCATATCGGAAATCAAGCGAGCCGCCAGATATCCTGTCGTGCCCCCAATATCGTCAAATGGCGGTGCCACTTCTGTCAGCACCATAGCAGCCAGATCCGATTTTTTGGCAATGGCTTCCAGCATTTCTACAGCGTCATCATAGGTAAATCCGCCAAACATAGGGGATCCGGTAGCCGGTGCATATACCGCATCCATTGCATCAATATCAAAACACAGTACAATCCGAGACTGGGGTTGAAACTCTTCCAAAATCGCCGCAATGCCTTTACTCCGTACTTCTTTTACAGAATAAATCCCATCGCCGTGGGCCCTGGCTTCTGCGAAGTCTTCCGGCCCGCTGCTGCCAATCCCCCGAATCCCCAGATGCAGGATACGCCCTACATAAGGCAGTGCTGCCGCATTACGCATAGGGGACCCATTAAAATATTTTTGCCCGTCCAGTGGCTTAGTCCAGTCCAGGTGTGCATCAATATGAACGATGTCAAATGGCCCGATACCTTCCATTCCCTGGAGCACAGGGTAATCCACGGCGCAGTCGCCGCCCAGCACAACGGGCAGCGACCCCTGTGTCTGAATAATCCGCGTGGCCTCCCTAAGGTTTGCCATGGTACCGGTCAAATCTCCAGGAATATAATCCACATCACCGCAGTCCACCACGCGCCATTTATCCGTATCCATATACAAAGTATCCCGCTCAGAATCGTAGGTCCCACCCTTTTTATAGCTAAAGCGGGTAGAGCCCAGACGAATGCCCCGGGGTCCCAGGCGGCAGCCGGTACGCCCCTGAATAGCCAGGTCAAAAGGAGCTCCCAGCACGGCAATATCCGCATCCAGATGATAAATATCCGTAGCGAGCGCTGTTTTGGCAAACGTGGCAATCCCTGTAGGGGCCATATTCAAAGGTTTTTGCAGACTGAAATTATCCATGTTGTTCTTACTCCTTATATTTTGTAATCATTGTTTTCTGCGTATGCTACCATTATAGAGATGTCAAGAAGACTGGTCAACAAAAATCGGGACGCCTTGCAGACGTCCCAAAATTTTTTCCATGCTTACTGCTGTAGTACGGAAGCAAACAACCCATACTGGGGCTTTTCCCTTTTTTTATCGTAATAGGTGAGAAGCACCTGTGTGCCTTCATTGCCCTGTCCTTCTTCTTCCAGTGCCAGATATTCGCCCAGCACCTGTTGCAGTACCGGAAGCGTAAGCCCCTTTTGTTCTGCCTCCTGGTTGGCAAGGCGCATGTCTTTGATAAAATGCTTTACAAAAAATCCGGGAGCAAAATCGCTCTGGATCATTTTTTCTCCATAGGCATTAAGCTGGGCACTGCCTGCCGCACCGGTTTTGACCGCCGCCAGCAGTTTTTCCAGGTCCAGTTTGTTGGCTCTGGCATAGCTAAATGCCTCGCAAACTCCTGATAGGGCGCCAGCAATCATGATCTGATTGGCCATTTTGGCATGCTGCCCCATTCCGGCAGCTCCCATATGATTGATATTGGTCCCCATGGCTTTAAAAACGGGCAGCAGTGTCTCATAATCCTCCGCATCCCCGCCTGCCAGAATGGATAGCGTCCCATTTTTAGCGCCCGTATCTCCACCGGTTACAGGAGCATCCATGACATGGAAGCCTTTCTTTTTCCCTTCCTGATACAGCCGCTTAGCAAGTGTAGGACTGGTCGTCGTCATATCTACCAGATAAGCACCGCTTTTGGCACTGTCAAAAAGGGCTTCCTTACCAAAATAGACTTCTTCTACGTCCTTGGGAAAACCCACAATGGTAATTACGCAATCACAAACCTTCGCCAATTCCGCAATAGAGGGGTGAACGGCTACACCTTCTGCTTTCAGATCTGCGACTTTTTCCGGATGCCGTGCAAAGCAGTGCATGGTAAAGCCTGCTTTTTGCACATTGCGTAGCATGGATTTTCCCATAATTCCCGTACCAATAAAACCAATATCATGAAATGTCGTCATCATCCTGACTCCTTTCTGCTCCCAGTTTTATTTTTTCTCGCTTGGCGTAATTTCCAAAGTGGTGATAATTTTTTTCAAATCCATATTAGATTGCTGCCAGTAAGCATCATCTTTTTGATTCCATACGACCATTAGTGTGTGGATCCGATCCCGGTTAAACAGCGTCCAGCGCTCCCCATGCAGTGCACATTTACTATTTCCCTGCAAAAGGATCTCTACAGTAAAGGCCGTGTGGAGGGTTTCTACCCCATTCACAATCACGCTTTCCATGGGCTGCCAATTAGAAAACCGTATGACGTACCCGGCTGGTAAGTCCTTATTAGCAGTAGCTTCCAGTGTCTTCTGCGTGATTTGCCCAAAGTCCTTAATTTCGTTCCCTGTAAGGCCCAGATTCTGTCCGTAGCGTGGCAGGACTTCCTTACTGGGCAGGGTTTTAAATTCCACCCAGGCATAGTGTCCCGGATCTTCCCAGGGGACCGGTGCCATTTGCCCGTTTTGCACAATCACGCAACCATCGGCCGCCGCTATTTTGGCTTGTTGCTCCACCCAGTATTTGGCTAAAGCATCCAGCTTAGGATTCTTTTGCAATGCCATGCGATCGGCTTCCGTCTGCACCGTCAGATCCGGCGGGACTGAAAATGCAGCCTGCGTTCCCACCTTGATTTGTACCCAGTTGGGATAGGAAGCTACCTGGATCCGTTCTACTTTGGACGTCTGTCCACAGCCAAAAGTTAACAGCGCCAGCATGCCCAGCAGTAGAACTATAATTTTTTTCATAAAAACTCCTTCAGTTACGTATCCACTTTTTCTTCTGTATATAAAATCTTTGCATTTCATTATACCATATTCTCCCCGTTTCTAAGCAAGAAAAACCTCATGGCACCTGAGATACTCAAGTTCCACGAGGTTTTTACAGGCATCCTATCGGACAGCCTTTTCCTGTTTCATCTGCTGTATTTCTTCGCTGGAATATCCCAGCTCTTGAAGAATTGATGCTGTATCTTCACCGATTTTTCCTGTAGGTTGGTACGAACGACAGCCATATTCGCTAAAGGCAATGGGCGGGGTCGGCATCATCACCTGCGTATGCTGCGCATCAGGATAGGTAACAGGAACCATGTAGTGATTATCAATAGCCTGGGGATCGTGGCTGACCTCCTGGGATTCCATCATGATTTCACAGGAGATATTGTTCTCACTAAGATACGCACGCCACTCCTTGCTGGTGCGGTGCAAAAAGATTTCATTGCAGCGGGCCGTAATCTCTTCTATGGATCCTGTGCGCTGCATGGTCTCTATATCCTGAAAGCGGGGATCATCCACAATATCTTCCACCCCAAGGAGTTGTGCAAATTTTGCTTTATCCTTTCCATAGTCGTTGCAATAAATGCCGATCCAGCGGCCGTCCTTGCAGCGATAGGTCTGGCTGAACGGATCGCTGGGGCGCAGGGGCGCAGGATTTAAATGCTTTCTGTCAAACTGCGTTTGGACGACCCCGATAGCGTTACACCATATACCATTTGCAAAGAGCGAGGTAGTTACCTTGGTACCTTTACCCGTTTTTTCTTTCGCATAAAGTGCCATCAAAATACCGGATAGGAAGACAGAGCTAGTGGCCATATCACCAAAAGCATAGGTCGGTACAAACGGGAACGCACCTTTCGTCTGCCAATCGGCAACAGCGCCTGCCCGAAGCCAAAACGCTGTGATATCAAAGCCTGGATTAGAGGCGACCGGTCCTTTAGGGCCGTATCCAGAAAAATGGGCATAAATCAGAGCAGGAAATTTACTTTTAAGGCTCTCATAGTCCAATCCATTACGGGCCAACGACTGCTCCCGAATATTTGTAATAAAAATATCGGCGTCCTTGATTAAGTCCAGCAGAATGGCTTTTCCTTTTTTATTTTTGAAATCCAGCGCAATAAACCGTTTATTGCTGTTATGAATCGTAAAAAGAGGATTTAAGGTATCCTCATAGGGTACAAATTCATGGGATCCGCCGGTGCGCATCACATCCCCGTCCAAGCTCTCTACTTTTATTACTGTTGCCCCGTAGGCGCCTAGCATGCGGGCACAGGTAGGGGCAGCGACAACGGTTGCCAGTTCTACAACTTTTACGTCTTCTAGGGGTAAATTGTTCTTTTCCATACAGGTAGCTCCATTCATACCTCACTGCGTGACAACAAAATTCAGCGTCCTTCTCACAGTTTATGCCTGCTGTCTGGCTTCTTCTACACCTCTATCAAAGCACAAGGCATTTTTAGGGTTGACTTTCCCTTTCTTGGCAAAAAAGTGATCCACAGCCTCTCTCATATACGTAGTGTCAAAAGCAGGAGAGGCATAGGCCAGCGCCCCCAACATCACGATATTGGTGCCTCGGGTATTTCCCAGCTCATGGGCAATATCTGTAGCCGGCACTTTGATCACTTTAATATCATTACGGTACTGGCGATCGGCCCGGGCAAGGCTACTATTAACCAATAAGATTCCCCCTGGTTTAAGATGACTTTGGAACTTATCAATGGCGGCATCATTCAGGGTATAGAGAATATCCAAGTCGTGGCAATAGGGGCTGGCGATGGCTTCTTCATTAATTTTAATATTGCAGTTGGCGGTACCTCCACGCATTTCTGAACCATAGGAAGGATACCAGGTCACATTCTTTCCTTCTTCCATCCCTGCGTCAGCAAGGATCATCCCTGCAACCAGTACCCCTTGTCCACCAAATCCAGAGCAAATGATTTCAATCATCAGACTGCACCTCGCTTGTCAACAAATTCTCCTACAGGATATGTCTTACTCTGCGTTGTCTTGATGAATTCCAGTGCAGAAACAGGTGTCTTGTTCCAGTTTGTAGGACAGGGACTTAACACTTCTACAAGGCAGAATCCTTCTCCCTGCATTTGTTTTTGCAGTGCTTTCTTAATCATTCGGCCAGTTTTGTTCACATTGGCCGGGCTATCCACCGCACCCCGGGCCAGATACGCAATATCCAAATTGCCAAGGATTTTTGTCACATCAATGGGTGTCCCATCTTTGTTGATGCTGCGGCCATGGGGAGACGATGTGGTTTTCATATCTACAAGGGACGTGGGCGACATTTGTCCCCCCGTCATACCGAAGACGCTGTTATTGACCACCAAAGCAAGAATATTCTCATTGCGAAGTGCACAATGCAAGGTGCTTTCGATGCCGATACTATACGCAGCCCCATCTCCAGGGTGGGCCACTACAATCGCATCAGGGCGTACGCGTTTAACGCCAGCAGCCGCAATGATAGGTCTGCCGTGGGCGGTCATGATCGTATTATATTTTAAAGCAAATTGCGCAAATTCGCCACAGGCAACGTCTTCCACTGTAATCATTCGGTCTTCAATTCCTAGTTCCTGCGCAGCTTCGGCTAAAAGCCGGACAATAATACCATGCCCACAGCCAGGGCACCAGCCTGCCTGTTGCTTCATATCAATCCCATTGGGAATTAAGTAGTTCATATAGGCCCTCCTCAATATTTTTCCAGCATATCCCTGACCTTGGAAAGGATTTTCTTCTCATCCGGAACATTTGAAAATTCCCCATAGTATTCTACCGGCCGACGATTCTCACAGGCGAGGACAACATCGTCCGTCATTTGTCCGAGGATACTCATTTCAATATCGAGGAATGCTTTTACCTGACTTCCCAGCGCATCAAACGCTTTTTTCGGAAATGGCCAGAGGGTAATGGGGCGAATCAGTCCAAGCCGAATCCCTTCTTTACGGGCCATCACAACGGCAGCCTTGGCAACCCGGGAACTGATCCCATAAGCGACCAAAATGATTTCGGCATCTTCTGTTTGAACCGCTTCCCAGCGCTGCTCGTTTTTTTCTATCCGGGCATACTTATCCCGCAGATAAGTTACATACTCTTCTGCTCCAATATCCCAATAGCGGTTCCACACGATCCGCTGTGCTTCGCCTTCCTGGCGGGGTCGGATGACCCAATCATACTGGTTGATATCATGCTCTTTCATCGCAGGCAGTTCCACCGGCTCTACCATCTGCCCGATGGCCGCATCAGAAGCAACCAGTACAGGATGGCGGTACTTTTCGGCCAGGTCAAATGAAATATAAGCAAAATCCGCATTTTCCTGTACACTGGCAGGAGCGAGAACAATGGTATGATAATCTCCATGACCTCCGCCACGTGTCAGCTGCCAATAATCTCCCTGCCCTTGGAAAATATCCCCCAGGCCTGATCCGATCCGCATGACATCCGCAATCACCGCCGGAATATCACTGCTACATAGATAAGAAATTCCTTCTTGTTTCAGGGAAAAGCCCGGGCCTGAAGAAGTAGTTAGCGCACGAGCCCCCGCGCAAGCTGCCCCGAAAACCATATTTATCCCAGCCAGTTCCGACTCAGTCTGAACGAACTGTCCGCCCAGCTCTTCCATACGCCAGGACATATATTCCAGGATCTCTGTCTGCGGCGTAATGGGATATCCGCTAAAGAACCTACACCCCGCTCTTAAGCAGGATTCTGCAAAGGCTTCATTGCCTTTCATCAGTACTTTTGCCATGTTTGTCTCCCCTTTTCAATCTGTGATTTCAATGCAGTAGTCCGGACACATTTTGTAGCAGGACCCACAGCCAATGCATTTTTCCTCGTCCAAATGAACAATTTCATACCCTTGGGCCCCCAGTTCTTTGGATGGGGTGAGTGCCTGTTTGGGACAAACACTGACGCAAAGATAGCAGCCTTTGCACCGCTGGTAATTTACATGAATTTTACTCATCATTCTCCCCTTTTCTTACAATTTAGAAAATTAAAGAGGCTATTAGCACAACGATCGGGAGGGCAATAACCATTCTTTCAACAAAGATTAATACCACATGGCCGATATTATGAATTAGTTTTGTGGATAGGAGCAACGCACCGATTTCACTCATATAAATCAGTTCAACAATGCTCATGACGCCGACGATAAATTTAGTTTGCGGCGAAGCAATGGCTTTTCCAAGAATGACTGGGAGATAATTATCTGCAAATCCAGAGAGCACCGCAGGAGCCGCAGTATAGGCTTCAGGAATGCCTGTAATCTGCATAAACCAGCCAAGAGGATAAGAGATCCAGACCAAAATAGGGGTATAGGTACAAAGGATCAAGGCGATCATCCCGTAACATACGACAATCGGCTGCAAAGAAACGATATAGCTAAGCATTGATCCACCCTTAGCCGTGAAATTATGCATCCCTGCCTGATCGGCTCTCTCACAGGCTAACACCACAGCTCTTTTGAGGCGGGAACCTGCCACCGGATGGAATTCCTTTCTTTCCACGCCTTCTTTGTAAGTTTCAGCATAAGTGCTAAGCGGCGGAATCCGTACCCCGATAATGGCAAGTAACACCCCGACCACAACGACTGCGAAATAAAAGTAGGAAAAATAATCCATAACACCCAATACGTTAGCGACCAACGAGCACCAACCAATACTGGAAATCGCAAAGCAGGCACCAATGGTGGCGGCTTCTTTCATGGTAAAGTAACCTTCATCAAAAAACTGCTTAGCGGCCATGGCACCTGCTGACACAGGTCCCAGCCAAGCGCTGATAATGGAAACCGACGCCATTTCCGTGACCTTAAAGAGGGGTTTCATAATAAAGCCAATCAGCGTACCGAGGAATTCCATAAGGCCAAATTCCAGAATAAAAGTCTGGAACAAAATCATCGGAGGAATCAAAATAGATAGCTGCGTCGCCAGTGGAAGCATCGTCCCACCGGTATCAATGGATGTGATAAATTCCGGCCCCATCATAAAACAAGCACAGACTGCAAAAATGGCGCCAAGGATTCTTGCTCCTACTTCAAACGAGGAACAGGAAAATAGATCTCTCATAAAGGGCCGGTCTGCAATCCATTTGGGTTTGCTGACCAGGTTTATAAAAGCCAGGACCGCACTTAAAACAATGATACAAGTCATAAGGATTTCAAGCGGATGCCCTGCCCAGGCAACGAATTTTTTCAAGTAGTAAAAGGAAAACGTATCTACACTTTTCCCAAAGCTTAGAGGGATGACGACCAGGAACAGACCCAGTAGGGTACCAAGGATAAATTTTAGGATATTCTTTGTTATTACTGTATCCATTGTCCAACCTGCTTTCTTTTAAACTAATGTACTCAACCTTCGGACATAGAAAACCAGTGTCTTTCTCTATTTCTTCTGGCGAATAAAGAAATAGACATCCCTCCTTTTGTAAATACGATTTGAATCCTCTGCAGATAATTCAGCTTGACAAACAACAACCGCTGTAATAGAATCAAATTATGAAACGCGTTTCTGTTTTTAAAATATCATGCTTACTTCTTCTTGTCAAGTTGCTTTTCACGAATTTTTGTGTATGATAGAAGTACCCAAATAAAAATAGAAATGGAGATTTCTATGACTACGCGTGAACCAAAAGAACCGACTTTTATTTCCATCTTAGGCCGTGCTTTCAACATACTGGAGCAACTGTTGATGAGTGAGGACCCAATAGGGATATCCGAATTATCCAGAAAAACGGGTATACCCAAAGCCAATACGTTCCGCATTGTGAAAACGTTGGAAGACCTTAACGCCATCACCCCCGAGGGAAGCGGCTACGTGCTGGGAAACAAAATGATTGAATTGGGAGCCGGTGCCAAAAAAAATAACCAATTTCTTTCCCTTACCGATCCCTTTCTTAGCAAACTTTCAGAAACTTGCGGAGAAACGGTAAATCTGGGCATCCCGTTCCGCGACAGCATTCTGATTATTCAAACAAAGCTTTCCGAGCAAAGACTATTGGTAGCGTCCTTGCCACCGATTACTCCTTTGTATTGTTCTTCTATTGGCAAAATTTTTCTTGCACAGAAAAATGATAGTGAACTAGAAGCATATTTTAAAGAAACCCACCCCAGAAAACGTACCGTGCACACTAAAGTCACGCCCGAACAATTTCTGCAGGAACGGGAAACCATCCGGCGCGAAAAGATCTCCCACGATCAGGAAGAGTATGACTACGGCCTTTCCTGTATGGCAGCACCCATATTTCTAAATAACCAGCTTGCAGCGGCGATTAGTATTTCTGGACCGACCAGCCGTCTTCAATTTAAAGGATACCCTCAATTGGAGAAGGCGTTAAAAGCGACAGCGGACGCATTGTCCAATGAATTGACGCATAAAGGGGCCACTCTACCAGATATCTATTGATTTTCCCGTGGGCCCATTTTGGCAAAATAACGGACTACTTGTAAACATTGGAAAGGTAGGCATTGCTATGGGCTCACTCCGGAAAAACTCTCTCCAAGTAACGAAATCCTCCTTGCTCAAATTTCTCATTCCTTCTCTTCTGGGCATGTTTCTATTTCTTTGCCCGCTATGGGTGGACGGGAATATCAACATTCCATTAGGTGTTATTTCCAGTAGGATTGCCAGCTTCATCAAACCTTTTTCCAACTGGCTCCTGGTGATCTGCGTGGGTATATCATCCGTTTTTTCCCTGATCTATACGCTGGTAAAACCTTCCTGGACACAAAAGGAGAGTTTCTGGCGTGAACTTTTTGTCGTATCACCGCTCTATCTTGTAATCCGCATCATCGGTGCCATCATAACCTTTCTAGTCGCTACAGAAAGAGGGCCCCAGTGGCTTCTTTCTGCGGATACGGGAGGTTCTATGATTCATTTGATGGGAACTTTGGTCGCATGGTTTTTTGCCGCCTCGTTTTTAATCCCCCTGCTTATGGATTACGGGATTATGGATTTTACAGGGACTTTGCTGCGGAACGTACTAAAGCCGCTGTTTCGGCTTCCCGGCCGGGCCGCCATCGATCTCTTGGCCTCATGGGTAGGCAATTGCAATGTGGGTGTGGTGCTGACCACCCAACAATATGAAACGGGATATTATACGGATCGGGAAGCCATTTTGATTGCTACCTGTTTTTCAGCGACCTCGCTTCCTTTCTGCCTTGTCATAGCGGCCATGATGGGTGTGGATCAATATTTTGCCCAGCTCTATCTGCTGCTTAGTCTTGTTGGTGTATTATCAGCCGCCATCATGAGCCGCATTTGGCCACTCCAAGGAAAATGGAAAGATCAATATTATCCGCCTGTAGGAAGGCAGGTCCATGAAAGCGAACCAGTAGGTATCAGTCGCAGTCAATGGGCTTTGCAGCAGGCCCTTGCCAGGGCAAAAAGTGCTCCCGATTTACCCCAGCTTATCCTACGAGGCATAAAGATGTTTTTAAACATCGTATTTACCCTGGTTCCGGTCACTATGTGCATCGGCACATTAGCCTGTTGTTTATCCGCCTATACACCGCTCTTTCAATGGATCTCCCTGCCCTTCCGCTGGTATTTCCAACTTTTCGGATTGGAAGAAGCAGCAGCTGCCGCTCCTGGTGCTGTGGTAGGCCTGGTGGATATGTTTATTCCTGCGATGATTTGTTCCGGCATTATATCCGTAAGAACACGGTTTATAGTGTGCATTCTTTCTCTGGTGCAAATTATTTACCTGACAGAAGTGGGTTCCATTATGCTCAATTCCAAAATGCCGATTACCCTCACAGACCTCATTATCATTTTCCTTGAAAAAACCGTTATCGCTATACCCTTAATCGTGCTATTTACCGATCTATTTATCAAATTTTGAAAGCAAAAAGGCTGCTGTACGCAGAACAGGTTTCTGTGTACAGCAGCCTTTTTGCTTATTCTCACAGCAATTCCAGAATTGCCATGGGAGCCGCATCCCCACGCCGGGGTGCAGTCTTATAAATACGGGTATACCCGCCATTGCGTTCCTTGTATTTTGGTGCAATATCTTGGAACAATTTCTTGGTCGCTTCTTCGTCAACGAGGAATGCCAGCACCTGACGGCGGGCAGACAGATCGCCTTGTTTAGCCAGGGTGATCAGCTTGCCAGCAAATTTACTAATTTCTTTTGCTTTTGCTTCCGTGGTCTCAATCCGTTCGTTTTTGAAGAAGGCGCTCAAGACGCTACGGAACATCGCTTTACGGTTGCCGGTGTTCCGGTTAAATTTTCTATAGGACATCTTTCGTCTTCCTCCTATTCCTCATCAGAATTGCGCAGGTGCAATCCCAATTCTTCGATTTTGTTCTTGACTTCTTCCAGGGATTTGCTGCCCAGGTTCCGGACGCAAATCAGCTCGTCCTCTGTTTTGTTAATGATATCTTCGACCGTATTGATACCGGCTCTCCGCAAGCAGTTATTGGAGCGGACTGTCAGGTCCAAATCGTCGATAGACATTTGCAATACAGAAGATTTGCTGCCTTCCTCACTGGCTTTATTCCCATCTTCGTCTCCCTGAATTTTGGGGACGTTGGTGGTCTTAAAAAGTGCCAGGTATTTGATCAGGATTTCCGCTGCAGAAGTGACTGCTTCATCAGGTCCCAGACTTCCATCCGTCCACACTTCCAAAGTCAGACGGTCATAGTTAGTTACATTGCCCACACGGGTATCAGTGACACCAAATTTCACCCGGGTGATAGGAGAATAGATGGAATCCACAGGGATAAAGCCAATGGGCTGCTCCTTGGTCTTGTTTTTCTCCGCAGAGACATAGCCACGGCCCACATCTACATAGATTTCCATATCCAGGGTAGCGTTCTTATCCAGCGTTGCAATGTGCAATTCCGGATTCAGAACTTCCGTATCCTGGTCAGTAATCACGTCAGCCCCTGTCACTTCGCCTTCACCAGACTTCTTGATATAAAAAGTCTTGGGTTCGAGGTCAACCTGCTCATCCAGTCCGACTTTAAAGCACAACGCCTTGATATTCAAGACGATATCCGCAACGTCTTCCCTGACTCCCTCAATGGTCGAAAACTCATGGAGAACACCATCGATTTTAATGCCCGTCACAGCCATGCCGGACAAAGAAGAAAGCAGGACACGACGCAGACTATTACCTAAGGTAATACCGTATCCACGTTCCAAAGGTTCCCAGACGAACTTGCCATAACGCCCATCAGGGGAAATTTCGTCGATCACCAGGCTAGGTTTTTCGATTTCCTTCATGCGGAAGCCTCCTTTCGCGCATTACCACAATACGCGGTATACATAGTGGAGAACAGTATCAACTTACTTGGAGTACAATTCGACGATTGCCTGTTCCGCAATAGGAACATCAATATCATCACGTACCGGAAGCCGGTCGACTTTTCCGCTGAGGTTTTGTGCATCCAGGACAATCCAGGCAGGAACGCTGGACTTGCCCAGCACTTCTGCCATGCCCTTGAAGTAGGCAGAGCTACGGCTGCTTGCCATAACAGAGACAACATCATCAGCTTTAATCAAAGCAGAAGGAATGTCCAGGCGTTTCCCATTCACCGCAATATGGCCGTGGGTTACCAGCTGACGTGCTTGCCGACGGGTGTTGGCAAGACCCATCCGATACACCACATTATCCAGTCTGCGTTCCAAAAGAATCAGCAGGTTGGCACCGGTGATCCCTTCCATTTTCTTTGCTTTTTCATAATAGCCACGGAACTGTTTTTCCAGCACGCCGTAAATAAACTTGGCTTTTTGCTTTTCAGCCAGCTGCATTCCGTATTCGCTCTTCTTTTTGAACTGCCGTTTCGGCTGCCGGTGGGATTCTTTTGTTACCCCCATGAAAGCCGGGGACATACCCAGCGCTCTGCATCTTTTCAGTACAGGAGTCTTATCAATAGCCATCTAGTTTTCACCTCCGATAATTATACTCTTCTGCGTTTGGGCGGACGGCAACCGTTGTGAGGAATAGGAGTTACATCTTTAATGGATTCTACTTCCAGTCCAGCAGCCTGCAGGGCACGAATAGCTGATTCACGCCCTGCTCCCGGTCCTTTTACGTACACTTCAATGCGTTTCAGACCGTGTTCCATTGCGGCCTTGGCAGCGGATTCCGCAGCCATCTGTGCCGCAAAAGGAGTGCTCTTTCTGCTGCCTCTAAAGCCCATTCCGCCAGCGGAGGCCCAGCTCAAAACGGCCCCGTTCATATCGGAGATCGTTACGATCGTGTTATTAAAGGTGGAGCGAATATGTGCTACACCAGCCTCAACGTTCTTAGAAACTTTCCGTTTTGCACGGACAACTTTTTTCCCAGCCACTCGTCTAATCCCTCCTTAGACTCTTACTTCTTTTTAGCGCCGGCCACTTTTTTCGGGCCTTTACGGGTACGTGCATTGTTCTTGGTGTTCTGGCCCCGTACAGGCAAGCCTGCACGATGTCTGCGGCCACGGTAGCAACCGATTTCCACCAACCGTTTAATATTTAAGGATTCCTCACGGCGGAGGTCACCTTCTACTTTGTATTCATGGTCCAGGATCTCACGCAGTTTGGCAATCTCTGCTTCGGTCAGATCCCGTACACGGGTATCCGGATTGATTCCGGTTTTATCCAGGATTTCCCGGGAAAGGGTCAACCCAATACCATAAATGTATGGCAGTGCGTATTCTACACGTTTATCTCTAGGCAGATCTACACCGGCAATACGAGCCATTCAAAGCACCTCCTTCTATTAACCTTGTCTTTGTTTATGTTTAGGGTTTTCACAAATGACCATAACGCGGCCCTTGCGTTTAATAATTTTGCATTTATCACAAATGCGTTTTACAGACGGTCTTACTTTCATGTTGTTGAACCTCCTCTTGCCAAAGCTCTTACTTGAACCGATACGTAATCCGGCCGCGGTTCAGATCATAGGGCGTGAGCTCTACGGTCACTCTATCCCCCGGGAGGATCTTGATAAAGTTCATACGTATTTTCCCAGAAATATGTGCAAGGATTTCATGGTCGTTTTCCAGTTTGACCCGGAACATCGCATTGGGCAAAGATTCCAAGACAGTCCCCTCAACTTCGATGGCATCTTGTTTAGACACGTTCCAGCCTCCTTACCCTTTGACTGCAGCGACTACATCTGCATATACCTTGCCGATGGGCTGCGTCCCATCAATATCCTTGAACACGCCTTCCTGCTCATAATACGCAATGAGAGGAGCCGTTTGGCTATGATATGCTTCCAAACGTTTCTTTACCGTTTCTTCTTTGTCATCATCCCGCTGATACAAGTCCCCGCTGCACTTATCGCATACGCCTTCCTGCTTGGGAGGGTTGTAGACGACATGATACGTAGCGCCGCATTTTTTGCAGATGCGCCGTCCCGTAACCCGTGCAACCAGATCAGCATCAGGCACGCTGATATTGACAGCAGCGTCCAGCTTTATCCCCAACTCTTTTAAAATCTCGTCCAGGGCTACAGCCTGCTCTTTGGTACGGGGGAACCCATCCAGAATGAATCCTTTTTGGCAATCCGGCTGACTAAGCCGTTCTTTGACAATGCCGATCGTGACTTCGTCAGGGACGAGTCCGCCAGCATCCATATATTTCTTGGCTTCTTTTCCCAATTCCGTCCCATTTTTTACAGCCGCACGGAACATATCTCCCGTAGAAATATGAGGAATAGGAAAATCAGCAACTAATTTTTCCGCTTGGGTCCCCTTGCCTGCGCCGGGAGGTCCCATTAAAAGAATATGCATGTTCTCTCTCCTTATTTCATGAAACCCTGGTAGTGCCGCATGAGTGTCAAGGACTCTACCTGTTTCATCGTATCAAGCGCTACACCAACAACGATCAATAGAGCGGTTCCGCCGAAGTAAACGCCGGAAATTCCCGTAAGCCACACGATCAGGTTGGGCATAATAGCAATGAATGCCAGAAATACTGCACCTGCGAGCGTAATCCGGTTCATCACCCGGTCCAGATAGTCCGTCGTCGGTTTCCCCGGCCGAAGGCCAGGAATGAACCCACCGTATTTTTTGATATTGTCGGACATCTCCGGGATATTCAGGCTGACAGCCGTGTAAAAATAGGTGAAAAACAAGATCAGCAGAATGTACAGGGTAGTCTGGAGTGGTGTACCCCATGCCAAATAACTGGCAATTTTCTGGATCCAGGGGATCTTGATGAACTGCGCAATGGTCACAGGAAACATCAATACGGAAGAAGCGAAAATGATGGGCATAACCCCAGCCTGGTTCACTTTCAAAGGAATGTAGCTGGAGTGACCACCGTACATTTTTCGACCTACGATCCGCTTTGCATACTGAATAGGGATTTTCCGATAAGCCACCGTAATGGCCACCACAAACATCACCATCAATACCGCCAGCGCAGCGAAGATCAAAACGTTGAACACATTTACAGTACCTGCCTGCAGGTACCGGCCAATAACAGCCAGCCCATTGGGCAGCCGGGAAATAATACCAGCAAAGATAATCAGGGAAATGCCGTTGCCAATCCCCTTTGCCGTGATTTGTTCCCCAATCCACATCAGCAGCAGGGAGCCCGCTGTCAAGGTCAGGACAATGAGAGCAAATGAGAAGACATCAGGATTGTTCACAGCCACTCGTAGGCCATACGTCATGCCTAACGCCTGGATTACCCCCAGCCCCACCGCTGCATAGCGGTTGATTTTGTTGATTTTCTTTGCTCCTTCCGCTCCTTCTTTGGAATACTCTTCCAAAGTCGGGATTACCACTGTCAGCAGCTGCGTAATAATTGACGCATTGATGTAAGGAGTAATGCTCATGGCAAATATAGAAAACTTACTAAGAGCACCGCCGGAGAACAGATCCAATAAACCGAACAGATTTCCACTGGTGAAAAGCCGCTCGATCATGGCTGCGTTAACCCCCGGAACAGGAATTTGCGTTCCAGCCCTGAAAACTATGAACATCGCCAGGGTAAAGAGGACTCTCTTTCGGAGTTCTGTAGCCTTCACCAGGTTATCAAGGGCTGAAGCCAATTAGATCACCTCTACTTTACCGCCGGCAGCTTCGATCTTTTCCTTTGCGGTTTTGCTAAAGCCCATGGCTTTTACCGTAACCTTCTTGGTCAGCTCGCCTTGTCCCAGCACCCGGATACCATCACGGATGTTTTTGACCAGGCCGCATTCAATCAGGAATACCGGATCAATCACAGTGCCATCGTCAAAGCAGTTAAACACTTCCACGTTGATTTCTGTATAATGCTTACCGAATTTATTATAGAAACCGCGTTTCGGCAGACGCAGATATAACGGTTTTTGACCGCCTTCAAATCCAGGACGCTTCACCCCGCCGCTACGGGATTTCTGACCTTTCATTCCCTTGCCGGACGTTTTGCCCAGGCCGGAACCAAGGCCGCGGCCTACACGAACACGAGCTTTTCTGGAGCCAGCAGCGGGAGCTAATTCATGCAAAAACATTTGCAGCCCTCCTTGTTAAGCCTTTACTTCTTCTACTTCCACCAGGTGTTCCACTTTGTGGATCATGCCCCGTAAAGTAGCACTATCTTCTTTTACAACGCTGGTATGGATTTTGTGCAGCCCCAGCGCTCTTACAGTTGCCCGTTGATCTTTCGGATAACCAATCGTGCTGCGGTGCAGCGTAATTTTAACCTGTGCCATACTGTGCTGCCTCCTTACCCTAACAATTCTTCGACGGTTTTGCCGCGCAGTGCAGCAACGTCTTTGGCATTTTTCAGGGATTGCAGCCCCACCATCGTCGCCCGTACCACATTGTTGGGATTGGAAGTACCCTGGGATTTGGTCAGGATATCACTGATACCAGCCAATTCCAGCACCGCACGCATAGGACCACCGGCGATTACGCCAGTACCTTCACTAGCAGGCTTCAACAGCACTTTGCCGGCGCCGAACACACCGATCACTTCGTGAGGAATGGTGGTGCCTTTGCGAGGAACGGTAATCAGGTTCTTCTTAGCATCATCCACAGCCTTGCGGATCGCTTCGGGAACTTCCGCAGCCTTGCCCAGGCCCATGCCGACTTGACCATTTTCATCGCCCACAACAACCAGTGCAGAGAAGGAGAAACGACGGCCGCCTTTTACAACCTTAGCTACCCGGTTGATGAAGACTACTCTTTCTTTGAAGCCATCATCTTGTTTTTCGTAATTAGCCACTCTTATGTCCTCCTCTGATTAGAATTCCAGGCCGGCCTGCCGGGCAGCTTCAGCCAGGGCAGCTACGCGGCCATGGTACAAATACCCGCCACGATCAAACACTACGGTTTTAATGCCCTTTTCCAGAGCTTTCTTCGCGATTTCAGCCCCCACAACTTTGGCAGCTTCTACATTGCCACCGTAAGTTTCTTTGTTGGCCTTTTCCACCGTGCTGGCAGAAACCAGGGTTTCGCTCGTTTCATCATTGATGATCTGGGCGTAAATGTTGTTCAGGCTACGATACACATTCAGACGCGGTCTTTCCGCCGTCCCAACAATATTTCTACGCATACGTGCATGCCGTTTTTGGCGCGTTGCGTTCTTATCTTTCTTGTTCAGCAAGAGATTCACTCCTTCCTTTTAGAAATTACTTCTTGCCTTTAGCGCCAGCCTTACCAACCTTGTGCAGGATATGTTCGCCAAAATAGCGGATCCCTTTGCCCTTATACGGTTCAGGACGACGCAGGCTGCGGATTTCAGCAGCGACAGCACCAACTTTTTCCTTATCAATACCGGAAACAATGATTTCCGTGGAGTTGGGGCAGTCAAAGGAAATTCCTTCAGGAGGATCCATCACGCAGGGATGAGAAAAGCCCAGAGTAAAGCTCAATGCTTTGCCTTGTTTTGCCACACGGTAACCAACGCCCTGGATTTCCAGATGTTTAGAAAAGCCTTCCGTAACACCCAGAATCATGTTATTGATCAAAGTCCGGGACAGTCCGTGGAGAGAGCGATGTACTTTATCATCGCTGGGCCGTGTGACGGTTATCACATTTTCTTTGAGTTCTACAGTCAGTTCTTTATTGATCTGACGGCTCAGTTCACCTTTAGGTCCCTTCACAGTGACCAGGTTATTATTCACCGTTACCGTTACCTTATCAGGAACAGTAATGGGATTCTTTCCAATTCTTGACACTTATAAGCACCTCCGGTCCTTGGGATTATCTTACCAAACGTAAGCGATTACTTCGCCGCCCAGTCCCGCTTTCCGGGCAGCTTTATCAGTCATCATGCCCTTGGAGGTGGAAACTACGGCAATGCCCAAACCGCCAAGCACGCGAGGCAGCTGGTCTTTTTGGGTATATACCCGCAATCCGGGTTTGGAGATACGTTTAATGCCGGAAATAACTTGTTCCTTATTAGGACCGTATTTCAGCTGCAGGCGGATCACATCCTGATGTTCACCGGCAACGACTTCAAAATTTTTAATAAATCCTTCGCTCTTCAGAATTTCTGCAATGGCAGTTTTAATCTTGGAGCAGGGGATTTCAACTTTATCGTGATGAACCGAGTTAGCATTACGAATTCTCGTAAGCATATCGGCGATCGGATCAGTCATAGTCATTTACAAAAGCCCTCCTTCCTTTTTCCGCTCTTACCAGCTGGCTTTCGTCACGCCGGGAATCGCTCCTTCATAAGCGTACTTCCGGAAGCAAATACGGCAAATGCCGAATTTACGCATATAAGCGTGCGGTCTGCCACAAATTTTGCAGCGATTATATTGACGAACCTTGAATTTCGGTTCTTTCTTCCATTTTTCAACTAATGCGGTTTTTGCCACGATTTTCCTCCTTATGCCCCAAATGGCATACCCAGAAGTCTCAGCAGTTCTCTGCCTTCTTCATCGGTTTTGGCAGTCGTAACAATAATCACGTCCATGCCGCGGACCTTGTCGACTTTATCGTAGTCAATTTCCGGAAAGATCAATTGTTCTTTCAGTCCGATGGAGTAGTTGCCACGGCCATCAAAGGATTTAGGGTTCACCCCTCTGAAATCACGCACGCGCGGCAGGGCAATATTCATGAATTTATCCAGGAATTCATACATCCGGCTTCCCCGCAGGGTTACTTTTACGCCGATGGGCATTCCTTCACGCAGTTTAAATGCAGCAATAGATTTTTTTGCTTTGGTAATGACCGGCTTTTGTCCAGCAATCATGGTCATATCCGCAACCGCCGATTCAATGGCTTTGCTATTAGTGGTTGCTTCGCCGCAGCCAATATTCAAAACAACTTTTTCCAGTTTAGGAATTTCGTTGACATTTTTATAATTAAACTTTTCCATGAGGCCTTTTACGGCATCAGTAGTATATTTTTCTTGCAATCTAGTTGCCATCCTGTTTCCTCCTTTCCCAAAGATTATTTATCGATGACTTCTCCGCACTTTACGCAGGCTCTTACAAACTTTTCACCTTGCGCTACTTTTTTAATGCGGGTTGGTTTCTTGCAGGTAGGGCATACCAGCATTACGTTAGAAGAACTGATCGGCGCTTCCTTGGTAATAATGCCACCCTGCGGATTGCTTTGGGAAGGTTTGGTATGACGCTTCACTTCGTTAACGCCTTCCACCGTCACTCTTCCTTTTTTAGGGAAAGCAGCCAGAATTTTACCTTGCTTGCCTTTATCTTTACCGGCCAATACGATAACCGTATCGCCCTTTTTCACGTGCAAATTTACGGCTTCCGTCATTTCTGCAACACCTCCTGTTTAAAGAACTTCAGGTGCCAGGGAAATGATCTTCATGAAGTCTTTTTCACGGAGTTCCCGGGCAACAGGCCCAAAGATACGAGTACCACGAGGGGTCTTGTCGTCTTTGATCAGAACGGCCGCATTCTCATCAAAACGGATATAAGATCCATCCGGACGGCGTGTGCCTTTTACAGAACGCACTACAACGGCCTTTACTACTTCGCCTTTTTGGACAACGCCACCGGGTGTAGCATCCTTAACAGAAGCCACAATAATGTCCCCAATATTGGCGTATTTACGATAGGAACCGCCCAGCACACGGATGCACATAATCTTTTTGGCGCCGGTATTGTCCCCAACATTCAGCACTGTCTGCTGTTGAATCATGGTTTACCTCCCTTGCCAAGCTATGCTTAGCAGTTTAACCTTATTTTGCCCGTTCTACGATTTCAACAACACGCCAGCATTTATCTTTGGACAACGGACGGGTTTGTGTAATTTTTACCGTATCGCCAATATGTGCGTCATTGTTTTCGTCATGAGCTTTTAATTTAATCGTATGCATTACGCCTTTTTTGTAAAGGGGATGTTGAACCAGGCGTTCAATAGCGACAACCACAGTTTTCTGCATTTTGTCACTTACCACTTTACCGGTACGCGTAACACGTAAGTTTCTCTCTTCAGCCACGGATATTTTCCTCCTTCGCGCAGGGTACCCTGAATTAAGCGTTAAGTTCGCGTTCCCGTTGGATCGTTTTGATCTGGGCAATGGATTTTTTGACTTCCCGGATTTTCATGGGGTTATCCAGTTGTCCGGTTGCCATTTGAAAACGCAGATTAAAAAGATCGTCTTTTAAGCCTGCCAGCTTGCTATCCAGGTCAGCAGCAGACATTTCTCTGATTTCGTTAGTTTTCATTAAGCTTCACCACCTACTCCATTTTCACGCGCGGTGACTTCGGCATCCAACTGAGCTTTGGTAACGAAACGTGTCTTGATCGGCAGTTTGTTGCCAGCCAAACGCATAGCTTCTTTTGCAATATCTTCCGTAACGCCAGCCATTTCAAACAGCACACGGCCGGGTCTGACGACAGCAACCCAATACTCAGGAGAACCTTTACCACTACCCATACGACTACCAGCAGCTTTTGCGGTAACTGGCTTGTCAGGGAAAATCTGAATCCATACTTGCCCGCCACGTTTGATATACCGGGTCATGGCAATACGAGCAGCTTCAATCTGCCGGTTGGTGATCCAGGAGGGTTCTAAAGCTACCAGGCCATACTCGCCATGAGCTACCCGGTTCCCGCGCATTGCACGGCCTTTCATACGGCCTCTGTGTTGTTTACGGTGCAGTACTCTCTTCGGTAATAACATTATTTCGCCCCTCCTTCTTGCGCTTCAGGAGTTTCCTTCTTCACGCTTTTAGTCGGCAGCACTTCGCCTTTGTAGATCCAAACTTTAACGCCGATCCGGCCATACGTAGTATGGGCTTCGGCAGTTCCATAATCAATATTGGCACGCAAGGTATGCAGGGGGATACTGCCGTCACGGTAGCTTTCACTACGGGCAATTTCCGCACCGCCCAGACGACCAGCACAAGTAATCTTAATTCCTTTGGCGCCCAAACGCATAGTACGGCCTACGCACTGCTTCATAGCACGACGGAAAGCAATCCGGCGTTCCAACTGGGAGGCAACATTTTCTGCCACCAAGGTTGCGTCCATATCCGGTTGTTTCACTTCGATAATATTGATATCCAGCTTGCTGCCAGTCATCTTGCTCAGGTCTTTTTTCAAGAGTTCAATATTGCTGCCCTGCCGGCCGATGACGATACCAGGTTTAGCTGTATAAATGCTGATACGCATTTTTTGTTCTGTCCGTTCGATCAGGACACGGCTGATCCCAGCCTGGAATTGTTTTTCTTTAATAAAATTACGAATCTTGATATCTTCTAGCAGATTCTTTTGATAGTCTTTGTCGGCGAACCATTTGGAATCCCAATCATCGATTACGCCCACTCTGAAACCATGTGGATTAACTTTCTGACCCACTATTCAATCCCTCCTTCTGTTAAGGATGCTTATTTTTCGGAAACAGCCACCGTTACATGGCTGGAACGTTTCAGGATTTTGAAGGCCTGCCCACGAGAGCGGGGATGGATTCTCTTCAAAGTCGGACCCTGATCAACAAAAGCACCGGACACGACCAGCTTGTCAACGTTCATATCGAAATTATGCTCAGCGTTCGCCACGGCAGAGCGGAGAACTTTTTCAATGACCTCAGAACCAACCTTAGGGGTAAATTTAAGGATTGCAAAGGCTTCGCTTACGGATTTGCCACGGATCAGATTGATCACGATACGCAACTTACGCGGTGCGATGCGGATATATTTGGCAACTGCTTTAGCTTCTTCCATCTATGTTATCCTCCTTCCCCTATTATTTCGCCACTTCTGCGGCCTTGTCACCATGGCCTCTAAACAGACGAGTGGGAGCGAACTCACCTAGTTTATGGCCGACCATATCTTCGGTAATATATACAGGCACATGTTTTCTGCCATCATGAACGGCAATGGTGTGCCCCAAAAATTCGGGGAGAATGGTGGAACTCCGGGACCAGGTTTTTACAACTTTCTTTTCCTGGGCGGCGTTCAACGCCTCAATCTTTTTCAGCAGACTAGCTTGGACATAAGGTCCCTTCTTAACGGATCTGGACACTCTGTATGCCTCCTTTCAACAAGCTCTATTATTTCGTTCTGCGTTTCAGAATCAGTCTGGTGGACGCTTTTTTGTTCTTCCGGGTACGGGTACCAAAAGCGCTCTTGCCCCAAGGAGTCACAGGACGCTTACGTCCAACAGGAGAATGTCCTTCACCGCCACCATGCGGATGGTCGTTCGGGTTCATTGCCACGCCACGGTTAGCAGGACGAACGCCCAGCCACCGAGACCGGCCGGCTTTACCCAAGTTCTGGTTCTCATGATCCAGATTGCCGATTTGCCCAATGGTAGCACGGCAGAAAATATGTACCTGGCGCAATTCCCCGGAAGGAAGACGCAGCAGTGCATAACTGCCTTCTTTAGCCATAAGTTGAATACCAGCGCCAGCGCTGCGACCCAGCTGCCCGCCTTTGCCGATCTTCATTTCCACGTTATGGATCATTGTACCAAGAGGAATATTCGTTAAGGGCAGTGCATTGCCGACTTTAATATCAGCCTGCGGGCCACTTACCACTACATCCCCGACTTTCAGTCCCTGAGGAGCCAGAATGTAGCGTTTTTCGCCATCAGCATAATGCAGTAAGGCAATGTTAGCGCTGCGGTTCGGATCGTACTCAATGGTAGCGACTTTAGCCGGTACACTGTCTTTATTCCGTTTGAAATCAATGATACGATACTGTCTTTTATGACCGCCGCCCTGATGACGAACCGTAGTCTTACCGGTAAAGTTTCGTCCAGCATGCTGGTTTAATTTAACAACCAGAGGGCGATGGGGCTTGTCCGTAGTGATCTCTTCAAAGGTGGACACGGTCATGTTCCGCCGGGAAGGAGAATACGGATTAAAGCTTTTAATAGCCATGTTTTGACCTCCTTAGACGAATTACATTCCTTCGAAGAGCGGAATTGTATTACCTTCAGCCAGTTTTACAATTGCTTTCTTATAGTCGGAACGCTTGCCTTCAAATCTTCCCATCCGTTTGGTTTTACCCAGTACCCGGATAGTGTTCACATTGACTACCTTTACATTGAAGATAGCTTCTACTGCTTGACGGATTTCCGTCTTGTTAGCGCCCATAGCAACTTGGAACGTATATTTGTTGTCCTTCATCATATCGGATGTTTTTTCAGTCACAATGGGTCTGATGATAATATCGCGAGGATTAGCAGCCATTATGCGAGCACCTCCTCAATTCTAGCTACGGCATCTTTAGCCAGCAAGATTTTTTCAGCGTTTAAAATATCGCAAACGTTTAAAGAATCATTGGAAAGGGCCTTTACTTTCTCAATGTTGCGAGAAGATTTTTCCACATTCTCGTTTTCACCATCGGTAATCAGCAGAGCTTTTTTACCTGTTGCTTCAAAGCCACTCAGCATAGCTACCGCATTTTTGGTTTTAACTTCTTCAAAGTGCAGACCATCTACCACAACCAGGCTGCCATCAGCAACCTTGCTGCTTAATGCACAGCGAATTGCCAAGCGTCTCGCCTTACGAGGCATTTCCAAGGCATGGCTCCGGGGATGGGGCCCAAAAATGGTGCCGCCGCCTACCCACAGAGGGGAACGGACAGAACCTGCCCGGGCACGGCCCGTGCCTTTTTGTTTCCAGGGTTTACGTCCACCGCCGCGAACCATTCCGCGAGTTTTGGTGGCATGGGTGCCCTGCCGTTCGTTGGCTTGCTGCATAACAACAGCCTGATGGACTACCGCTTCATTAAAAACGACGCCAAACACACTGTCCATCAATTCTATTTCTTCACCGGTCTGTTTGCCGGTCTTATCATAAACTGCTACTTTCGGCATTGAAACGCCCTCCTTTCGTATTAACTTATTTCTTTGCTGCTTTGACAACGTTCGGACGAACGGTATTACGCAGCACCAGGAAGGTACCAGCGGCACCGGGTACGGACCCTTTCACCATAATCAGGTTACGGTCCTTATCTACTTTGGCAACAGTCAAACGTTCTACCGTTGCACTGATTCCGCCCATACGGCCAGGCAGTTTTTTGCCTTTAATGACACGGCCGCCAGGACCAGAATGCATAGGCCCATTGGAACCAGGTTCACGATGGGATTTAGACCCATGTTTCATAGGTCCCCGTGCAAAGTTATGACGTTTAATCGTACCAGCAAACCCTTTACCGCGGGAAACGCCGATTGCGTCAATCAGATCTCCGGCTGCAAAAACATCAGCCATAATCTTGTCGCCGATTTTATAATCAGAAGGTTGATCCAGACGAAGTTCTCTGACTACCTTTACAGGAGTCTGACCAACTTTGTCAAAGAAACCTTTCATTGGCTTATTGACATGTTTTTCCTTGATTTCCCCAAAGCCGATTTGCACTGCGTTATAACCGTCGTTTTCTTCGGTTTTGTTTTGCAGTACAACGCAAGGTCCTGCTTCGACAACCGTTACGGGAACCAGCGTACCATCCGCTTCAAAGATTTGGGTCATACCTAGTTTTTTACCCAGGATTCCTTTTATCATTGTCGCACCTCCTTACGCTTTGATCTCAATATCTACACCAGCAGGAAGATCCAAGCGAGTCAGTGCATCGATCGTCTTAGCTGTAGGTTCCAAAATGTCAACCAATCTTTTGTGGGTTCTCATTTCGAACTGCTCACGGGAATCTTTGTTCACGTGAGGGGAACGCAGAATCGTATAGATGTTCTTTTCTGTAGGCAGGGGAATCGGACCGGACACCTGAGCGCCAGTACGTTTCGCCGTCTCTACAATTTTAGTAGCACTTTGATCCAACGCCTTGTAATCGTACGCTTTTAAACGTATACGGATTTTTTGGGTTTTAGCCATTGTTTTGTTTCCTCCATTCGCCGCGTTTCTTAGAACGGACATACTCAGCAGAAGTTCCCTTCTTTGCCGCAGGGTCAGAAGCCATCTTCTGCTTCATCGCGGGCCCTACACATAAAGAATATGAGGGGCTTTAGCGCCCCTCATATGGGCTTTCTAAAAATCAGACCAGTGGAAATTAGCCTTCGATTTCGGTTACTACGCCGGCGCCTACCGTATGGCCGCCTTCGCGGATAGCAAACCGCAGTCCTTTTTCAATAGCAATCGGGGTGATCAGTTCCACGT
>CAJMHI010000026.1 GCA_905213155.1 uncultured Acidaminococcus sp. | reverse complement strand
GCGGCCTAGGGACTTTCACCCATTAGAGTGCGCCCATGCCGGGCGCACCAAAAAAATACCAGCGTTTTAGCAACGCTGGTATTTTTGCCCTTATTATTTTTTCCAAATAGCTTCTGCCTTTTTGATGTTATCTTGAACGGACTTGCAGCAAGACAGGAATTCTTCTTTTTCGTCGTCGGGGAGATTGTACTCCATCACCTGTTCCGCACCGTCTGCCCCGATGACAGCCGGACAGCCGCAGTAAATATCGTTGACCCCGTACTGTCCGGAAAGATGGACGCTGGCAGGCATAATTTTCTTGGCATCATGATAAACCAAAGAGGCCAAAGTTACAGCGGTAGCAGCAATCCCATATTCAGTGCAATGTTTTCCCGCAAAGGTAACCCAGCCGCCTTTAATGGTCCTCTCTTTGATTTCTTCTTTGTCGAAAACAAAGCGGGGATCTTTTTCCATCTCTGCAAGAGGTTTTCCGCCAAAACGGATCAAGGACCAGGGAACCATCTGGTGGTTGCCGTGTTCTCCCATCATATAGGCGGTAAAGGCATGATGATCCAACCCGGTCTGTTGGGAAATAGCGCTGACGAGGCGAGAGGTATCCAGCCCTGTACCAGTGCCAAATACATGATTATATGGCAACCCGCTGAGTTTTTGGATTAAATCCGTAATGACATCACAGGGATTGGTGATGTTGATAAAAATTCCCTTAAAACCGCCGGCCATGATTTTAGGAATATACTCTTTGACTTGTGCGACGGTATAATTCATTTCATCATCCCGGTTCAGCGTATTCAGCAAAAGGGTAATTTTTCCCACCGCATTAATGATAATATCGCAGTCTGCCAGTTCTTCATAGGAGGCAATGACATACTCCACCTTATGAGGCATGTACATCACAGCATCCATGCAATCCTGCCGTTCACTTTTGGCTTTTTGTTCATTGGGATCACATAGTTTCACCACGTCTGCCACACCAGTAAGACCCAGGGTATAGGCTACATGGGCGCCTACGTGACCCAATCCCACCACACCAACAACTCTCTTTTTAAAGCTCATACTCATCAACCTTCCCTTGTATTCTGTATGCTATTAATGGTGACTATATCACCAAAATTATGCTTTGGCAATATTTTCATACAAAACAAGAGAAAAACACCCCAGCTTTTATTTATTCTTGTTACAATCCTTACGGTTGGGGTTGTGCGGGAACCAACCTTTTTCCACCCGTTTTTCCTGCTGGAACAGTTCCATGATGCTCCACAAAAAGGTCATTCCCAAAACAGCCCATAGACCACTTTCCAAGTCGCTTGCAGAAAAGAGAGAATAGCCCAACGACATCACTCCCAGGGCCAGGAACAGCGGCCAGATGTTTTTAGAGAAATAATACTCCCCTTTAATGACCACTACGTGGAATGCTCCAATCAGCACAAACGTAAACGCTCCCAGTACCAGCCCAAATGTATTCATGATGAAGTGCCCTTCCCCTCCGCAATCCGTGTATGGCAATTTTTATATCGGGTTCATCATATCCTAATGCCAGGGAAAACACAAGAAAGATCAGGCAACTTTTTTCTCCCATTTCAGCAAAAAGGAAGAATTAACAATAACAAAAACAGAACCAGCGTTATGCACCAGGGCGCCCCATACAGGATTCAAGATACCAGCCACTGCCAGTCCCACTGCCATAAAATTCAAGGCCATAGAAAAGGTTAGATTCGCTTTGATAACCCGCATCATATGCCGAGAAAGAGCAAACAAATGGGGCAATTCTTTCACATCGTCATCCACCAGAACGATATCCGCAGCATCTACAGCGATATCCGATCCTACTCCACCCATGGCAATGCCTACATGGGAACATTTCAGAGAAGGTGCGTCATTAATACCATCTCCAATCATGCAAACCCTGTCCCCCTCTTTTTGATAGTCCTGGATATAGTGAATCTTGTCCTCTGGCATACAGGAAGCATGATACTCCATTATCCCGGCTTGTCCTGCAATTTCCCCGGCAGAACGTTCATTGTCCCCAGTGAGCAAGGTCGGTACAACTTGCAGGTGCTCCAATTTCTGCACCATTGTCCCAGTTTCTGTTCTCATCGTGTCAGTCAATACCAGAAGCCCAGCCATTTTCCCATCTACAGCCGTATAGATCACGGTGCTGCCTTGGGAAAGAAAATGGTCAGCCTCTTCCCGAACTTGTTCAGGCAGCATAATCTGTTGCGCCTGTAATAGTTTTACGTTGCCGGCCATAACAGCATGACCGTCCACGTTTCCTCTGACACCCTGACCGGGGATCATCTGAAAATCTTCTACGTCTTTTGGATGCCACTGTTCTTTTTTGGCACGGCGGACTATAGCCTTACCCAGAGGGTGCTCAGAGGCATTTTCCACGGTAGCTGTACAGCGCAACAGTTGCTCCTTGCTCATATCCCCTACGCTTACGATCTCTGTTACTTCTGGTTTCCCATAAGTGAGCGTGCCTGTTTTATCAAACATAACACGATTCACTTGGGAAAGCCGCTCCAATGCATCCCCCGTCCTGACCAAAAAGCCATGTTTGGTTACGTTGCCAATGCCAGCCATAATGGCTGTAGGCGTTGCCAATACCAGCGCACAAGGGCAAAACACTACCAGCACCGTTACGGAGCGGATGATATCCCGGGTAAAGACATAGCATAGCCCTGCAATGGCAGCAGCTCCGATAACGACCCACACGGCCCAGCGATCCGCCAATCCAACGATTTTTGACTTGCTGGCATCTGCAGCCTGCACCAATTTAATCATGCGCTGGATGGAACTATCTGCTCCGACCTTTGTAGCTTTCATCTCAAAGGCTCCAAATTGATTCACCGTACCGGAAAAGACGTCATCTCCCACAGTTTTATCCACTGGAAGGGATTCCCCTGTCATCACAGCCTGATTGATGGAAGTCCGTCCTTTTACAATGACACCATCCACCGCCACCGTTTCTCCCGGTTTTACAAGCAAATGGTCCCCTATTTTGACCCGTGTAGCATCCAGTTCCTGTTGCGTCCCATCAGGCAGCAGGAGCTGCGCCGTTTGCGGTGTAAGCTGTACCAACTTTTCGATACCAGCCCTTGCTCTGGATACCGTCAATTCCTCTAATAATGCGCCCAGCTGCATAATAAAAGCGACTTCCCCTGCCGCAAAGATTTCTCTGATATAGACCGCTGCCCATAAGGCCAGTGCTACCAGTACGTCCGCTGTAATATCATGATCGCGTACTAATCCAATCATTGCCTCAAGTGTTATAGGAATGCCGCACAATACGATGGCAATCCACGCCGCATCAATAGGAAATACATACCAGTGAAATAAGCTTACCACCACCCCAATTCCGGCCATAACCAAAAGGACTATATCTTTGCATATGCCACCCGTTCCCAGAAGCTCTTCTATTGCATCACATACTTTTTTCATAGGACGCCACCCTTCTTTTATACCTATAGGGGTATCTGTATTTACAGCTGTATTATACCCATAGGGGTATTAGTTTGTCAACAAAAAAGTACGTGATATACAAAAAGAAAGAAGCCGCATTTCTGTGACTTCCTTCTCTACAAAATTCTGCCTGTTAAATTTTTCTATTGCATATTGGCAAACCGTTCCAGGGCTTTAGTGAAATTCTGGATTTCATTTTCATCCCCTTTTTCAAAGGCGTCCCTGATACAGTGCTGAATATGCCCCTCCAAGACAATCTGCCCACATTTATTGAGCGCCGATTTAGCTGCATTCAGCTGAGACAATACATCCTCACAAGGAACATCCTCTTCCACCATTTTATCAATGGCATTAACCTGCCCTATGATTTTTTTCAGCCGTCTGTGCAGATTCGGAGCATCCATGCATTGTTTCATAACTCGTTCCTCCTTGGCATATACCCATATGGGTATATTAGCCGATTTTCTTTCATCCGTCAAGGAGGTGCTATCGTGTTGTCTTTATTTAACGTTAATCCGTCCGGCAAAAATAGTTCCCGTGGATACATCCAGTGTAACCAAATCCCCGTTTTCTACAGCATCCATGGCATTTTGAGCCCCCACAATAACGGGAATACCGTAATTAATGCCGATAATAGCCGCAGGGGAGGTAAAGCCGCCTTCTTCGGCGATAATCCCACCGGCCTGGGCTGCGGTCGTCCCCATTTCATTTTCCAGGGCCGCCACACACAGAATCATTCCCGGTTTGAATTTGGCCAGATCCGATTTCTTTTCTACTTTGCACACAATGCCGCTGGCGGGTTTCTTTCCGATACCCTGTCCACGCGTTATTTTTCTCCCCACATTGATCACCCGAATTAAATTGGTGCTGCCTACTTTGCCCACTGCGCGTCCAGCTGTCACCACTACAGAATCCCCCTTATGGAGTAGCTCTGCTTTCATGGCGCGATCCAAAGAATCTTCAATCAAGGCATCGGAATTGGATTCCTTGCCGCCTTTTAAAGGAGTTACACCCCAATATAGCGTCATGCGCCGTAAACTTTCATCCAGAGGAGATACAGCCACCACAGGCGCTTTAGGACGATATTTTGCCACCATGCGGGCAGTATATCCGCTTTCAGTGATGGGCATAATGGCATTGGCTTCCAGTTCCTGGGCAATCTGCACCGTTGCATGGCTGATGGCCGCCGTGGTCTGAATCTGTTCTCCCATACCTTTATGTTCAAACACTTTGACATAGTCAATGGCTCTTTCCGTACGTTTGGCAATCCGGGCCATAGTCTGCACCGCTTCCAGCGGATATTTTCCAGAAGCGGTTTCCCCGCTGAGCATAATGGCATCCGTACCATCAAAAATGGAGTTAGCCACATCACTGGCTTCCGCTCGTGTGGCATGGTAATTGCTGATCATACTCTCCAGCATTTGGGTTGCCGTGACCACCGGTTTGCCCAAAGCGTTGCATTTAGCAATAATCTCTTTCTGGACAATGGGAACGTCTTCCATGGGGATTTCTACGCCCAAATCGCCCCGGGCCACCATAATACCATCACACACTTCCAGGATGGCATCAATATTGTCCACGCCTTCCTGATTTTCAATTTTCGCCAAAATCCCCATATGAGACCCCAGGCTTTCCAGGAGCCGGCGGATTTGCAAAGCGTCATGGGCATTGCGTACAAAGGAGGCTGCCACATAATCCATCCCCTGCTGGGCAGCGAAGGTAATATCCGACACGTCTGCTTCACTCAAAAAGGGCATCTTCAAAAAGGCCCCTGGCACGGCAACCCGTTTCCGGGAAGAGATTTCCCCACCATTGGTTACAACGGTACAAATCTCCGTATCGGTAGTAGAAACCACTTCCAAGGTTTCTTTCCCGTCGTTTAGCCAGATGGTATCCCCTTTTTTCACATCCTGGGGCAGCCCTTTATAATTTACATGGGCTTTTTCCACGGTGCCTTCCACATCTTCCGTGGTCAGCGTAAAAGGTTTGCCTTCTTCCAGCAGTACAGCATCGTCCTTAAACAGGCCCAGCCGCATTTCCGGCCCTTTGGTATCCGCCACATAGCCGATAATCCGCCCGGTTTCTTTTTCGGCTTCTTTCAAAAGCTGCAGCCGGGTGGCACATTCTCCATGGGTTCCATGGGAAAAATTAAACCGTGCCAGATCCATTCCGGCATTAATCATATTGACCAGCAGCTCTTTTTTATCGGTAGCTGGTCCCAACGTGCAGATAATTTTTGTTTTCTTCATAAAAAGTCCCCCTCTAAGACTTTTCTCTAAAAAAAGTCCGGACTTTCACAGCCCGGACTTTTTTCCTATGAAATTATACCTTAGGATTCCTTGAACGCTTTGATCTTGTTGGTCAACAGCGGCAGAATCTTCAGGGCATCCCCAACAATACCATACTTGGAGATTTCGAACATCGGAGCATCCGGATCCTTGTTAATGCAAACAATGGTATCAGATTTGCTCATACCAGCTTTGTGCTGTACAGAACCGGAAATACCGCAAGCAAAGTAGATTTTCGGGGTTACCGTCTTACCGGATTGCCCAACCTGACGCGGGTGTTCTACGAAGCCTTCATCCACAGCGGCACGGCTGCCACCAACGGCACCGCCCACCGCATGAGCCAGATCATACAGAAGCTTGAAGTTATCTCTGGCTTTCATGCCACGGCCGCCGGAGCAAACAAACGGAGCATCATCAATGGCCATTTCGCCTTCAGACACCACTTCATCCCGACGGGTGCAGGTAACCCGGTCTTCCACCTGGTTCTTTAATTTGTATTCGATTACTTCGCCCTTCCGGCTGGCATCTGCTTCCGGAGCTTTAAAGGTCTTAGGACGAACCGTTCCCATTTGCGGACGGAATTCTTTGCACAGAATGGTAGCCATAATGTTACCACCGGCAGCAGGACGGGTCCATTCGATCAGGCCATCTTCTTCAGCGTTCAGCACCGTGCAGTCAGCGCACAGACCGGTATTGACTCTCGCAGCAACGCGGGGGCCCAGGTCACGGCCATCGTTGGTCGCGCCGATGAATACGGAGGACGGCTGGAATTCATGGATCATTTCCACAAATGCATTGGTGTACAGATCTGTGGAGTAATATTCAAATTTAGGATCTTCACAAACGTAAACCAGGTCAGCGCCGTGAGCAATCAAATCCTGGGGTACGTCTTTTTTATCATTGGTAATCAGTACAGCGGCCAATTGCTGATTGCATTTGTCGGCCAATTTGCGGCATTCGCCTAGCAGTTCATACACAACATGAACAGGCTGGCCTTTGAAATGTTCAGCATAGACCCATAAGTTTTTTTCGTTACCGGTCTTTAAACCTTTTACCTCTGCCATTTATACCCTACCTCACTTCGTAATAATTTTGTCTTCGGTCAGCTTCTTGACCAGTTTGTCAACGGCTACTTCCGGATCCTCGTCAGTAACAATAAATCTGTCGCTGACCTGGGTCACTTTCGGAGTAAAGCTCTTCATAACCTGGGTCGGGGAGCCTTTTTTGCCGATGATTTCCGGGTCAATTTCCAAATCGGCAGCTGTATAAGAAGGAATTTCAGCCTTTCTGGCTTTCAGTTTGCCTTTGATGCTGGCAAACCGCAAGTCCTTGCTCCGCATTACAGTTACTACGCAGGGCATCTTCATGGTAAAGGTCATGGACAGGTTTTCGTTATCCCGGTCTACCACAACGGTATCTCCGTCCAATTTTACTTTCAGCGCAGCGGTCACTTGCGGCAGATCCAGGTGCTCAGCGATTTCCGGCCCTACTTGGGCGGTATCACCATCAATGGCCTGACGGCCGCACAGGATCAGATCAGGAACGCCCAGATGTTTGATGGCGTTGGCCAAGGCAGCAGAAGTAGCCAGCGTATCGGCGCCGCCGAAAGCTCTGTCACTGATCAGAATAGCTTCATCCGCGCCAACTGCCAGACAGTCCTTCAAAACGTTTTCTGCTTGTTTGGGCCCCATGGAAATAACCGTTACATGCGCCCCCAGTTCGTCCTTTAGTTCCAGAGCAGTTTCCAGAGCGTACTGGTCATACGGGTTCATGATGTTGGTCACACCATCTCTGATAAGGGTGTTTTTTACCGGATCGATTTTCATTTCAGCGGTATCCGGCACCTGTTTTACACATACAATGATGTTCATTGCAAAGCGACCTCCTAATAATTCTTTTGTTCAAAACCATACAATCCGATTGTAACACGGATTTCACTGGTATGCAAGGAAATTTATCAGTGTTATATTTCAGGTTCTATAATATTTTTATTATAGCAAAGTAAAGATTCTGCTCTAACGAAACGTCCCTGCCCCCAGTACATGTTCCACGGCTTCCTTAAGTCCGGGCGTATCCCGCCCCACCCAGAACCGGGGGGCAGTACGGATGACTTTCCCCGTATCTTCCACATGGAGGAACACAGGACTGCGGCCATGAAAAGCGGCGAAAATGCCGCTGAGTTCCTGCTGGATCGCAGATGTATTTTTCCCAGCGCCGATGGTTAAATGCACTTCTTTTTCCGGCATGCGCAGCGGCTCCACCGTATTGGCAAAAATTCGGGGCTGTTCCTCATCCAGTTTGAGTACGCCTTCCACCAAAACGACTTTATCGTTATCAATATGTCTGGCACTGCCCACATAGGAGCGTGGAAAAGCCAGTACACTGATGCTACCGCTCAAATCTTCCAGCAGGAAACTTGCCATCCGTTCCCCGTTTTTCGTGGACCGGACACGCAGTTCGGAAATAATGCCCCCTGTCACAACTTTTCGCCCATCCACCATTTCAGGCGGTGCGCATTTCGCAATAGGCGTCACCTGCTGCAAACTTTCCCGATAGCGTTCCAGCGGATGGCCGGTAACATAAAAGCCTAATAGTTCTTTTTCTTCCCGCAGAATTTCTTCCTGGGGGATTTCTGGCAGGTCCGGAATGGCAATTGCCCCCGTAGCAGCTAATTCTTCTTCTCCAAAAAGTCCGATTTGTCCGGTAGCCCGATCTCGTTGCTCGGCCTGGGCCGCATCCATGGCCGCATCCATAATGGCCAGCATCTGACTGCGGCGCAGCCCAAACCCGGAGAAACTGCCGCTTTTAATCAAGGCTTCAACCACGCGCTTATTCACTTTGGTGGCATCCACACGACGGACAAAGTCAAAGAAATCCTTAAAGCGTCCTCCTTTTTCCCGTTCCTGCAAGATCACGGTCACCACTGTTTCTCCTACGGTTTTAATGGCACCCAGTCCAAAGCGGATATCCTTCCCGTCCACAGCAAATCCTGCCTCACTGGTATTAATGTCCGGTGGAAGCACATGAATTCCCATATCCCGGCAGACGCCGATATACCAACTCACCTTATCGGCTACCGTAATGACACTGTTCAAAAATGCAGCCATATATTCCAGCGGATAATTGGCTTTTAAATAGGCTGTCTGGTAGGCTACCAGGGCATACGCCGCCGAATGGGACTTGTTAAACCCATAGCCTGCAAAGTGCTGCAGCAAGGCAAAGATTTTTTCACCCAATTCCCGGTTAATATGGTGCAGCTTTTCGGCCCCATCCAGGAAGCGTTCTTTCATGCTGTCCAGAACTTTAGCCTTCTTTTTACCCATAGCCCGGCGCAGGATATCGGCTTCCCCCAGGGTAAAGCCGCCCAGGGCCGAGGCGATCTGCATGACTTGCTCCTGATACAAAATCACTCCATAAGTATCGGCCACAATGGGTTCCATCAACGGGTGCAGCACCTGGGCCGTCCGTTTGCCATGACGGCCGGCAATAAAATCTTCTGCCATGCCGCTGCCCAAGGGTCCCGGCCGATATAAGGCCACCAGCGGAATCAAATCTTCCATGCCTACAGGATGGAGCTGTTTTATCAGCCGTGTCATCCCATCGGATTCCATCTGGAAGACCGCCGCCGTATCTCCTTCCTGCAGCATCCGGCAGGTTTTTAGATCATGCAGATCCAAATGTTCCAGATCTACATCAATTTGTTTGCTCTTTTTGATATTCTTTACTGCATCATCCAGTACGGTCAGGGTACGCAGTCCCAGCAAATCCATTTTCAAAAGCCCCAGGCTTTCGGAACGATCTTTGTCGTACTGGGTGCAGATATACTCGTGCTCATCATCGCTGCTACTGGTAATCTGCAGCGGCACATAATGGGTCAGCTCTCCCGGCGTAATGATTACACCGGCGGCATGGGTGGATGTATGTCGCGGCATGCCTTCTACTTTTTGCGCATAGTCCAGCAACTGGGCAATATTAGGATCCCTGTCCCGCATATCCCGCAGTTCCTTACTGCCATCCAAAGCCCCTTGGAGTGTCGTGCCAGGCGTATTGGGAATCAATTTATTAACCTGATTGACCACGTTCAGGGGGATTTCCATGGCCCGCCCCACATCTTTAATCGCCGCCTTGGCCGCCAGCGTCCCAAAAGTAATAATCTGGGCTACATGGGTTTCCCCGTATTTTCTGGCCAGATAATCCACCACCAGATGACGCTTCACATAATCGATATCCGTATCAATATCCGGCATGCTGACCCGCTCCGGATTGAGGAACCGTTCAAAAATCAAATTGTATTTCAGGGGATCAATATTGGTGATTCCCGTTAAAAAGGCCACAATACTTCCGGCAGCGCTACCTCTGCCCGGCCCTACAGGGATATCATGAGTCCGGCTGTAATTAATAAAATCCCAGACGATCAGAAAGTATCCGGAATACCCCATCTGCTTGATAATTCCCAGCTCGTATTCCAGCCGTTTCCGTGCCGTTCCATCATCGTGGGGGTAGTGAGAAGCAAAGCCTGCTTCGCAAAGTTTGCGGAGATAGCCATCCATGGTTTCCCCTTCCGGGAGAGGAAATTCCGGTAGCAGCAGGTGTCCAAATTCCAATTGCAGATTGCAGCGTTCTGCGATTTCCAGTGTATTGTCCAGAGCTTCCGCATCCTCTGGAAAAGCAGCTTCCATTTCCTCCCGGCTTTTTAAATAGTAGGAGTCGTTATTAAATTTCAGCCGCTGGGGATCCAAAAAGCGGGCGTTGGTCTGGATACACAGCAAAATATCCTGCCCCTGGGCATCGTCCCGCTTCACGTAATGCAGATCATTAGTAGCAACCAATTTAACATGATGTTTTGCTGCCAGGGCATGGAGTGCTTCTCGCACCGTCCGTTCTTCCGGCAGCCCATGATTTTGGATTTCCAGGTAGTAATGCTCCGGGCCAAAAATATCCAGGTACTCCAGCATGCATTTTTCTGCCGTTTCCAGTTCTCCGCGGAGAATATGCCGGGGTACTTCCCCTGCCACGCAGGCAGACAGGCAAATCAATCCCTCATGATACTGACGCAGCAAGTCCTTGTCAATCCGGGGTTTAAAATAAAATCCTTCTACTTCCGCCACGGAAACCAGTTTCATCAAATTCTGGTAGCCGGTATAATTTTCTGCCAGCAGAATTAAATGATATAACTTGCTCCGATTTTCCAGGCTCTTTTCCAAATGGGAACCGGAAGTAATATAGACTTCGCAGCCGATAATGGGTTTGACGCCTTGTTTTTGGCATTCCTGATAAAATTCAATGGCCCCATACATCACCCCGTGATCCGTTATGGCAAGCGCCGGCATCCCAAGTTCCTTGGCATAGCGCACCAACTCCGGAATCCGGCAGGCCCCGTCCAGGAGGCTGTACTGGGTATGGGTGTGCAGATGGACAAACTGTCGGTTCATGATGGATCTCCTCAAAAATTCGCAAAAAGACCCACCCATACGGGTGAGCCTTTTATATTACGCATGAATAGCATCTACATGTTCTGGCAAATACATGGTCACTTCTGGAGAAATTTCCGTCTCCGTCGCACCGATCGTATAGGCCACACCGGCCAGATAATCCTGTGCCCGGGTTTTATCTTCTGTTTCCAGATCGTTCAAGCAAAGTAGCAGTCCGCTACCTTCTAACAGCAATTGCCCGTAGGAAACGATCTCTTCCAAGCTGCCCGGTGTACGCAGGCATAAATTCATGGTGGGGGTATCAAGCACCATAAGATTGCTCCGCTGCTCTTCTTGGGGCGGCTTTTTTCCGGAACGAAAATGGGCAAACATATGACACGCTCCTCCCTTTCATGGACTTACGTTTTTATTGTACCTCACAGGCGGGGAAAAACACAAGGGTGACGAATTTATACTCTGGCATTCCGTGCTCTGGTACGAGCCCGGTCCAAACGGGAGAGGACACGTTTCCGCATCCGGATGCTCTTGGGGGTTACTTCCACAGTTTCATCGTCATTTACATGTTCCAGTGCCCCTTCCAGGGAGAAGGTTTGCGGGGGTACCAGGCGGACAGCTTCATCGCTGCCGGCAGCCCGCATGTTGGACACATGTTTTTTCTTACAGGGGTTGACATCCATATCGTCTTCCCGGCTGTTTTCCCCTACGATCATACCTTCGTAGACTTCTTCGCCCGGGTTGACAAACATGGTCCCTCTGGCCTGGCATTTATCAATGCCATAGGCAGTAGTGGTTCCATTTTCAAAGGCAACCAGGCTGCCCCGGGTACGACCCGGGATATCCCCTTTAAATTCGCCCCAGCCGGCAAATACGTGGTTCATAATGCCGTTGCCTTTGGTATCTGTAAGAAACTGATTCCGGAAGCCGATCAAGCCCCGTGCCGGAATCAAAAAGTCCATCCGGAGATAACCGGCCATTTCCGTCATGTTCTGCAGCTCCGCTTTCCGGATACCCAGCCCTTCCATCACAGCGCCCATGAAATCCTGGGGCACTTCAATGGTCAACGCTTCCATCGGTTCCAACAATTTGCCATTTTGATCCCGTTTCATAATAACGGTGGGTTTGCCTACCTGCAGTTCAAACCCTTCCCGCCGCATGGCTTCAATCAACACGGACAAATGCAGTTCACCACGACCGCTGACTTTAAAGGTATCGGCGCTGTCCGTGTCTTCCACCTTCATGGAAACGTTAGTTTCCACTTCTTTGTACAGACGGTCACGCAGGTGACGGCTGGTAATAAAGTTGCCTTCTCTCCCGGCAAAAGGGCTGTCGTTAACAGAGAACGTCATGGACAGCGTAGGCTCATCCACCTTAATCCCAGGCAGTTTTTCCGGCTGGTTCACATCGGCAATGGTATCCCCGATTTCCGCATCGGATAAACCAATCAGGGCAATAATATCCCCGGCCTTGGCTTCCGGCACTTCTGCCCGTTTTAAGCCTTCGTAAGTATACAAACGGCCAATTTTTTCATTGGTGGTTTTCTCATCATGCATTAAGCAGATGGTTTCCCCGTTGTGAATCGTCCCGCGAACTACACGGCCCACTACGATTTTACCTACGAAATTATCGTGGTCCAGAGTATTGACCACCATCTGTAGTGGCGCATCCACATCCACGTCCGGCGCCGGAATGCTGTCGATGATCGTACGGAAGAGAGGTTCCAGGTTGTTGCTTTCTTCATCCATGGACAGTTTGGCAATGCCTTTTTTAGCAGAAGCATACACCACGGGGAAATCCAGTTGGTCATCGCTGGCATTCAGCTCAATGAACAGGTCCAGGACTTCATCCACCACTTCATCCACGCGCTGATCCGGGCGGTCAATTTTATTGATAACGACCACGGGTTTCAGCTGGTGTTCCAACGCTTTCCGCAGTACATACTTGGTCTGTGGCATAGGTCCTTCATAGGCATCCACCAGCAGCAGCACGCCGTCCACCATGTTCAAAACCCGTTCTACTTCGCCGCCAAAGTCAGCGTGCCCTGGTGTATCCAGAATGTTGATCTTGCAACCATCGTGAATTACGGAAGTATTTTTTGCCAGGATAGTAATGCCACGTTCTCGTTCCTGATCATTGGAGTCCATGACACGTTCCTGCACCACCTGATTGGCACGGAAAATCCCGCTCTGTTTCAGCATGGCGTCGACCAGCGTGGTCTTACCATGGTCTACGTGGGCAATGATGGCAATATTACGCAAATCATTTCTAATCATATAAGCCTGTTCCCCTCTTATTACAGATAAATCAAGAGGATGCCCGTCAAAGAAGCATCCTCCGTATCGTTCTACCTTGATTTTGACTTATATATTATATGCTTTCTCCTATACAATGTCAAATTCTTTACGTCATTTTAGGCTTGCTCTTTTTTCGCAAGTTCCGGCAGAATGAGTCCAATGCCGATTAATACCAGGGGTGTCAGGATATTCAGTGTAAACTGGAACGTCCAGGTATCGGTTCCCGGCTGCACGCCCCGGGGGAACATACCCATGGCACAGGCAAAGGCTGTGAAGGCAAAGCACCAGAAGCCTGCCAGCATCCCTAGCGTCTTGTTTTTAATAAAGTGATACTCCGAAACAAATTTTTCCGCATGCTTTTTCAGCATCATGTAGGCAAAGAATACCCATAGATACCGCAATGGCATACAAACTGCATTCAGGCGAATCAACCAGTTGTACAGGCTGGTCATATCCCCGATACCAAGCGCCGGCACAATCAGCAGGATGGTGACAAGTACTGCTGTCAGTTTGTAACCGGTGACCGGAATCCCATTGGCGTTGATTTTGGTAAATGCCTTGGGAACAAACCGGGCATCCACGTCCGCCAGCAGGATTTTAATCGGAGCGTCGATAGAAATTGCCAGAGTTGCAGCCTGTCCCAGCGCATTGCAGATGGCATAAATCACTACAAAGGTATTGCCGATTCCGTAGTATTGCCCCAGCTTGGCAAAGCTGTAATAAGCGCCGTTCATCATCAAATCCTTGGGAATATTATTGTGGTCAAACATAAGACCCATGGCAAACGTTCCCAAAAGTGCCGTCACGGCCACCATAGTAGCCATAAAAATCATGGAAGCAGGATATTCAGAAGAAGGCTTCCGCAGGTTGTTTACGTAAGGACTCAGCCGCTCACAGCCACCTACCGCAAAAACCAAAATCCCCAGCGTCGTCATGTAGTCAAAGTCAAACGTGGGCATTAGCGTATCCCAATCCAAGCTATAGGTAAAGGTCTTGGCCGTGGTCAAATGCGGTGCCGCCAGTGCCAGGAGAATATAGAGAATGGACATGACAAACATAAAACTCCCTGCCAAAGCCCCAATCCGTTTCAGCGCCGTGACGCCTTTAGAAGCGTACCACAAGAAAAAGAAGAAAATAATAACCGCAATACTTTGCAGTACTATGGGGCTCATCATTTTGGCCAAGGTGCCATTGCCCAAAACCGCCCACCCGAACGCGATGAGAATATTCTGCGGTTTTTGTGCCAAATATGGCATGTGGACAATCCAGTAGGTCCAGCCAGCAAAATAGGCCAGTTTTGCGCCCGTTGTGGAACGGATCCAGGACGAAACGCCCCCTTTGCTGTCCTTAAAGGTAGAGCCCATTTCCCCGACCATAAGCACATAGGGAATGAAATACAATGTGAACATAAGAATCCAAGAGACAACTGCCTTGAGTCCCTGGTTGGCGTACCCGTTCACAATGTTTCCGAACCCCCAGACCGAAGTAAACGTCATCAGTCCCAAGGCTTTCCAGGATAAGAGTTTGTTGCCATCACCCAAGCTTTTTTCCTTGCTTTCCATTGCTGTGCCTCCTTATGAAATAATATTACTGCAACCATTATACCACAGGAGTGTCTTTCCTGTGTAGACATAAAATAAGAAAGCAGGATTAAAGAAAGCGGTTACTTCAGATGTTCCACCATATATTCCACGATAGCGGCACAATGGCGGGCGGCCTCGGCGGCAAACTGCGGATAGTTGGCTTCTTCGCTTTCGTCGGCTTTATCGGAAATGGCCCGTAGTATCACAAAGGGAAGACCGTTTAGATAAGCAGCCTGGGCGATGGCAGCACCTTCCATTTCGGTACATGCTGCTGAGAAAAACGTCTGCAATTCTTTTTTCTTCTCCGGCGTGGAAATAAACTGATCTCCAGAAATAATCTCCCCCTCTTTCACGGATATTTCCGGCGCAGTCTGTTTTACTGCTGCCACAGCTGCCTTTCGCAACGCAGGATCTGCGGGAAATGAAACCGTTCCCATCTGGGGCACTTCTCCCCGGGCATAGCCAAAATACGTAGCATCTACATCATGGTAACGGGCTGCCGTAGAGACTACAATATCCCCGATATTAAGAGCATTGTCCAAAGACCCTGCCACACCGGTATTTACCACATGGGTCACCTGAAAATGATCCACCAGGATTTGCACGCACAGTGCCGCATTCACTTTGGCAATACCGCTTTGCACCACGACCACAGGGGTGGCCCCGATAGTCCCGGCACAAAAATGCATTTTGGCACAATCATAGGTTTCCGTTATCGTCATATGTTCTTTTAGCAGAGCCACTTCCACTTCCATGGCACCGATAATTCCAATTTTCACAAGAACTCCTTCTTTCCTTTATATTTTGGCATAGCAAAGGGCGGTCTTTTGGGCCGCCCTTGTTTTTATATTATTTTCCCTCGGCCAGCGTGCGGTTCATGATTTTCTTGTACACTTCCACACCGGGCTGGTCATAGGCATCCACGTTAGCCAATTCCCCTTCGTAAGCAATGGACAGCATCAGGAAATAGAAGATCTGCCCCAGAAAATATTCATCAATGCGCGGCACCCGGTACAGGGCATTCAGCCGCTTATCCCCGGATAACGCCGCTTGGTTGGCTTCCATAGCCACTTCCAGGGCCCGCCCTACATCCATGCCTTCATACCGTTTGTACACAGACAGTGCAGGGAATGGATTATGGGTCTTTACACGATTTTTCCGGCTTTCTACAAAAAGAAATTGAACAATTTTATCCCGCCGTCCATCCTGGTGCATCTGGGTCTGGGCATGCATGTCCGTCGTCCCGATAGCAACCACCGGTGTACGGCCATAAAATACCGTGTTCCCATCCCTGTCTTTGCGTTTTCCCAGGGATTCGGCCAAAAGCTGCACATACCATTCGCCCAGGGCTTTCAGCCGCATGGCATAGGGCATGATAATTTCAATAGTAGCACCCAAATACTTGGCCCCGGCATATTTCAGTGTAGCGTTAAAAAGAGCCGGATTTTCTGCCAACGCATCGCTATGACAGCATTGATCCATATCCCGTGCGCCCGTAAGCAGCGCTTCCAAATCCATCCCTAGGACAGCCCCCACAACAAGGCCCGGTTCGGATAGTACGCTGAAGCGGCCACCCACGCCTACCGGCACGTCAAAAATTGGCCAGGCAAATTGGCGGGCCAGCTGATTGAGCGGCGCTTCTGCATTATTTTTGTCCGTGACCATGGCTCCACTAATAGTAAACAGTGTGTCCAGGCTACTAAGTTCCTGATAGAAATATAAAAATGCCGTGGTGGTTTCCAGCGTAGTCCCGGATTTGGAAATCGGCACAAGCAGTACCCGATATGTCCGGTGCTGCTCCTGCAACATCTTACGGGCAGACTCTATTAGGGATGCTTTAATCCCTTCCAGATCTTCCGGGTCCACATTGTTCCCGCTGAAATAAATCCGGGGAAGGTCTTTTTTATGTTCTCCTGGCCAATAAGCGCTGGTACAGCAATCATACAGCACTTTGCCGCCTAAATAAGAGCCGCCAATGCCGCAAAAAATTACCGCATCCGCATCTTTCCGGGCTTTCTCTCCAAAAGCGGTCAGTTCCTGAAGTAGCTCCGGCGTATTGGGCGAGTCTTTTCCGGGAAATGGCAGGCGGGGAAAATAAACCGGTTCCGGTGTCCCATCCTTGGACAGATGGTTTTTCGCTTCCCCGGTTTTCCGGATTTTTTCTACCGCTTCTGCCGCTGCCTGAATACTGGGAGCTAGTTCATCCAGCATAGCAGAAGTAATCAGGCCTTCTCCCAGCATATTGGCAGCATCAAACACAAAGCCAGAAGGCAGGGTTATTTTGGTTTCCATCATAACAAATCGCTCCCCTCTTTATTTTTCAGGACATTGCCATGTACTATCCCCTATTCTTCTTATATTTTAGCATGGGAAAAAGAAAGGAACAACAAAAAAGGATGCCTAAACAGACATCCTTGTACATTTTAATTGGTGCGGTAGAGAGGAATTGAACCTCCACGGTATTGCTACCACTAGCTCCTGAAGCTAGCGCGTCTGCCAGTTCCGCCACGTCCGCGTCTGTTATCAACTGACAACGTCGTTATTTTAGCATAGTACGGCGCCCCGCGTCAATAGTTTTTCAATGTTTTTTTATAAAGCTGCTGGTACCTGTCCCGGTCCTGCATGACCTTCTGGACATACACTCTGGTATCACTGAAAGGGATGGCACTCAGGTCTTTGAAATCATATCCCCAGTGATTTTCCTGCATCCATTCTTTTACCGTGCCCCGCCCCGCATTGTAGGCCGCCAAAATCAGTACTTCGTTGCCATGAAATTCTTCTTCCAGCTCGCTGAGATACCAGCAGCCAAATTTTATATTCAGCTCCGGTTTTAGCAACATCCGATCCTGAAAATTAGGAAAATCCGTACATTTGGCAATCCATGCGCCCGTTTCCGGCATAATCTGCATAAGGCCCAGGGCACCGGTTTTAGATTTTGCGTCCGGATTAAAACCGCTTTCGTTTTTAATGACCGCTACGGCTAAAAAAGGATCCACACGATACTGGGCACTGTACAAGTGAATTTCCCGGGCATAGGGCCAGTTATAGACAAAGCGGCGCTGCCCCATATCCGACCGCCAGGCCAAAAACGCTATCAGGACCATCAATAGCAGTGCCAGGATATAGGGGAGACATCCCTGTTGTTTTTTCTTTTTTCGCCGCCGCACTTGCATGCCCATCCCTCACAAACCATAAACAAAACGCTGTCAAATCCTGCCACCCGCTCACAGCGGACACCAGGAACCTGGCAGCGGAATTCTTTTCTTTTCATTGTATCAAAAGCAAGGGGAGACATGCAAGGCCACTTTGTTACAATATCAGGAATTTTTAAAAAGTTCCTCCAGCGCCTGATCCACCTGGGCATATAGCGTCTCCACAGAGCCGCTGTTATCCAGCACCACGTCAGCGTATTCTTTCTTTTTAGCAAGGGGCCACTGCCGCCGCATCCGTGCTGCCACTTCTTCCCGGCGCATACCGGAACGCTCCATAGCCCGACGGATTTGCTCTTTCTCCGGGATAAAAACCAGCCACACCTGGTCCGTTTTTTCGTTCCAGCCGCTTTCTAACAGCAACGGTACATCCAAAATTACAACCGGATCGTTTTTATGCTCTTGCAGAAAAACATCTCGTTTCCTTGCCGCCGCGCCCTGGACAATGGCATTCATCTGGCGCAGGATCTGCGGGTCGTGAAAAGCCATCTCCGCCATTTTGCCTCGGTCCAGCTCTCCGTCCTTACGCAGGATTTCTTTTCCGAAAGCATTTACCATTTCTTCTAGACAAGGCGATCCTTTTTGTTGCAAAGTATGGACACACGCATCCGCATCAAAAACAGGCAGTTCTTTCCCTCGCAGATACGCGCTCACCGTACTTTTCCCTGAGGCGATGCCGCCCGTAAGACCAATCACCGTCATAGTCCGCCTACCTTTGGCAATGGGGGCAATAGACGCTGCCCCGCCCTGCCACTTTGATTTGTTTTAAGAGCGTTCCGCATAACGGGCAGGGCTCTCCCTTGTGGTGGTACACATTTAAATACGCGGCGTTATCCCCCATTTTGCCATCCGCATCCTGATAATTGCGAAACGTGGTGCCATGGTGCCGCAAGCCCTGGGCAATGACCTGCTTAATAGCCAAAGCGAGGGTTTCCCACTCTTTTTTTGTCAGCCGGTCCACCCGCCGAGTGGGACGGATATGGGCCACAAAAAGACTTTCGTCGGCATAAATATTGCCCAGCCCTGCGATAACGCTTTGATCCAAAATAAACGATTTCACACGGGTGATTTTTCCCTTTGCCTTTGCCCGCAAATAGGCTGCATCCATGGCGTCTTCCAATGGCTCCGGCCCCAGCATTTCATAGCCGGCATCCCGGTAGTCATCCAGCCCGATAAGTTCCACCGTGCCAAATTTCCGGATATCGGAAAAATATAGATTCTCATTTCCAGAAAGGATAAAGGCCATGCGGGTAAACGGCGGCTCTGCATTTCCTTTGGGCAGTGCCAAAAGCGCCCCCGTCATCCGCAAATGCACCAATAAATACATGCCCTTTTCCAGTTCCAGCCGCAGGTATTTTCCCTTGCGGCCTACATCTACAATCTGCCGGCCAGAAATTTCCCGGCAAAAGGTTTCTATATCCGGATGATGGATCATTTTAGGCACGTCCACCCGCACCGATTCAATTTTCTTACCTTTTATATGAGGCAGGAGGGAAATCCGCACCTGCTCCACTTCTGGCAGTTCCGGCATAAAGTGCTCCTTACTTTGCTTTGGCCCAGTTTTCGCCCCAGGCCACATCGGCTATGAGTGGCACCGCCAATTGCACAGCGTGCTCCATGGCATCTTTTACCAGTTTAGCTGCCTGTTCTTTTTCTCCATCCGTGACTTCCAGCACCAGCTCGTCATGCACCTGGAGCAGCACCCGGCTTTTTAGTCCCGCCTGCCGCAAGGCTTCTTCCACTTTCAGCATGGCCACTTTAATAATATCCGCTGCTGTTCCCTGGATGGGCGTATTGATCGCCGTGCGTTCCGCAAAACTGCGCCGGTTGAAATTGCTGCTTTTGATGTCCGGCAAATAGCGGCGCCTGCCAAACAGGGTTTCCACATACCCCAGCTCCCTGGCCTTTTGTTTTTCCTGTTCCATATATTTCTTTACGCCGGTATAGCGGGCAAAATAGTTGTTAATGTATTCCGCCGCTTCGCTCCGAGGGACACCCAGCTGCCGGGCCAATCCGAAATCGCTGATGCCGTAAATAATGCCAAAATTCACCGTCTTGGCCTTGCTCCGCATATAGGGCGTCACCTCTTCCAGCGGCACACCAAAGATTTCCGAAGCTGTACGAGCGTGGACATCTTGCCCGTGCCGGAAAGAATCCAGCAGCAATTCATCTTGGGCGATGCTCGCCATCACCCGCAATTCTACCTGGGAATAATCGCAGCTTAACAGCAGGTCATACCCTTTGCCCGGCACAAACATTTCTCGCATCCGTTTTCCCACTTCCGTCCGGGTAGGAATATTCTGCAGATTGGGTTCCGCACTGGAAAGCCGTCCCGTCACCGTGGCCATTTGGTTAAAATGGGTATGGATGCGTCCCGTTTCCGGGTTGAGCAAGGGTTTCAGCCCCAATAAATAGGTAGAGAGCAATTTGCTCAGCTGCCGGTATTCCAGCAAGGTTTCAATGAGAGGATGTTCTCCCTGGAGGGCTTGCAGCACGTTTACGTCCGTAGAATATCCAGTTTTAGTCTTTTTGATAATGGGAAGACCCAATTTTTCAAATAGGAGTACGCCCAGCTGTTTAGGAGAATTCAGGTTGAAAGATTCTCCGGCTTGGTCCCAGGCTTTTTGTTCCAGGACCGTCACTTTTTTTTGTATTTCTTCCGTGACTTCTTCCAGCATGGCTTCATCCAGCGCCACCCCGGTAAATTCCATCCGTGCCAGGTTTTCCGTCAGCGGCAGCTCCATCTCCCGATAGAGAGAAATCAGGTTTCTCTCCTGTAGTTTTTCCGTAAGCACGGGAATGAGGGCCGCCGTATCCTGGGCCGCTTCCCCACTTGCAGCGGGCAAGAATTCTTCCGCCAGGCTTTTTACGCCATATTGGGTGCCGCCCGGCTCATACAGATAGGCCGCCAGGGACGGATCTTCCGTAATCCCCCGGAGCATTTTTCCTTCTCCCATCATATACTTATAAAGTTCTTTAGGATCGGCTACTGCCTTTAACTGGGTTGCAGAGCCCAAAAAGGCCAGCAGGGCCGCTTTAGCCGGCAGCGGCGCCGTAAAATGATAAATGGTTTCATGAAATGCCAGATCCAAAGTCTCTAGTTCCAAATGGGGCAGCGTGCCCGTCACCTGATAAGAAAGAGGTACGACACCATTTTCCTGCTTGATTTGTTCCAGCAGCGCTTCGGCCTGCTTTTCGTCCGTCACTGCAACTTTTTCCCATGCAGTTTCTGCGGCAGGTTCCCCAAAAAGGGACAGGGGATCCTCCGCAGTCGTTCCCTGTTCTCCTTCCGTCCCTAATACGGCGGCAAACTTTTCCCACATGTTCTTAAATTCCAGCATACGGAGAAATTCCCGGCTCTCCTTCGGCATCCCTTTCACAGCATAGTCGGCTAATTCCCGTGACACCGGTGCTTCCAGACAGATGGTGGCCAGCTCTTTGGACAAAAGGGCCTTATCCTGGTTCGCCCGCAGTTTTTCTTTCAGGGATTTGCCGCTCACTTCGTCAATATGGGAGAGTACATTCTCCACGCTGTCATAGGCACAGATGAGCTTTAACGCCGTTTTGGGGCCCACTCCCGGCACTCCGGGAATATTATCACTGGCATCCCCCATAAGGCCCTTTAAATCAATGATTTGCTTCGGCTGAAGGCCTTGGTATTCCTCGCCAAATTTTTTTTCATCATAAATATCCAGCGTGGTAATGCCTTTTTTCGTAAAAAGCACTTCCACGTTGCTTTTAATAAGCTGCAGTTCATCCCGGTCCCCGGTCACGATCTTGACAGCAACGTCTTCCGGTGCGGCCGCAGAAAGTGTCCCGATAATATCGTCCGCCTCGTAATTATCCACTTCCAGCGTGGGAATCCCCAGGCTGCGGAGCAGTTCTATAGAAAGGGGAAACTGCTCTTTCAGTTCCGGCGGCGTTGCTGACCGCTGGCCTTTGTAGTCCGGAAATTTCTCCGTGCGGAAGGTTTTCCGGGATTTATCAAACGCCACCAGCATATACTCCGGATGGAGTTCTCCCAATAGTTTTAGCAGCATATTGCACAGCCCGTACACAGCGCCCGTATTCACTCCCTGGGAGTTTGTAAATGGCGGCATGGCAAAAAATGCCCGATGCAGCAGGCTGCTGCCGTCAATTAAAAGGAATTTCTTATCCATGATGCACCGTCCTTTTGTATTCCCTGCTATTATAGCATATTCCCTTAGGTCGCTGTACAGTGCATGGAATTGTTCTGTTCTTTACATTTCTATTTTTTTGCTTTTGTATACAGAATTTCATATGCAATTTCTTGACTCAAATCCCCAGAAGTGATACTATTTTTTTACATTTTCATCTGTTGTACAAGAAGAATGTACAAGGAGTGTTAGAGGAGGGCTTTTTCATGAAGTATAAGTTTGCCAAACGCATGGACCTGATGAAGGCATCCGCCGTCAGAGAAATTTTAAAGGTGACCCAGCGACCGGATATCATTTCTTTTGCAGGGGGCCTGCCTGCCCCGGAGCTGTTCCCCGTTGACGAAATTTCCAAAGTCTGCGTGGATGTCTGCAAGGAAGAAGGCCGCAAGGTATTGCAATATGCCACCACAGAAGGCAATCCCAGCCTGCGTGGCAAGATTGCAGACCGGCAGAACCGGATTTACAAATCCAGCCTGAAGGCAGAAAACATCCTGATTACCATCGGTAGCCAGCAAAACCTGGATTTGGCCGCCAAAGTATTCCTGCAAGAAGATTCCGTAGTATTGATGGAATCCCCCACCTATCTGGCTGCCATCAACGCTTTCAAACCTACCGGCTGTACTTTTAAGGAAGTGCCCTGCGACGGTGAAGGTATGATTCCGGAAGAATTGGAAAAGATTCTGGCTTCCACTCCCAACGTGCAGCTGATTTACGTTATTCCTGATTTTCAGAATCCTACCGGTATTTGCTGGACCCGGGAACGCCGTGAAAAATTCATGGCCCTGGTAAACCAATACGAAGTCCCCGTACTGGAAGATAACCCCTACGGCGAACTGCGCTATGAAGGGGAAACCCTGCCCTCCCTGCTGAGCATGGACACCAAGAACCTGGTTATGGGCATGGGCACTTTCTCCAAGACCTTCTGCCCCGGCCTTAGAATTGGCTGGCTGGCAGCTCCGGTAGAAATCCTTACGGAATTTGTAAAATGCAAACAAAGTTCCGACCTGCATACTTCTGCCTTTGACCAGGCCATTATCGACAAATACATGGACGAATTCAGCCTGGATGCCCATGTAAAAGAAATCAACGACCTGTACCGTCATCGCCGTGACCTGATTATCAAATGCATGGAAGAAAAATTCAAAGATGGCACCACCTGGACCCATCCCCATGGCGGCCTGTTTCTGTGGCTGACTTTCCCCGAAGGCGTCAGCGCCCGGAAAGTCTTTGATAAATGCATTGAAAAGAAAGTAGCCGCCGTATTGGGCGAACCGTTCTATCCCAACGGCAACAACGACCACCACATGCGTGTCAACTACTCCAATATGCCCGATGATCGGATCATTGAAGGCATCAGCCGTATGGCCGAAGCGTTGAAAGAAGTCAAAGCGGGAAAATAAATAAAGCGTATTAAATAAGGAGGGGCTTCTCCAAAAGAAGCTCCTCCTGTTTATTTATGCCTGATACGATTCAGGAAGCCACCTCCGTAGCAATCGTAAGCGGCTGATTTTTCTCCTGCAACTTGGAATGATGGTACACCATCCCATAAACCAGATCCCTGTCCTGCTCATTCACATGCATCAATGCACTGGGGGCAACGCCAAAGATTTCACTTAAATCCAGGATATAATAAATCGACATACTGCTGCCGTACTTTCCCTGTTCAATTTTTGCAATGGTGCTGGGGCTGATGGTAAGCCGATTGGCCAGTTCTTTTTGTGTCATTCCCAAAATATTGCGGTAGTAGGCGATCCGCGCACCGATCACCCGTGAGATGACATCTTTCTGTTGTTGATTCATGGTTGTGCTCCTTCTGTATTGGTCCTGTTTTCCGATATTGGAGGTCTCTTATTAATATTTATTTTTAATTAGTATATAATACTTAATTAAAAAAGTATGTTAGTGTGACAACATCTTGAAAAAAGTTTTACTAGCGTTGGTTTTTCCGGAGTTTCCAATTTCTAATCATGATTACAAAAGGTATTATAAACGATACCAACCAAAAATTGCAAATGTTTCTTTATTTTTCGCAACGTAAAAACGGGGGCCCTGCATGCAGAGTCCCCGCTTTCAGTTGTAGCATCTACTGCTTGTTACCGGCTAATCTGACTTCCGTACACATCCCGATAGTCATTTTTTGCCGCATTGTCTTTGTCGTTCACACGTACCCGTTCCACCTTGTTCCGGTCGTTGTCCTTTCCGGAAATCCGGTCTACCCGGAACCGGTCAATGCTCTGCACCGACGTCAGTTCAGGTCCGAATTCATCAATGGAGCGAGCCATGTTTCCATCTGACGGTGCACCATTTTGCAATGCGCGGTAAATGATCGCCGCATATTCATAGCGCGTCATGGTGCGATCGCCCTTGAATTCGCCATCCGGATAGCCTTCCAGATAGCCGCGTTCTGCCAGGGATTTCACATAGTTGTAGGCCCAATGATTTTCCGGTACATCCGGGAAGTTCACGGTACGGGCAGCCGTTGTGGCTACATTAGGTTGTCCGCCGGCTTTATATGCTGCCAGTTCCTTCTTCAGGCTTTCCAGTTCCTGTTTCATCGCCAGCACATCCTTGGCCAGGGCCACACGGGACCGGGTCACGTGATTCTTCTGCCCCAGTTTCCAGGTTACGCCGGCATTCACCATGTTTTCACCGCCGGAGAAGCTGCCTCCCACAGAGAACATCACGTTTTCCGTAGGCCGGTAGAACGCACCGATAGCTACAGCACTGGTGCTCTTGTAGTTGCCATCGCCTGCTGCAAAGTCCAGTTTGTCATCCGGATCGAAGTCCTGCGGATGGAGCGCCGCCAAGGCAGCGGCGCTGGCGCCTACCCGGTTAATCCGGGTGCTCAGTTTATTGATCCCAGAGCCCACATTGTTGATGGCCTTTTGGGTATCATACAACTGGCTGCCGTTTACCGCATCCTTGGAATCCGGTGCAACACGGCCATTTTCCACATTGGTTACCACCTTGCCGCCGGCATCAATGCCGTTATTAGTAATGGACGGCCCATTTTCGATGGTTACGCCGTGAGTATCCACACGGGTGGATCCAGTGGTCACCGAGTTGACGGACAGGTCTTTGCTGGTGGCTACTTTGTAGACAACCCCTCCTTTTTCATTGGTACCATCTTCCGTAACGGTGATGTTGTCTCCCGCCGTTACAGAGCTGTGTTTGCCAGCATCTTCGCTCAGGTTTTGGATGTTGCCTACAGCTTGTTTCAGCTGGTCTTCGGTAGCCGCCTGCCCGCTGGTGATGTGCTCTGCATCCCAGGTCAGGTTAGTCAAGCCATTGACCGTCCCGCTGCTTCCGTTTACCGTCACTTTTCCAGCTGTAACTTTGCCTTGTAAGCCATCCAGGCTTACCTGATTGGCTCCGCTGCCTGCCGTGATAGAGGCTTTTTCTCCATCAATCTTCACTTGCTTGGTGGGATCATCATCCGACCCCATGGTAATGGAATCATTCAGGTTGACCTTGCCATTATTATCCACTGTGATGTTCTTACCGGACTTGGCCTTGGCACCTTCAACGGATTGATTCACCACGTCCTTCAGCTGTTTCACGTTTACGGCATCGGTGTCGTTTTTACCAGCCGCTACGTTCACAATCCGGTTGCCGCCGTTATCCAGGCCGTTTCCGGTGAGACTTACATCAGGCTTACCATCTTCATTATGGATGGTGATGCCATGCGTATCCATCATCGTGTTGCCAGCCTTCACAGATTCAAACTGTGCATTCTTGGCCATCATCAATTTAATGGTGGTGTTCCCATCTTCGTCCTGAGAAATATAGGTTTTCAGATTGCCACCGTCATAGCGCTCATCTTCTTCAGTTCCGGCGCCAGCGATGGTTACCTTGCTGCGGGACTTATTGGTCACTTCTCCGCCGCTGTTGGCGTCAAACCGCAGTTCTCCCTCGCTCTTCTCGTTAATGGTCTTGTTCAATCTCTGCAAATCGGCCACGGTAGCAGCGCTGTATTTCTGTTCCTCGTTAACATCATCCAGATTGGTATCGCCCAAAGCAGATTTTACTTGACGAATTGTGTAATACCCATTGTACAACCCATCATCTTTGAGTTCTACAGTAGTCGGTTCTGGATCTCCATCCTGACGAGGAGGCGCCTGGTGTGTCCGGTTATACTCCTTGAGAGAACGAATCTTAATCCCTGTGCTTGTTACGATAGTCCTGCCAAGTTCCACGCTGCCTTCAGGTGTCAGATTCACGTCTTTGGAGAGCTGGACTTTCAGCTTGCCACCCACGTTATTCACACCAATGTTCCCATCGGTGAGGGTACCGGTTGCACCGCCCACGA
>CAJMHI010000025.1 GCA_905213155.1 uncultured Acidaminococcus sp. | reverse complement strand
CAGAATCTAAAGAAAGGAAAATGGTGATTTTGCTTCTGTAATTATCATACAAGAATTACATGGATCCACGGCGTCATTTTGGCAACAGCGGGGAAGACATAGCTGCTGTATTTTTAGAGGAGCAGGGCTACGAAATCCTGGATAGAAATTTTTCCTGCCTGTTTGGAGAACTGGATATTGTAGCGAGACAAGGTCAGATATTGGCTTTTGTGGAAGTAAAAACACGGCGTAGCCTGAAATTTGGCCGCCCTGCTGCGGCTGTAACGTCCAGTAAACAACGGAAACTTCGCACGACGGCGCTGTATTACCTCAAGCGGCATCCTCACCCTCGCTGCACTATCCGGTTTGACGTAATCGAAATTACAGAATTGTATGGAGACATCCAGCTCAATCATGTCACCAGTGCCTTTTAATGCGAAATAGCAAGTATCCATTGCAATAAGGATTTTAATAAGAGACGAACAAGGAGAAAAAGAACGTGTATGCATGTACCTATGGCGAAACAACAAGAGGTATCAATGGTGAACTGGTCCGCGTGGAAGTGGATGTAACCAATGGGCTACCCGCCTTTGAAATTGTGGGCCTGCCAGATACGGCCATTAAAGAATCCCGGGAGCGGGTAAAAGCCGCCGTGAAAAACTCTGGTTTTCATTTTCCGGATACCCATATTACCGTGAATTTAGCCCCGGCAGATCTGAAAAAAGACGGATCCGGACTGGATCTGCCGATTGCCATAGGAATATTGGCAGCCAAACAGTATATCAAACTGCCGGATGACCAGCAGTGTCCGGTATTTGCCGGAGAATTGGCACTGGATGGGGCTCTGCGGTCCATTAACGGAATTTTGCCTATGATCTTAAAAGCGCGGGAGGACGGCTGGCGTTGCATGGTCATTCCTTCCGGCAATGCAGCAGAAGGGCAGCTGGTGGATGGGATTACCGTGTACACTGCGGATACCTTAACGGCGATCGTGGAGCATCTCCAGGGGAAAGTACAGCTTACTCCCTTGCAAAAGAAAAGTTTGCTCTTGGACGGACCGGAAGAAAGTACTGTTGATTTTTCGGATGTACAGGGGCAGCGGGTAGCAAAAAGAGCCTTGGAAATTGCGGCTGCCGGTGGGCACAATGTCCTGATGGTGGGAGCCCCTGGCGCTGGAAAAACCATGCTGGCCAGACGACTTTCTACCATCCTGCCGCCGATGACGGAAGAAGAAGCCTTGGAAGTCACGAAAATTTACAGTATCTCCGGTCTTCTTACCCGGCAACATGGCATTGTAGAGGAACGTCCTTTTCGCAGTCCGCACCACACGGTGAGCCAATCCGCTTTAATTGGCGGCGGCAGCGTACCCCGCCCGGGGGAAGTTACCTTGGCTCATCACGGTGTTTTATTTTTGGATGAGCTGCCAGAATTTTCCCGGAGCGCCCTGGAGGTATTGCGTCAGCCCCTGGAAGATGGCGTGGTTACTATTAGCAGAGTGCAGGCATCCTTAAGTTATCCGGCCCGCTTTATCCTGGTAGCGGCGCAGAATCCTTGCCCTTGTGGTTTTTGGGGAGAAGAAGACGGCGTGCACCAGTGTACCTGCCGTCCGGGAGATATTGCTCGTTACCGGAAAAAGATCTCCGGTCCGCTGCTGGATCGGATTGATATTCAGATTCACGTACCCCGGCTGCAGTATCAAGAAATGCAAAGCAATTGTGCCCAGGAAAGTTCTGCCCAAATCCGGCAGCGGGTTGTAAACGCCCGGAAGATTCAGCGGAAGCGGCTGGAAGGGACCCATTTATTCTGCAATGCCAGCATGGGGCGGCGGGAAGTGAAGAAGTTCTGCGCCTTGGCGCCGGATGCCCAAAAGTTGCTGGAAAAGTATTTTACCTCTCTGGGACTTTCGGCCAGAAGCCATGACCGGATCATCAAAGTCGCACGGACTATTGCAGATCTGGCTGGCAGCGAGGAGATTTCCATGCTGCACCTGGGCGAAGCTATCGGGTTGCGCACCAGTATTCAGGGATAGGGGGATGCTATGCCATTAACACTCATTTTTGCTTATTTTTTCATCGGATGTTGCGTGGGGAGCTTCCTCTTCCTGTGTGCGGTGCGGCTCTATCGGGAAGAATCCCTGCTGGGCCCCCGGTCGCATTGTGACGCCTGCGGGCATACATTGGCACTGTGGGAATTATTTCCTATTTTGAGCTTTTTATGGCTACGGGGCAAGTGCCGGCACTGCGGCGCAGAAATTCCCTGGATATATTGCCTTAGGGAACTGGAGACCGGTTTTTTCTTTGCTCTGTTGGGCATTTTCCGGGAGGCATCCGTGCTGCTCCTCATCCAATGGGGGATTCTTTCCCTCATGCTCCTACTCAGCTGGCTGGATGCCAAGGAGCAAATGTTGTATGAAGATTTGTTTTGGCCCCTGGGGGCATTGATTCTTTTCCAGCACTTCTGGCTGGGCACTTCCTTTTTGTGGGCTGCAACCGGGGCACTGGTGGTGGGGGGCGTACTGTATTTCTTCTACCGAATGTTTCCGGGCAGTGCTGGTGCCGGGGATGTACGCCTTGTGACACTCTTGGGATTATGGCTGGGGCCTGTGGACGGCTTGAAGGGACTTTTCGGAGCTGTGTTGGCGGCACTTGCTTTTTTGCTTCTGAAACGGATGAAACGCAAAGAGGCATTCTGGGAGCCCATTCCTTTTGCCCCATTCCTCTGCGGGGCGGCATTTTTTGTCATGCTCTGGAATAGTGGCCTAGCGCAGCCTCTTTTGGCGTTCTGGCAATTTCCCGATCGGAGAATGCTTTTTTGCCTGTTAGGACTGCACCGGGAATCTATTGGGCAGAAACTGCACTCTTTTTTTCATCCCTTACCCCGGAAACTTTTAACCTTATATCTGGATTCCCGGTGTATCACCGTATGCCAGGTCCGGCGGGAAAATGATACCTTGCGGCTGGAACGGGTTTTACAGGAAGCATTGCCTATGTCCCTGGGAGAAAAGATCCCTGAAGAAAAAATCTCTGCCCTGTGCGAATGGCTGCGCATGGAATGCGGAAAAAAGGGAATCACTGCCAAAGCTTGTGCTGTGACAGTTGCTCCAGAAGCTTCTACCTGGCTTACCTTGTCCCTGCCTGTTTTGAAAAAAGAAGCAGAGCGGCAGGAAGCTGCCTACTGGGAAAGTGTCCAAAAAGTACCCTGGGAGGCAGGAAATTATTCGCTGCGTCTGGGATCCCCATTGCCTTCAGGACAGACAGGGGCAATCGCCATGCCGCAGCCTGTCATTGCCTGGACGCAGAAGCTCTTGCGGGAAATGGGCTGGCATCCGGTAAAAATTCAGCCTGCGCTACTTTCTCTGGGGCTATGGACGGCAAAAAAAACCGCTGCCTGGCTATGGCTGGAAGAAAAGAAAACCATCACGCTTATCCTCTATGCAAAAGGTGAGCCCCAGGCTGTATTTTCGTTTGCTCGTGCCCAAGGAAAACAATGGGACGGGGTGGAGCAAAGTCTTTTGTGGGATTCAGTGCAGCAGGAAGACACCGCACTAGGCAAAAAAATCCTGGAAACCATGCGACAGGAAAACCGCAAGAGACAGCTTTTGGCCGTGCTGGCCTACTGGTGGGGGTCAAGCACAGAGACCTTGGCAAAATGGCAGAAGCAGCTCCAAGCAGAAGGGATACCACTGGAAAAACTGCCGCTTTCGGATACGCTGCAAGCCTTACCGTGCTATCCTGACCTAAAAAAGAAGCTATCCTATGGAAGTGCGGCAGCAGCGCTGGGGAGTGCACTTTTTATGGAAAGGACAAGACAGTGGGATTTTCAGCCAAAACAGCCGCTGCCATCCTGGCCTGCTGTTATCCGGGGCATGGAAGTGACCGGGGCGGCAGCGCTTATTTTTTGCCTTTTTGGTGGGATTTTTCAAGAAATAGCATATAAGAAGCAGCAGGAGGCAAAAAATGCCCTGCTGGCAATGGGTTCCTGGTATGAATGCTATCAGGAAGAGCAAACGTTAAACCGCCTTTTGTCCCAGCAGGTAAAACAACAGCAAACTGTTCGTAACCGGAATGTTGACTGGGATGCCTGGTTGACACTTTTGGGACGGGAACTGCCTGCAGATTGTTATCTCCAGCAGGCTGCCTGGGATAAGGAAAACCGGGACAAGAAAATGCTGCGCCTTTCCGGACGGACACTGGAAAGTCAGGCGGTTCTTTCCTTTGTACAGCGGCTTCGTGACGAGCGGGCGGTGAAAAACGTGCAGATCGAAAAGATGGAACGCCTTGACGAAAAATCAGAAACGGAATTCTCTCTTTTGGTGGAAATGCAGAAAGGAAACGGGAATGGAACGAAAACAGTGGATGGAAAACGCCAGGGATAAAGTCCCGGCTGTTACGGGCCTTGTTTTTTTGCTGCTGTGTTTGTGGCTGACTTGGGCCGTAGCACTTCCTTTCTGGCAGAACGGACAAAAAGACTGGGCGAGGGCGGCAGGTCTTTTGCAGCAGAGGGAAAAAGTAGAAGTCTTTGCCAGGCAATACGATCCAGGAGCAGCCAGGACAAAACGAAAAAACACGGCACAGTTTACCACAGAAGCCGCTCCCAAAGATGGGATGGAAGCCATGGGAAAAATCAGCGCACTGGCAGAAAGAACCCAAGTGCAGGTGGTGGCCTGCCGTCCCCGGGAAACGGGGAAGAAGCAGGATCATCTGCCCATGGAGCTTACCTTAGTGGGGGATTATGTTCAGCTCCTTGTCTTTTTCCGCCAGTGGAAAGAGGAGATGCCTCTGGCCTATTGGGAAACAGGCCATATTGAAAGGGAAACAGAAGGGCCGCTGACCTTTCATGGGACGGTTTGTTTTATGAGGTCTTGAGCAGGCGATAAATAAATAGGGTATCGTGATAGATAGGATCCGGAGTCCTGGGTACAACCTGGGGAACCGGATTTTTTTATCATTGCAATCTGCTACAATACTTTGTGAAATCATAGGCAAACCATAATTTTCTGATAGAATTCCTTTATAAAAACTGTTCATATGAGTTTTGCTCATCATTTCATAGAAAAAGAATATTAGAATTCATAAAATATATTTTGTATAATAAAAGCAACAAAACGGGACAAAATTACATAATTCATTCCGCGCGAAGCAGAGAAAAGACTGATTGTACGCACTGCTTTAAAAAGTCAGAACATTATAAACCGTCAAACAAGGTCGTCAACTCTGCATTCTAAGGAGGTACGAAGATGGCAAGAAAATTTTCTTTGGCGTATCTGACCGTTCCCGGTGTGGAAGCGGTGGATCAGATTCATATGGCGGCAGAAGCCGGCTATGACTCTGTCAGTTTGCGGACCATCCCTATGGGACAAGCAGGAGAACCCCAGAATGATCTGGTGGGGGATTCGGAACTGTTTAAAAAGATCCAACAAGCGCTGAAAGAAACCGGTTTGCCGCTGCTGGATATTGAACTGGTACGGGTGCGGGAAGATATCCCGGTGGATTACCGGGCAGCTTTTGAAAAAGGTGCGGAACTGGGCGCTACAGATGTGCTCTCCAGTGACTGGAGCAAGGATGAAAGCTTTGCCGTGGAGTGCTACGGTAAAATCTGCGAACAGGCTGCGGAATTCGGGCTGACAGTTAATCTGGAATATCCGGCCATTTCCCGGATACGGAATCTGGCAGGGGCCAAAGCCATGCAGGAGAAGGTGAAGGCACCGAATTTGAAACTCTTCCTGGACATGCTGTATGTGTACTGGGCCCAGGAAACACCGGAAGAAATTCAGGCCATTGCGCCGGACCGGTTTGGTCTCATCCATTTGTGCGACTGCCCGAAAGATTACTATATGATGGAACGGCCGGAAGTCATGCGGGGTGCCCGGGAATATCCGGGACTGGGAGCGATTCCCTTGGTACGGATTCTCAAAGCGCTGCCGGCACATCCCTGCTCTATTGAACTCCCCAACCTGGAGAATATTCAGAAATATGGGGCCCTGGGCCATGTGAAAAATTGTTTGAACTATGCGAAAAAAGTATTGGCGGAAGTAGATCAGTAAAGAAAGAAGGGTCATGATGAAACCGGATATCAATACGAAATTCATTACGTTGTTAGGCGATCCTTTGGCACAGTCCTTTGCCGCCCGTATGCAAAATAAAGGCTACGAAGCTGCAGGATTAAACATGCTGTACTTTTACACAGTGACAGGCAATGAGCACTTGGGAGACATCGTTAACGGATTGCGCTACATGCCATTTGCAGGGTTTGCCGTGACAAAGCCCAATAAGGTGAAAGTCCTGGAATACCTGGACGAGCTGGACCCCCTGTGCAAAAAGATGGGCTCCAGCAATACGGTGGTGAAACTGCCGGATGGCAGACTGAAAGGCTATAACACGGACGGCGTAGGATTTTATACCGCACTGGTAGAAGCCGGCGTAAAGGTAGCAGAAAACGTGTTCTTCTGCTTTGGCAGCGGCGGTGCTGGACGGGCTATGTGCTCCATCCTGGCTTATCACGGGGCGCCTAAAATTTACATCACGGATTTATTCCCGGAAAGCGCTCATGCACTGGTGGATGACATCAACAAAAACTTCGCCCAGGTGGCTGAATTTGTACCTCATGAAGACTTCAGCAAAGTGGCAGCTGCGGATATTGTCTTAAATGCCAGTGGTGTGGGCATGGGCAAAAGCATTGGCCAAAGCCCGCTGCCCAAAAAGTACATCAAGAAAGAGCAATTTTACTTTGATGCCTGCTACAATCCGGCTAAAACCCAATTCCTTATGGATGCAGAAGCTGCCGGCTGTAAGGTACTGAATGGCCTTTCCATGAGCCTGTACCAGGGCACAGCCCAGGTGGAACTGTGGAGCGGGCAAAAGGCTCCGGTGGAAGCCATGCGGCAGGAACTCTTAGATATTCTGGCCGAAAAAAACGGTGAAAAATAAAAACTGCTGCGTGCAGAGACAAAGGAGGAACGTCTGATGAAACTCATACACTGGCTGGATGATCACCTGGAAGAGACCTTCCTGGTCATCATGCTGGTCCTGATTGCCTGTGTTAGTATGATCCAGGTTATCGTCCGGAAAATTCCCGGTATGACCTCCCTGACCTGGGCAGAAGAATTCTGCCGGTTCATGTGGATCTGGAGCGTATTCATTTCCCTGCCCTACACCATCCGTATGGAAAATATGCTGCGGGTGGGGGTACTGAAAGATCTGCTCCCTAATACGTTGAAAAAAATCGTGAACCTGACAGTGGATGCGGTGACTATGCTAAGCATGGCCTACTTAGGGTATTATTCCCTGGAAGTTTATGAGAACATTGCCGCCAGCCACGAAATTTCCCCTGCTATGCAGTGGTCCATGTCCTTTGTGTACGTGTTTATGGTGATCGGATTTTTCCTGGCCGTAATCCGGGGCATCCAGATGATCATTATTCACATTAAGAAATTTAACGAAGTGGAATTGTCCACTGTAGAACAGACTATGCAGGATGCAGCTAAAGAAGCTGCTATGGCCCAGGAAGGAGATGAGTGAGTATGGCAGCACTAATGGTATTTGTAGTCTTCCTGGTGACCATTGCTCTCTCTATTCCTATTGCCATCAGTATGATTCTGGGGTCTGTGGCCCCGATTGAGTTGCTTCACCGTGGCGGCAGTATTGTACAGCTGCTGAACAATACGTTTTCCGGTGCCAACTCCACACCGATTCTGGCGGTACCCCTGTTCATCCTGGGCGGCGTCATTATGGCCAAAGGCGGTATTTCTCGGAAACTGTTTAACTTCTTCGCTTTCTTTGCCGGTCGGATTACCGGTGGTTTGCCTTGCGCCGTGATTCTCACCTGTTTGTTCTACGGAGCCATTTCTGGTTCCGGTCCTGCCACGACGGCAGCCGTAGGCGCCATGTGCGTACCGTTCCTTACGGATCTGGGATATGATCGCACTTGGAGCGCAGGCCTTATTGCAGTAGCCGGCGGCCTGGGCGTTATCATTCCGCCTTCCATTCCGTTTGTGCTGTATTCTTTGGCAACCGGTGTTTCCACTGGTGACTTGTTCCTGGGCGGCGTACTGCCCGGCATTCTGATTGGTGTGGCCCTCATGGCCTACGCGGTCTTCTACTGTGCGAGAAACGGGGAAGACAAAGAAAAAATTAAAGCCCGTATGGATGAGCTTTCCAGTGAAGGCTTCTTCAAACTGTTTAAAGACAGCTTCTGGGCGCTCTTGTGTCCGGTGATTGTACTGGGTGGTATTTATACCGGCTGGACGACTCCGACGGAAGCTGCGACGGTATCCGTATTCTATGCACTGATTGTTTCCCTCTTAATTTACAAGACCATGAAGCTCAATGAACTGATTCCTATGTTGTGTGAATCTGTTAAGACCTATGGCGGGCTGGCTTTCGTTCTGGCCTTTGCAACGGCTTTCGGCCGTGTACTGTCCCTGACACGGGCGACCCGCGCCGTAGAAAGCTTTATCCTGGGAAATTTCCACTCCAGCTTTACTGTCCTGACCGTACTGGTCATTATCTTCTTCCTGCTGGGGATGGTTATGGATACCGGGCCTGCCATCATCATTTTGGCACCGGTACTGCTGCCGGCCTGCGTAAAATTGGGCGTGGATCCGGTACACCTGGGCGTTGTGCTGGTTTGCTGCTTGTCCATCGGCCTTGCAACGCCGCCGTTTGGACTGGACTTGTTCGTGGCTGGGAATATTGCCCAGGAGCAGCCCATGGATGTGGCTAAAAAAGCACTGCCCTTTATCATCGCTTTCGTGATTGCCTTGTTTGCCATTACCTACATCCCTGCACTGTCTACGTATCTACCAAGTTTGTTAAAGTAAGTTGTTGACGGAACCATTGTGTGAGAGAAAAAAGGAGGAATTGTGATTATGGAAAGCAAACGTGCTTGGAAAAAAGTTGCCGGTTTGATTATGGCCAGCATCCTGGCCCTGTCTGTGGCAGGCTGCGGTGGCGGCGAAGAAAAGAGTGCTTCTTCCGGTGGCAGCGGAGACTATTCCAAACTGAAAGCTGTCGAAATGATCGGCGCAGATTCGGCTGGTAAAGGCGCTGCAGGACAACAATTTGGTGAACTGGTTGCCAAGAACGTGGAAAAAATCACTGGTGGTAAATTTAAGATTGATTACCATCCTAACTCTGAACTAGGCGGCGACGAAGACCTGCTCCGGCAGATTAAGTCCAACGATATCCAGATCGTTGTGATGCAGATGGCACCTGTGACTGCCATCATTCCGGAAACGGCTGTGTTTGATATGCCTATGGCTTTTGCTAAATATGACGGAAAAACCATCGACAAAGTCCTGAACGGAGATGGGGAATTCCGCAAGAAATTGTCCGCAGCTTATGAAAAAGCCGGGTTGCATTACCTGGGTATTCTGCAAAATGCCACCTTCCGTCTGACCACTGCCAATAGAGCCTTGAATACCTTAAATGACTTCAAGGGCCTGAAGATTCGTACCATGAGCAACAAGAACCATATGGCGTTCTGGACTGCCTTGGGCGCTAACCCCACTCCGCTGGCTTGGCCTGAAGTGTACTTTGCTCTCCAGAGCGGTACCGTAGAAGCAGAAGAAAACGCAGCAGACACCGTCGTATCTGCAAACTTCAACGAAGTGCAGAAATATTTGGCCGATACCAACCATATCCTCTATGCCAACCAGATTGCCATCAACAAAAAAGCTTATGACGCCCTGGATCCCGCTTACCAGAAAGCTTTGAACCAGGCTGTAGAAGAAGCGCGGAAGGAAATGGCTGGTAAATTGGGTGACGTGGATAAGAAGAACCAGGAAGACCTGAAGAAGAAGGGTATGACCATCATTACCTACAATAAGGACTTCTTTGATCAAGTACTGGCTCTGCCTGGTGTAAAAGCCCTGAACGAAAAGATTGATAAAGACGTGAATGGCCTTGGCAGTCTCCTGACGAAAGAACTGGATGCGGCCTCTAAGTAACGTGACTTTATCTGCGCTGCTTTAGACGCTTGCCAAAAGGTGCGACTCTGTGCGATGATGAAAGCACTAGAGAAGAGATCGTGCGAAGCGGAAGGGAGCAGAAACCATGCAACTCCAGTGGCTGTACTACTTTACGACTATAGCGGAACTGGAACACTACACCCGGGCGGCGGAACGCCTCCGGGTGAGCCAGTCCAACCTGAGCCATGCCATGCGGGATATGGAACGGGAACTGGGTACCAAGCTTTTTGAGCGGAAGGGGAGAAATGTCCAGCTGACCAAATACGGACAGCTCTTTCTTCCCTACGCTAAAAAGACACTGAATACGCTGGAAGCCGGCATAGACACCCTGAAAGAATACTTGGATCCCAATAAAGGGACCATTATGCTGGGTGGATTTTACTCTATCGAGGCGTTTGCCACGGATTTGATGATCCGCTATCGCAGCGAAACCAATCGGGTAGGGGTACAGTTTCAGTATAGTTCCCGCGGCTGGTATAACCTGCGGAAAGATCTTTTGGAAGGCAAGCTGGATCTGATCTTATGCACAAAAATCGACAGCCCCCAAATCGGGAGCTGTTATATTGGGGAACATGCACTGGTTGCCTTGGTGCCGGAGCGACATCCTTTTGCCTGCCGAAAGAGCTTGCGGCTGGAGGATTTTCAAGGACAAAATTTCGTCTCCTTTGATGCCTCCGGGCAGATTTCCAAGCAGGTACGAGAAGCATTTACCAAACGGGGCATCACTATAAAAGTGGTAATGGAAAGCCCCAATGATGTGGTGATTTACGGTTTTGTAGCAGCAAGCTACGGGCTGTCCATTGTGCCGTATCCTTTGACGGGCGTTCCCTATGGGACAAAAGTCATTCCGCTGGGAGAAACACCCAAACGCAAGTTGTATCTCCAGTGGAACAAGGAACGGTATGCGGTGCCGGCTGTGGAATATTTTAAAAATTACGTGGTCCGCAGCGGCGACGTGTTGAACCAGTATTTGGAACGCTTGTATTTGGCAGGGGTTCCTACAGAAAGAAACTCACAGGAGGAATAAAGATGGCAAAGAAACTGATAGCGGATCTGATGGTGGACTACCTGGAAAGACGGGATGTAAAATACGTCTTCGGTCTGTGCGGCCATACTGTCATTGGTATGCTGGACGCCCTCAGCCGCAGCAAAAAAGTTAAATTTATTTCCAACCGGCACGAAGCCGTAGCTTCTACTGCGGCAGACGGTTATGCACGGATTACCCACAAGGCTTCTGTGGCCCTTTGCCACCTTGGGCCAGGGCTGACCAACGTATTGACTGGTGTAGCCAATGCGGCATTTGACTCTATTCCTATGGTGGTTATCGCCGGGGACGTGCCTACTTACTATTTTGGCAAACATCCCCATCAGGAAGTAAATATGCACGAAGACGGCAGCCAGTACAAGATCCTGGAGCCGGTGGTAAAACGGGCCTGGCGTGTGGACGATCCGGAATCCATGGCTGAAATCATGGATAAGGCGTTCCGTCTGGCAGAATCCGGCCGTCCTGGCCCTGTGCTGATTGACGTTCCTATGGATATTTTCTCCCGGGAAGTGGAAGATTACATCTGGGATCGGACCTATCATGACAGCCATATCACCATGAAACCGGCCCTGGATCCGGAAGCTGCTAAAGCCATTGCTAAAAAATTAGTAGAAGCAAAACGCCCGGTGCTCCATGCTGGCGGCGGTATCCTGCTGGCACAAGCTTCTGAAGAATTGGCAGCACTGGCTGAATTCCTGGATATTCCTGTATCCCGTACCTTGATGGGCCAAGGCTGCATCAGTGACAAACATCCGCTGATGATTGGACAGACTGGGTTCTGGGGCATGGAATTTACCCATTCCCTCACCAGCAAAGCGGATGTGATCCTGGGCTTGGGGACTCGTTTTGCAGAAGCAGACAGCTCCTCCTGGTATCGGGGTGTAACCTTTGATCCGGATCATACCGAATTCCTGCAGATTGATATTGATCCCAGCGAAATCGGACGGAACTACCCGGTTGCCATTGGTGCCGTGGGCGATCTGAAACTGGGCTTGAAACAAATTCTGGAAGAAGCAAAAAAACTTTGCCCACAAGGCATTAAACGGGAAGGTCTGCGGGAAGCCATTGCCAAGGCAAGAGCCGATTTCAAGGCACAGAACGTGGCGATTTCCAACGATGGTCGTTTCCCCATGACGCCGCAGCGGATTTTGAAAGACGTAAAGGAAACTATCCCCGAAGACGCACATATCTTTACCGATGTGGGCTGGAACAAAAATGGTGTGGCTCAGCAGTATGACATTACCGTACCCGGCAGCATCCATCACTCCTCCGGTCTGGCGACCATGGGCTTTGGTGCCTCCGCCGTACTGGGCGGCAAACTGGCTGCTCCGGACAAAGTCTGCATTACCTTGACCGGTGATGGCGGTTTTGGCGTCAATCCCACCTGTCTGGCTACTGCCGTGGAACAAGGTATCCCTGTGACATGGGTTGTGATGAATAACTCTGCCTTTGGTACCATTGCCGGGTTGGAAAATGCTAACTACGGCAGCAAATTTGGTACCGTGTTCCAGACTCCCGATGGCAAATCCTACAGCCCCAGCTGGGCTGGCGTAGCGAAAGCCTATGGCGTGGAATCCATCTGTGTAAAGAGCGCCGATGAATTCAAACCGGCAATGGAAATGGCCATGAAAGCCAATAAAGAAGGCCGGCCGTTCCTGGTAGAAGCTCCCATGGAAAACATTGTGGTGCCTACGCCGGGCTGCTGGAATATCAATGATATCTACAGCCCCAATGCACTGGTAGAAGACGGGAAACTGGTGAAGGACGAAAACGGCCAGTTCGTTGCGCCCAACCATGCAAAATCTCACAAATCCAAATAAGAGCGGCGCAAGCTGAAACGGATACCCTGTTTTCCCTGGAAAGCAGGGTAATCCGATAATTGTACGAAAATAGTAAAACGAAGGAGAACCTGTTATGGCAAAAGAAAAAATGACGACCAAATTGCGGAAACTGCTGGCAGACAATAAATATTTGGTTGCTCCCTGTGCCTATGACGCCCTAAGCGCCCGGGCAATTGAAGTAGCAGGATTCCAGGTCTGCGGTACCACTGGTTATGGGATGCACGGGGTAGTGCTGGCACAGCCGGATTCCGGTCTATTGGCACTAAACGAAACTGTGGACATTCTCAGCAAAATGGCCGATGCCGTGAATATCCCCATTATCTGTGACGCAGAAGGTGGCTACGGCAACGCACTGAACGTGATTCGTACCGTAAAGGAATATGAAAAAACCGGCGTAGGCGGATTCTTTATTGAAGACCAAAAACAGCCGCCCAACTGCCCGTTTATCAGTAAGACGGAAGTTATCAGCGTGGATGAAATGTGCGGGAAGATTCAGGCTGCCGTGGATACGCGGACGGATCCGGATCTTTTGATCATTGCCCGTACCGACGCACCGGATGATGAAGCCATCGATCGTGCCAATGCGTACCTGGATGCCGGCGCCGATATGGTCAAAATCCTGCCGAAATCCCGGGAAGCCTTGGTGAGCTTGCCAGAAAAAGTGCATGGACCTATCCATCTGGGGTATTTCCCCAACCAGCCCTTCTTTAAAGAATTTACTACGGAAGACTGCGGAACAAAGTTAGGATACAAGATTATTACCTTCCCCTTCAGCGTACTCTTTGCCCAGGTAGCAGCACAGCTTAGCGTGCTGAAATATATTAAAGAACATGGCACGCCAGAAGGGTATCCTGGCGAAATGCTGGACTTCCAGACATACATTGACCTGGTGCATGTAGAAGATATCAAGGCGGCCGGGGATAAATACCTGAAAGAATAAGAGGGACGGTGTGCTATGGCACTTACGACAGTAAAAAAAGTTCGTATTTGTGAAGTGGGACCACGGGACGGGTTCCAGAATGAAAAAGTGGTTCCTACCACAGAACAAAAAATTCATCTCATTGATCAGCTTTCAGATGCCGGCTTCCCTGTGATTGAAGTAGGCAGTTTTGTGAGCCCTAAGGCCGTTCCTCAAATGGCTAACACCGATGAGGTCTTCCGGGGCATCAAGAAAAAGGAAGGCGTGGAATACCGGGCGCTGATTGCTAACTTAAAAGGTGTGGAACGGGCCATTGCCTGTGGTTGCACGAAAGTGAAACTGAATGTGTCCGCTTCCGTGGCACACAACCTGGCCAATTTGAACTGCACCCCGGCAGAAAGCGTAGCACGGTTTGCCGCCTGTGTGGACCGGGCTAAAGAAGCGGAAATTGGCATTTCTGGTTCCATTTCCATGGCATTTGGTTCCCCCTGGGACAAAGAAATCCCTGTGGATGTGGTGTGCAAGATTATCGAGGCCTATATGGCCGTCGGCATTACGGAAATCAGCTTGTCCGATGCTTCCGGCATGGGCTATCCTTCCCAGGTAACCCAGATTTGCCAGGTGGTTAAACAAAAATATCCCGATATTTCCTGGTGGCTGCACTTCCATAACACCCGCGGCCTGGGCATTGCCAACATCCTGGCTGGCCTGAATGAGGGCTTTACCCAGTTTGATGCCAGCTTTGCCGGCGTAGGCGGTTGTCCTTTCGTCCCTGGTGCTGCCGGCAATGTAGCGACAGAAGATTTGCTGCATATGCTGGATGAGATGGGGATTGAAACCGACGTGGATTTGGACAAAGCCATGGACATCAGCCGGGAAGTCACCCGTATTGTAGGACATACCACGGACAGTTATCTGCTCCGGGCTGGCAAAGCCAGCGACCTGATCCTGGATATTCCTACCAAGCAGGGGAAAAATCATACTCAGGCAAAATAAATAGTTCGTTAGAAAAGGAGCTCTCAGCACGGGAGCCCCTTTTTGTTCATGTCTTTTTGTACGAAGGAGGTCATGTGTCATGAACGAAAGAAAACGACAAAACAGATTCCTGGCAGCTGTTTGCGTACTTTCCCTTCTGATGGCAGGTGGATGGGATCTGCCGGTTCATGCTGCCAATACTGGAGCTTCTGTTAGTGCGATCCATGAAATCAACCAATCTCCCCGATATAATCAGAGCGTACTCGTTGAAACAAAATATGGTGCCTTGAAAGGCTTTGCAAAGGATGAAGCGCTCCATTGGTATGGTGTGCCCTATGCTTTGGCCCCGGTGGGATCACTACGGTGGAAAGCCCCGCAGCATTTGCACCCTTGGCAGGACGTTTTGAAAGCCACGGAAAGCAAAAGCGCCACACAAATTGGTAAAGTTAATGGGAAACCGACATTGCTGGGCAGTGAAGCCGGTGCCGTGACATTGGATATTACCCGTCCGGATACCGCAGAAACCAATCTGCCTGTTTTATTTTATATTCATGGAGGCAATAACCAAACGGGCAAGAGCGCTGCTCTTCCGGCGACTGCCCTAGCCAAAGAAACCAATGCCGTTATCGTTTCCATCAATCACCGGTTGGGGCTGTTAGGATTTAATGCACTGCCTGCGCTGCGCCATGGAACGGCAGAAGAAAATTCCGGGAACTTTGGCCTGCTGGATATTCGGGCTGCTCTGGAATGGGTGAAAGAAAATGCGGAAGCTTTTGGCGGAAATCCAGAAAATATTACAATCTCTGGTTCTTCGGCAGGAGGCCGGGACGTTATGGCGATGCTGATTGCTCCTTCTTTTGCCGGAAAATATCAAAAAGCCATCTCTTTTAGCGGCGGGATGACTACAGCCGATCCAGCCGCCAGTGCCCATGTGGAAGCACGGCATTTGGCGCCCCTCGTAGTGCAAAAAGGATTGCAGCCCGATGAAGAGGCAGCTGTGAAATGGCTTGAAACAGATAATAAAGCAGTTCGGGATTTCCTATACGGGTTAACTGATGAAGAAGTGGCCGCTTCTTTTGGTGGGGCAGCTATCCGGATGAGCGCTTTTCCTCATCTGTTTGCTGATGGAACCGTTCTTCCCAAAGAGGGATTTGACACAAAAACGTATTACCAGGTACCGATCCTGATGGTCAATGGGGACCGTGAATTTTCCATTTTCTGCAAAGGCAGCAAGCCTTTCAATACACTTACTTCCAGCCAGTTAATGGCAGATACGACACTGTTACCCCAGTATAAATTTGCAGAAAAATATGGCAGCCAAATGTACGGCTATTTTAATGGAGAAGAATCTGCAGTTCGTATGCTGGATAAATATGCTGCGCCAATCTACACTTGCCTGATTCATTGGGGCGATGATCCAAAACTTTGCGGGGAAGAATATGCTACGATTTATGGGGCGTATCACTGCATGACCACATCGCTTATGACGCATATCCTAACAAATGCAGCGATGCAGTACCCGGCTTTATATGCTTCTCCTAGTTGCAAAAACGTGTCTGCTCTGCTGAACAGCTACTATAAAAATTTCCTGTGGTCCGGCAATCCCAACGGTAAGGACTTAAATGGCAAAGAACTTCCTAAGTGGGCACCATGGAAAGATTTAAAGGGGACTACACAACTGATTGTGGACGCAGATGCTACCCGTGCGTGGGGGAAAATGTCCAAAGAACATACTTCTTATAAAGCTATCCTGGACGAGATGGATGCCGATCAGTCCATTGATCACCAAGCTAAAAAGATAATGATTCAGACCGTGCTCAATGGCAGATGGTTTAGCACGGCATTAGATGCTCGGTATCAAAATAAAAATTTGTGGGAATAATTTTCAAACGAATCGAATACAAGGTATCGTAGAGAGGTAATTTTTTACGGAAGAGACAGAAGGTGAGGATGATGCGCTTTGGGTGCTGTGGCAATCTGATTGCTACGGGAGCAGATAAAACTGGCATGGAATTTATTGGGGAAATCGCTTCCCTGGGATTTGATTATGTGGAGTTGCCGCTGGCAGAAATGACGGCTCTTAGTGAGGATGACTTTCACCGCCTGGAAGATATTGTAAAGGAAAGCGGCATTGTCTGCGAGGCCTGCAACAACTTCTTCCCCGCTTCAGTACGGCTGACAGGGCCGGAAGTAGATGCAGGAAAAATAGAGAGCTATCTGGAATCAGCACTAACCAGGGCGCAGGTACTGGGTGTGTCAGTTATCGTCTTTGGTAGTGGCGGGGCGAAACGGGTTCCCCAGGGATTTCCGTATGAAAAAGCCTATGACCAGCTACTGGATGTGACACAGAGAATTTCTGCTTTGACACTGCCGCTAGGTATCACCATCGCATTGGAACCCATGCGGCGGCCTGACTGCAACATCCTCAATACCTTTGCTGTGTCGGTAGATTTTGCCCGGCAATTGAATTGCAGCAACGTAAAGGTATTGATAGATTATTATCACATGAAGTGTGAGAAAGAATCTCCGGATGTTCTGCTACAATACGGCAGGGAATACCTGGCCCATGTCCATTTTTCTAATCCTAGTATCCCTTGCCTTAACGGGAAAAAAGATCCTGAAGCCATCAGCCAGATCTTTGAAGATGAACTTTCCCGCAGAGGGTGGTGGCGTACGTTCCCCGCAGAAAATGACGGAGAGGACTACAGCCGCTTTATTGCGAATCTCAAAACCATCGGCTATACCGGGCGGGTCAGCCTGGAAGCTCCGGTCAAACAGTTTGCAGAAGAAGCGAAGGCTGCCTTGCAGCTCTTGCGGGATCGGTTTTAACGTGTTTCGGCAATAAAAAGTTGCAAAGCAATAAAAGAGGGCAGGGAGGAAATGCTTGGCATTTCTTCTCTGTCCTCTTTTGTAGGCTGGTTAGATCTTAGCAAGAGCCTGGTCTAAGTCTTCAATAATATCTTCCACGTTTTCAATGCCGCAGGATAGACGGATCAGATCCGGTTTTACTCCGGCAGCAGTCAATTCTTCGTCCGTTAATTGCCGGTGGGTGGAACTGGCTGGATGCAGCACGCAGGTATGGGCATCGGCCACGTGGGTGGCAATCATAGCGACCTGCAGATGCTTCATAAATTCCTCGGCCGCCTTTCGTCCACCTTGTACACCGAAAGCGATAACGCCGCAAGTCCCGTGGGGCATGTACTTTTTGGCCAATTGGTAATAGGGATTATCCGGCAGGTCGGGATAGTTGACCCACGTTACCTTAGGATGTTTAGCAAGATGCTCTGCTGCTTTCTGGGCATTTTCACAGTGTCGCTGCATCCGTACGGCCAGAGATTCCAGTCCCAAATTTAGCAGATAGCAGTTCATGGGGGAAGGAATAGCACCTAAATCCCGCATCAGCTGTGCTACGCATTTTGTAATATAGGCACCAGCATTTCCGAATTGTTCCACATAGGTAATGCCGTGATAGGAGGCATCCGGGGTGGTCAGGCCGGGGAACTTTTCTTTGTGAGCCATCCAGTCAAACTTTCCGGAATCCACAATGGCACCGCCTACGGTGGCATCGTGCCCATCCATGTATTTGGTGGTGGAGTGGGTGACGATATCCGCTCCCCATTCAAAAGGACGGCAGTTGATGGGGGTGGCAAAGGTATTATCCACGATTAAGGGAACGCCGTGGGCATGGGCCGCCTTAGCAAAGCGTTCAATATCAAAAACGGTGAGCGCCGGATTGGCAAGGGTTTCTCCAAAAACGGCTTTAGTATTGGGCTTAAACGCCGCATTTAATTCTTCATCGCTACAATCTGGTTCCACAAAGGTGAAATCTACGCCCATACGCCGCATGGTGACATTAAATAAGTTAAAGCTGCCGCCGTAAATGGCAGAAGAAGCCACTACGTGGTCGCCCTGCCCGGCCAGATTAAATACAGCAAAAAAAGTAGCTGCTTGCCCGGAAGACGTAAGGAGGGCTGCCGTTCCTCCCTCCAGGGCCGCAATTTTCTTAGCGACATAATCATTGGTGGGATTTTGCAAACGGGTATAAAAATAGCCCTCTGCCTGCAAATCAAATAGTTTTCCCATTGCTTCTGAAGAGTCGTATTTAAAGGTGGTGCTTTGGATAATGGGGATCATCCGGGGTTCCCCGTTTTTCGGTGTATAGCCGGCCTGGATGCATTTGGTTTCTTCACGCATGGATTCTCCCTCCTAAAATATGTTTTACGTCATTATAGCATAGCACAAGAAAAAAGCGGGAAATACTTTTTAGTCCACTTTGTACCCGGTTTCAGTAAGGATATCCAGGGCTTTTTGAAAGTTTCCTTTTTTAGTTAAAATGTAGTCCGTATTGTAGGTGGAGATGGCGAAAATGCCGATTTGGTGTTCTGCTAGTATTCCGGAAATTTTGGCTAAAATTCCAATCAGGGAAAAATCCAGTACCCCTTCTATGCGGAAGGCTTTCCATCCATCGTCACGCTCAAGGGTATTGGAAGGAACGTCTGCTGTTTGGCATACCAGGGAATTTTCCTCATCGGTTCTGGCTGTAAAACAAAATGGAGCATTAAAATTTACCTCGTTATAATCTTTGACTTTACACACGGATAGATCCGCTGGGATAGCTTTTAGTTGCATTATGGCCTCCTGGTATCGCAAAATAAAAATCTGGTTTCTGCTGCCATGTGTTACAATGGATCAAGAAGAGTATAACATAAGATCGGTATTGGTAGAGAAGGAACAGGAATATTATGACAAAAGATGATATTGAAAAAATTATTGCTATACAGGATGAGGGCAGTATGGCCGCGGCTGCGAAAAAATTGTTTATGACCCAGCCTGCCTTAAGTAAATGCCTGCGTCGTGTGGAACAGGAATTGGGGGAAGTTTTGTTTATCCGCCGTCCCTCCGGTATGGTGCCCACCTATGCGGGGGAATGCTTTATTCGAAGGGGGCATCAGCTCTTAAAAATCTACAATGATATGGAGATGGAATTTTGTGAGCTGAACCAGATGCGCAAAGGCGTGTTGCGTGTAGGCAGTGCCAACCGGGTCGGTTCCCTGATCCTCCCGGAGCTGCTGAAGCAATTTAGCGCCCGCTACCCCAATATTTCTGTGGATATCGTGGAAAAAAACAGCGTTCTTTTGGAGCAGGATTTATTGGATGGCAGCTTGGACCTGGCAATCGTATGTCTTCCTATAGAAAATGAAAATTTAACCTGCCAGGTATTTTACGAAGATCCATTATATGTGGCTATTCCATCGGGCAGTTCCTTAAACCAGTATGCCTATGCGGTTCCAGGGGAAGAACAAAAATATTTTGACCTGCAAAAACTGGCTGGCTCCAACTTTCTTTTGACTCGGCCTTTTAACAAAACCCGTATGGCGGCAGATCGGGTATTAAAGCAACTAGCGGGAGACTACAACATTGTCATGCAGTCCAAAAATATTGACACCATTATCCGCTTTGTGGCTGCTGGTATGGGTGTTTCTCTGGTACCCGCTATTTATACCAAAATTTATGGTACCGGAGAAACCGTACAGTATTACCAGATAGAGAAAAAGTATCGGGCCTTCTGGCAATGGGCGGTGATTTTCAATAATTATGAAAGTCTGACCCGCCCTTCCAAGGCTTTGTTTGACCTGCTCAAAACCAATGGATGCCAGTTCCCGCCCTATATTCAGTAATCTTATCATTTAAGATAACTGGGCAGAGGGAAGGTCCGGAAGCACGGCTATTTGCTGTAAGGTTTTTAAAAATTGAGCGGCACGTTCCTTGTCGTAAATTTTTAAGCAGGCCATGGCCTTTATTTCCAATTGCGCAGTTGTCAGGGGAGAGGTGACACTGCCCGAAGCATTTTTGATATAAATGCTGTGCTTCTCTCCGCTTTTTAAGGTAACGGTCATTTTGCATCCCCAATTATCGGGGTACAGAGCTGTGAGCGCCGGCTCTTCTGTGACCGTAATCTTTTTCAACAATGCCTGGCGGCGAGGATCCTGAATGGCATTTGGCGTGAAATCATCCAGTGTGATGTTCCCATTGATAAAAGCACAGGCTGCTGTATAGGGCGTAGAAAATTTAGCTTCAGTGGGCAATTGGGGATTTTTACTGGTCTCGGTCATGCCGCATTGTTTCAGACCCACCAAGTAGGTAGCAACAGCTACGTGTTCAATATCCTCTATAGGGCAGTCCTTTCGTAGCTGGATCGCCGCATCGATGACACAATGGGTGCTGCGGCAGCAGGGATAGGGCTTTTTGTCCACGTTTTCGATTTCCCAGCTTTGTCCCAGTTGGTGATCTACGGCAGCATACGAATATTCACGGCTCATCATGGGAAAAATTCCCCCGTCAGCGGCGTTTAGAATTTCAGCAGAACCCCGCATGCCCGCTTTGGTCAAGAGAACAGCCTCCAATCCGCTTACAGCAGCTCTGGCGGGATGAAGAATTTTATTGGTGGCGCCATCTGCCAAAAACGCCCAGGTGGAGCAAGATTGGGTTCCTGCCAACCCAAAAGCCGACAGCATTTCTTTGTCCGTCAAGTTACACAGCCTGCCGCAGGCAGCGGCAGCACCAAAGGTTCCGGCGGTTCCTGTTGCGTGCCATCCCAGATTGCGATGGGAAGAAACCCCAAATCCTGTGCCGATCCGGGCTTCTGCTTCGTACCCGGCGATGACAGCTTCCAAAAAAGCCCGGCCGCTTTTGTGCAGGTAGCGTGCTACAGTCCAGGCTGTAGGGACAACCACTGTACCAATATGGGTCTTAGAATTGGTGTGGACATCATCCATTTCCAAAATATGACCAATCATGGCGTTGAGAAAAACCGCAGTGCGTAGGGAGGCTTTCCGGCCATCTCCCAATAATTCTGCTTGTTCGTGCGTAACATCCTCTGTTTTCAGGTATAGTTCTTGGATGGACTTATATAAAGCATCTTGTTTTGCTCCCATGGCAACGGCCATAGAATCATACACGCAGCTGATGGCTGCCTGGATAGCCTTCTCCGGTACTTGGTCCAGGGAAATATTTGCTACAAAGGACGCCAAGTTTTTTAGTTCTTTCATATTGTGCTTCCTTTCTCCTGATAGATGAGTTAGAGACGATTTTTCCTACTTTTATTATAAAGAAAAGAAAAAAGAAAAAAACTGAAAAAAAGCTTGAACGGTTCAAACTATTTCGGCAATGCTGTTTTAGTTTGAGCCGTTCTAAACTTCTTTCAATTGTGTAGAAAGCTTCTGAAAAGTAAAATAAATACAGCAAGAAGATTGACAAAAAATATTTTCAGGAGGGTATCATGTTAATCGGAACAGATCTGATGGCGACAGCGGTAATTCTTATTATTCTGGCAGCATTGGTACTATTTTTTACGGAATGGTTACCACTGCCAGTTACGGCCATGTCCGTCTGCACAAGTTTCTATCTGATTGGAGCCATTGATGCCAATACGGCATTAAAATCCTTCTCTAGCAAAACGGCTATGATCATTATTTGTATGGCCATTATCGGAGAGGCGGTCTTTAAGACTGGGGGAGCAGATAAAATCGGGGAGCTGATTACAAAAGCTGGTACGGATGAGAGAAAACTGATCTTTATCATCGTCATGTTTTCCGGTATCATGTCCGGCTTTTTATCCAATACAGGAGCCGCTGCCCTTTTGATTGCCCTGATTCTAGGCATGTGTGCTTCTACTGGGATGAAACGCTCCAAGCTGATGTACCCGGTTATTGTAGGGTGCTGTTTCGGAGGCGGGATTACCATTGTGGGAACGACTTCTGGACCTTTTCTCCAAGAAGCACTGGAAAATCTGGGCATTGGGGAAACCATGTCTTTCTTTGAATTTGCTCCGTTATCTTTATTATTGCTTGTAATTTCTGCCTTTTATATGGCCACGATCGGCTATAAACTCCTCCCGGATACGCCGGCCAATGCGGGTGAATATGCAGAAGATAAGAACAGTGCTTCTCAGTTGGATTTTTCCAACATTCCCAGATGGAAAACAGGGCTCTCTCTGCTCATTATGGTGGGAACTTTGATTGGTATGATTTTTGAAAAACAAATAGGCATACCGCTGCATTTTGTTGCTATTATTGGGTCTATTATCGTAGTGGGAGCAAGATGCATTACCTGGAAACAAGCTTCCAGCGCCATTCCCGTGGGTGGATTGGTTATTTATGCGGCTATGGTGCCTGTGGCAAACGCTATGGTAAATTCTGGTGCAGCCAAACTAATAGCAAGTGCAGCCCAAAGTGTTCTGGGTGGTCTTAATAGCCCTATCCTGGTTATGTTGATGATTTTCCTTATTATTACGCCTATCACCAATTTTATGTCCAATGCGGCAACCATTATTCTTTTTACTCCCATAGCGATTATTGTAGCCAATTCTTTAGGCATCCATCCTAAGGCTATTCTGGTGGCAGTGCGCTTTGCGGCTTCTATTGCCATTGCAACACCTGTGGCTATGCCGGCTAATGCCATGGCGGTGGAACCAGGGGGATACCGATTTATGGATTTTGTGCGGCCGGGGTTACCCTTAACGCTTATTTGTGTTGTTGTCTCCATTGCCTATGTCGCTGTTTTTTACCCGCTAGGATAAACTGTGCATGGCAGTTTTGCAAAAATAGAAAATAAGGCAGTAAAGGAAAGAGACGGTGTTTCCTTACTGCTTTATTTTTGCGTAGGGAAATAAAGTGTGCTTGGGAACAAAACATGTAATAAAACTATTGACATGATAGAGACACAGTGCTAAAATAAACTTGTAAATAAAAAATTTACAAGAAAGATAAAAATCATAGGGAGGACTTTTTTATGAAAATTGCAGTGGTAGCAGCTAATGGGCGGGTAGCACAGAAAGTGATTAAGGAAGCGCTGGTGCGTGGACTGGAAGTTACGGCATTTGGGCGCAGTCCTGCAAACAAAACGGAAACTTCAGATTACGTGCAGAAGGATATTATGGACCTGACTAAGGAAGATCTTGCAGGATTTGATGCGGTTGTGGATGGTTTCGGGGCCTGGAAGGAAGAAGAAATGCCGATGCATGTCAAGACGTCCCAACATCTTTGCGATATTCTTTCGAGGACTGGTATTCGCCTTTTGATTGTTGGCGGCGCAGGCAGCTTATATGTGAATCCGGAACATACCTTGCAAGTGTACCAGGGGGCAGAATTTCCGGCAGAATTTCTTTCTCTTGCTAAGGCGCAAGAAAAAGAGCTGGAAGAACTGCGTAAGAGAAATGATGTGCAATGGACATTTATCAGTCCTGCCGGGGATTTCCAAAGTGACGGTACCCGTACTGGGAAGTACATTCTTGCAGGGGAAGAATTACAGTTAAACAGCAAGGGCGAGAGCATTATCAGCTATGCGGATTATGCTATTGCCATGGTGGATGAATTGGTAAAGGGCAACCATCTCCAGCAAAGAATCAGTGTTGTGAGAGCGTAATAGGAATCTTTCCATACTCTGCATTGACAGATATCCTGTAAAAGGATATATTACAGGCAGGAGGAAGAGACTATGCAGATTACCAGCAAATTTACGATTGCGGTGCATATTATCACCGCAATCGATTATTTTAAGGACAAAGAAAAGGTAACCAGTACCTTTCTAGCCGGCAGCGTAGGCGCTAATCCGGTGATTGTGCGAAATGTTATGGGGATGCTGAAGGATGCAGGGATTATTGCCATCAGCCAAGGGAAAAGCGGCATTGCGCTGGCTAAACCGCTGGATAAAATAACCTTTTTTGACCTCTATAAAGCTGTTGGTGCCATCCATGAGGCCGGACTGTTTCATTTTCACGAAGCGCCCAATGCAAAGTGTCCGGTAGGGCGCAATATCCATAAAGCGGTGGATGGCAAATTAGCAAAAGTACAACGAGCCTTGGAAGAGGCGCTGCAGCAAATCACCATGGCGGAAGTTGTAGAAGATACACGCAAGGAAATTGCTGCAGAAACAGTTTGACAAACTATATGCGGGGGAGATCACAGTAATGGAAATAATATCACGGGAAGAACAGGCCGTTGCCTGGCATCATGCGGCTACACATAACAACTGCGCCCAATCGGTTTTACTGGCATTCCAGGATTGTCTGCACAAGAGTACGGAGGAACTGCGGGCACTGGGAGCAGGATTTGGCCTAGGCATGGGCGGAACGGAAGCGACCTGCGGCGCACTTTCAGGAGCCTGTATTGTACTGGGACTTTTATATAAAGGGCGGCAACCGGTAAGCCGGGAAATGAATACGTTGCTCCAAGCTTTCAAACAAGAATGTGGAGCGACCCTCTGTGGGGAGTTAAAAGGCGTAAAAACCCATACCGTTCTTTGCTCCTGCGATGATTGTATCCGCTGCGCCGTACGGGAATTGGAAAAGCGGGTAGGAACGAAATCATAACGCAAAAAGGACTGTTGTCCGGAGAAACCTCTCCAGGCAGCAGTCCTTGTGCGTTATAGGCGTTATTTGAGAAATAGAGCAAACAGAGGGAAAAAGAGTAACACGTAGACCAAGGTGGTAAGGATAAACCCTGCAACGGCAAGGTCTACATTGAGCTTAAATAGCCGGGTGGCGATGACGGCATTGATGGCAGTTGGGGCGGCGGCGCTTAGCAGTAAGGTCTTAAGCAGCGTCATATCGTCGGTAAAACAGGTAGCCAGAAGAAAAATTCCAATGGTAACCAAAATGCGTAAAGGAATCAGTGTCAGCACTTTTTTAATATACGCACTGGCGCCTTGGAAGCTGATTACATAGCCAACGGGGGTAAAAGAGATCCAGGCCTGGATGTGGACCATATAATGAAAGGTCTGGGTTACAATATCCGGCCGGGGTACGTTCAAGTAATGGAGAAGCAGCCCGGCCGCCATACCTAGAACGCCGATCTGTTTTTTGGTAAAAAGCAAAGAGCGGATTGAAATCTGAATGGGTGCAGCGCTGCCTTCACTTAGGTACCTGTCCCGGTAGATCTGGGACAGGGGAAAACAGCAAACCACAAGCAAAAAGTTTTGGAGTACGGCAAATAGCTGCACATAGGCAAAACTGACTTCTCCATAAAGAATAAAGGCACAGATACCTGCTAAGGTCCCGATATTTCCCAGCATGGCACAGTTAATATATGCGCCCTGCTCCAGCGGATTGGATAAGCGGCGGGTGAAAAATTTTATCGCTAATAACCCTGATGCCAAGGTCATAATCACGCTGAGCGTGGGCAATAGCAGCAGCCGGCTGTCCAGCGGCAACAGCCAAAAACTGCTGAGATTCATAACCGTGACCAATACGATTACGTTGGCCAGCATGAGGAGATCGCATTGTCGCTGGTTCATTTTTCCGCTGCGGCGGAGAACATACCCTGTGGCAAGCGGTGCCAGTACATCGGCAACCAAAGTAAAAAGCGGTGTCATGATACGCTCTCTTCCTTTTTATCTTCCTGATAATGCTGGACGATAAAATCCCGTACTAAAGTTACCGAAGGAGACAAAATCCGCATGGGATCCCAGATCAGGTAGACATTACGGATAAATTCCGCAGAATGTTCTGCAATGGGCAGGGCTACTACCCGGGACGTGCGCAGAGTAGGCATTTCTGGCACGATGCTGACGCCAAAATTTAATTCCACATACCGCAGGGCAGCATTGCATTCCTGGACCTCGAAAATGATTTTGGGAATAATGTCCCGTTTGGCAAAGGCCTGGTCCATCATGGTGCGGAGGCTGCTGCCTTTGCTAAGCGCAATCAACGGCTCCTGGGCAAAATCGTTAAACGTAACCGCTTTTTTCTTTACCAGCGGATGATCCACAGGCACAACCACGTATAACGGTTGTTTGCTTACCAGGGCAGAGGCCACCTGAGGATCCTGGTGGGCGCAAAATCCCACATCTAGTTCCCCTTGTTTTACCTTGCTGAGGACACCGTAACTGGTATCTTCCAAAAACTGGAAGTGAATTTTGTGCTGCCCGGTGGCTTTATAGAAAGCTTCAATCATGGAGGGGATAAAGGAGGAGGCAATGGAGTGAAAGTATCCCAGGTTTACGATTAATTCTGCTTCATTGGACATTTCTGCCAGGGCAGAGCGTCCGTTTTCCAGCAGCTGCAAGGATTTGTGCACATAGGGCAAAAAGCGCTGTCCATAGGGTGTCAGCACCATACGCCGGTCCTTGCGGGTAAACAGCTTGACACCCAGCTCTTTTTCCAGTTCTTTCATGGCATAGGAAAGACTGGGCTGGGAGATATGAAGCTCTTGGGCAGCCCGGGTATAATGGAGTACCCGGGAAAGGGTTTCAAAATACAGCAGTTGCAAAAGGGTCATACAACTCCCTCCTTCATAGATTCTATTATAGCATACGGATGGCGGTATCATACTGTAACACCTGAAATGATAGAAAAAATCTATAATTTTCAGAAGATACTTGTATTGGATTTATTTTAGAATTGTCTGTACAATAAGATTATCAAAAGAAAAAAGGGTAAAAGCCCTTCCCAAGAAAAGCTGGATAGAGGAAAAGGAGACCAGCTATGAAAAATCAAGCAAAATTTAGCCCATAATTACTTTCTC
>CAJMHI010000024.1 GCA_905213155.1 uncultured Acidaminococcus sp. | reverse complement strand
AAGAAGTAAACGCCACCAGATTTCGAATAAGCTGCATTTACTTTTTCATTTAACGATTTCCGGTTGATTCATTTATAATTCTTGAAATTCCTTTTTCCTTATGATATAATAATTCCGTTCTTGCTACTGTAGCTCAGCTGGTAGAGCATCTCATTCGTAATGAGAGGGTCGTAGGTTCGAATCCTATCAGTAGCTCCAACTTTATAGTCTAAAGGTGTTGCGTGAGTAGCACCTTTTTAAAATTTTAATAGCAATAAAAATTGCAGCGACAAAAGTATAAGTTTGTTGTATAATGGAACCAGCAAAAAAGATAGAAAGTGCATGCTTGCACGAATACCCCCGGGAAGCCGTTCCGGGGGTATTTTTTGATAAATTACCACTGTGCAAAAAAGTTCTTGCACAGCACTGTAAAATTTGGTATACTATCTGAGTCATCGGTTGGAATACCGATTGGCTGATGGTCCGCTAGCTCAGCTGGTAGAGCACCTGACTCTTAATCAGGGTGTCCAGAGTTCGATCCTCTGGCGGATCACCATTTTTTTATGGCCGGGTGGTCAAGAGGTTAAGACACCGCCCTTTCACGGCGGTATCGCGGGTTCGATTCCCGCCCCGGTCACCACATATGGGCGCTTAGCTCAGCTGGGAGAGCGTCTGCCTTACAAGCAGAATGTCAGCAGTTCGATCCTGTTAGCGCCCACCACAAAAGAAGGAGGTACATGCGGAACGCTGTACTTTCTTTTTTTTTTACAAAAAGGATTTTTTCACAGGAGGCAGAATAGTAATACCAAACGTATAGTTAGCATGAAAGGAGAAGGCCATGTCCGTACAGCTGTTTTTTGTAGGAGTGGTTCTGCTGGCGATTGAGGCAGCGATTCCTGGGTTTGGAATTTTCGGTATCAGCGGGTTACTTTGCCTTTTGGGTGCACTCTATTTTTTCCTGGGCGCCGGGGAAATGGCAGCGATAGCCTTAGGGCTTATGGTACTGGTGCTTGCCCTGCTTATTTTCTGGCTCATCAGCCGTGGCCCCAAGAGCATTTTGGGCCGTCATTTGACGCTGCATCTTAGGTCTACGGAAGAAGAAGGGTATGAGGCAGTGGACAAACGACAGGATCTTTTAGGCAAAACCGGCGTTGCCCAGACCGTTTTGCGCCCCAGCGGGCGGGTTTTGATTGATGGCAAGCTGGTGGATGTGATTACCGATGGCGAATTTTATGAACCGGGAACTAAGGTTAAGGTAGTTTCGGTGACCGGCGGCAGGACTGTGGTCCGGAAGGAGGCTTAACATGGTGGCGGTATTAGGAAGTACCTTTTTTATTGTAGCGTTATTTGTTCTGATTGTATTGTTTCTGCATTTTGTTCCCCTGGGACTCTGGATTTCGGCCATGGCGGCAGGGGTTAACGTCCATGTTTTTACGCTGGTGGGGATGCGGCTGCGCCGGGTGGTGCCCAGTAAAATTATTCTTCCTCTTGTGAAAGCAAATAAGGCAGGACTTACCGTGAACGTGGATCAGCTGGAAGCCCATTATCTGGCAGGCGGCGATGTAGATAGAGTGGTAGATGCGCTGATTGCAGCGGAGCGGGCGGCGATTCCCCTGACCTTTGAGCGGGCCGCAGCCATTGACCTGGCAGGGCGTGACGTGCTGGAAGCTGTGCAGATGAGCGTTAATCCGAAGGTCATTGAAACGCCGCTGATCTCTGCAGTGGCCAAAAACGGGATTGAACTGAAAGTCCGTGCCCGGGTTACGGTGCGGGCCAACATTGACCGTCTGGTAGGCGGCGCCGGGGAAAGTACCATCATCGCCCGTGTTGGGGAAGGGATTGTAACCACCGTAGGGTCTTCCGAGGAACATACGGACGTATTGGAAAATCCAGATCATATTTCCCGGACGGTTCTGAGCAAGGGACTGGATGCGGGCTCTGCCTTTGAAATCCTCTCTATTGATATTGCAGACGTGGACGTGGGACGGAACATTGGCGCGCAATTGATGACGGACCAGGCGGAAGCAGATAAAAATATTGCCCAGGCCAAGGCCGAGGAACGGCGCGCAATGGCCGTCGCCAAAGAACAGGAAATGCGGGCTTACACCCAGGAAATGAAGGCCAAAGTAGTGGAAGCCCAGGCCAAGGTACCGGAAGCACTGGCAGAGGCGTTAAAAGCGGGGAATTTGGGCGTTATGGATTATTACCAGATGAACAATCTCCTGGCAGATACCAAGATGCGGGAAAATCTGGCAGGCTCCGGGGAAGAATCCTCCGTCGTTCCCACGGAAACAAAATAGGGGGAGCCTATGAATGAGAATCTGCTCATTTTCCTGGCGTGGGTGGCATTTATTCTCATCGGCCAGACCACTAAAGGAAGGAAACGAGAAAAGAAAAAGTTGCCCCAGGTATTTTCTAAAATCAAAAAGCGGATGACGCTTTCTACAGGGGAAAAGGCTAAACAAGACTCCTTTTCCTGTGAAATGGCTCGGGAATCTGATAAGAAGCCCGCACCGCTTCATCCCGATCTGGTGCAGGACCTGCAGCCTGTGCACAGCGACTTGAAAAAGGAAGTCAAAGAAGACTTGCAGGTGCTGCGTCCCACCGTTGTAGAAGAAAGTAAGCAGGAAAAGAGGCAGCAACCGTCTCATCGCCGTCTGCAGGGTTCCCTGAAAGAGGGAGTGCTGTGGACAATGGTGCTGGGGCGTCCCCGCAGTCAGGTGAGCTGGAGACAGGAAATGAAGCAGTACGGGAGCGTAAGAAAACAAGGGGAGGCCAGAGGATGACGACCTTTGTAATTTTTATTCTGCTGCTGTCCCTGATGTCTTTTGCAGTGGCCTTTCTGGTCTATGGCGTTTGCCTGCGGTATTTTCCCCAGTCCACGGCGGCTAAGGTGATTCTGACGCCCCTTTGTGTAGTGGGATGGGATTTTTTAGTGATTACCCGCAATGATAGTTCCCGGCTTTTTCTGGGGGCACTGCCTCTTGTGGCAGTAGCGGTAATTGTGCTTTATGTCAAATGGAAAAACCGTGCGCAAGCACCTACACCGCTGGAGCTTGCCAAGAAGCAACAGAGCAAGAAAAAGAAAAAATAGCAAAAAAATACCGGCCTCAAGGGGCCGGCATTTTTTATTCGATTACTTATAATCCCGTTCTTCCTGGCCGATGGCAAGGGTAGCCGGGTTCAGCAGGGCTTCTGCTTTGTATTCCGGGGTTTCGAAGGTAGCTTTATAGGCTACATAGGTAGCGCCGCCAATATCTTTTTCTTTCTTTTCCACGACAACATTGGTGGCATTGGGATAGGCTGCCAGTACTGCAGCTTTGGCGTCTTCAGCCGTCTTATTTACGGTAACAGAGCCAGGGTTTTGGGTAGAAGTAATTTCCACGGATTTGACTTTCTGCGTGGCTTTATCCACTTCTACTTCATACAGGCTGAGAGTAGCCGGATCTTTGAAGCTCAGTTCATAGTCGTCAGCGTCTAATTTTACGCCGGTGAGGATGGCAGAAGCCGGTACAACTTTCTTTGCATTTTCAACGGATGTGTTCTTCGCACGGATGGTATCGGTTACCTCAGAGGCCAGGGCCGGTGCAGCGGTACCAAAAATAGAAACCGCCAAAAGGCTGGTAGCAGCCAATACAGAAATATTTCTTTTCAATTTCATGAAAAATCCCTCCATTCATATTCTACTATGTACATCTTAATGAAATTATAGGGAAAATACAAGCGCTGTCAAGAGAAATCACAGATTTTTACAATGGAGAGTTTACTTTGTAGCGGAAGTAAGATGTTTACCCTAAAAAATCCGCAAGCGCTATGCTTGCGGTGATTTTATAATTGGTGGCCCCGGAGTGATTCGAACACTCGACCTTTTGGTTCGTAGCCAAACGCTCTATCCAGCTGAGCTACGGAGTCATCCCGTTCGTTACCGCACAGTATTATTATAGGCAAAAGGGAGGGCTTTGTCAAGAACAAAGTTTACACTTTTTGGGAAAAATCCGTGGAACCGGGGATAAGGGCTTTTTTCGACCCGTTGTCTATAGTATAATATACTAACATGTAAAATAAGGGTAGAGAGAAAGGCAAGGGTGTACCATGCTGTTTACAGATAAGGCAAGAATTTATGTGGAAGCAGGTACTGGGGGCGACGGGGCTTCCAGTTTCCGGAGAGAAAAATTTGTGGCTCACGGCGGTCCCGACGGGGGCAATGGCGGCCGGGGCGGTAACGTGGTGCTGGTGGCTGATAAAAACCTGAATACGTTGGTGGATTTCCGCTATAAACGGAAATTCGTAGCGAAAAAAGGCGGCAACGGGGCCGCGAAAAATTGCACGGGGCATAAGGCAGACGATGTGACCGTAAAAGTTCCCCTGGGCACCGTAGTGATAGACGATGCCACCGGCGTTGTACTGGCCGATCTGGCCGAAGACGGAGAACGCTTTGTGGCTGCCAAAGGCGGCCGGGGCGGCAAGGGAAATGCCTGCTATGTGACCAGTACCAAACAGGGTGTCACTTTTGCGGAGCGGGGAGAACCTGGCACCAAAAGCTGGCTACGCCTGGAGCTGAAACTTTTGGCCGATGTAGGAATGGTAGGGTATCCCAGTGTGGGAAAATCCAGTATCGTGGCCAGGGTATCGGCGGCCCGTCCGGAGATTGCGTCCTATCATTTTACTACTTTGACGCCGGTACTAGGTGTGGTTCGTCTGGATGCAGAACACAGCTTTGTGCTGGCAGATCTCCCGGGCCTCATCGACGGTGCCAGTAAAGGCGTAGGACTGGGGCATGATTTCCTGCGGCATATTGAGCGGACGCGGGTGATTCTTCATATTGTGGATGTGAGCGGCTGTGAAGGCAGGGATCCTGTAGCAGATTTTCAGCATATCAACGAAGAACTAAAGCTCTACAGTGAAAAACTGGCCAAGCGCCCCATGCTGGTGGTTGCCAATAAAATGGACCTGCCCGGCGCCGCCGAAAACTATCCAAAACTAGAAGCCTACGTGCAGGCACAGGGCTATCCCATTATGAAAGCCTCTGCTGCTACCAGTCAGGGGCTAAAGGAAATCATGTGGAAGGCATACAACATGCTACAGACCGCGCCTGCCGTACAAGAAGAGCTGGATCTGGGAGAAATCAAGGAAGAAAACCCGGATGCCTTTACCGTGACGAAAGATTGCGAGGACGCAGACTTTGAGGTCAAAGGGAAAAATATTGAGCGGCTGGTGGCCATGACCAATTTTGACAATGATGAGGCGGTTTACCGCTTCCAGCTGATCTGGCGCCGCCTGGGCATAGAAAAAGCCCTGAAAGACAAAGGTATTGCCGAGGGGCAGAGCGTGCGTATCGGGGATATGGTTTTTGACTACGAGGACCGGCCCTGATAGGATTGCGTGGTTGCCATACAGCCGTAGCAGCTTGCCAAGCGGGAAGGGGGAGCCTGAGATGGAACGAGCGGATCTAAAGGCGATGAAGCGGATTGTGGTAAAAGTGGGCACTAGCACCATTACCTATCCCAACGGAAAAATCAATTATGAAAAAATAGAAAAGATGGCCCGGATTATGACGGATCTGCAGAACCAGGGCAAGCAGATGATTTTGGTCAGCTCTGGCGCCGGTGCCGTGGGCGTAGGCCGTATGGGGTTTGCTGCCAAACCGAAGGATATCCCGGGCAAGCAGGCCTGTGCTGCAGTGGGGCAGGGCATCCTGATGCATATTTACGAGCGGATTTTTGGGGAATATGGACAGATTGTGTCCCAGGTTCTTCTCACCAAGATGGATATGGTGTATCGGCACAGCTACGCCAACGCCCGCAATGCCCTGCTGGAACTATTGCGCTGGAACGTCATCCCCATTATCAACGAAAATGACGTGGTGGCTATTGATGAATTTAAAATCGGGGACAACGATAATTTGTCTGCACTGGTATCCAGCCTGGTGGATGCGGATTTGGATATCCTGCTTTCGGATATTGACGGGCTGTATACTGCCAATCCTAAAACCCATCCGGAGGCCCAGCTAGTGGAGCTGGTGGAAGAAGTGACGCCGGAACTGGAAGCTACTGCTGGCGGTGCTGGTAGCCAGAACGCTACGGGAGGCATGCTGACGAAGCTCCAGGCAGCGAAAAACGCCATGGGTGCTGGCGTGGCCATGATCATCGCCAATGGAGAGGATCCGGACGTGATTCGGCAAATCCTGCGTGGCGATAGAATCGGTACGTTGTTTGTTCCCCGACAGAGCCATCTGCGGTTCCGGAACCAGTGGCTGGCCTTTGGTAGCCGGATCAGCGGTCGGATTATTGTGGATGATGGTCTGGCCCAGGCGTTGCAGCAAAAAGGCAGCTGCAGCATCCTGCCTGTTGGTATTGCCGGCGTGGAGGGGCATTTTGAAAGCGGATCTACGGTCAGCGTGGTCAGCCAATCTGGCAGAGAGTTGGCACGGGGACTTGTGAACTACAATGCAGACGAAGTGACCCGGATCAAAGGCTGTAAAACCAGCGAAATCGAAGAAAAAATTGGGTACAAACATTCTGATGAAGTGATCCACCGGGATAACCTGGTGATGCTATAGGAGGTGTGACTATGTACGAAGCAGGTATGGTGCGGCGGCAGGGCGAAGCGGCGAAAGAAGCGTCCCTTGCCCTTGGCATCTTAACGACGCAACAGAAAAATGCTATTCTGCTAGCTATGGCAGATGGACTTTTGACAGAAGAAGAAAAGATTTTGGCAGCCAACGCAGAAGATATGCGCGGCGGCAAGGAAGCAGGACTTAAGGATTCTCTGCTGGACCGGTTGCTTTTGACCCACGAACGGCTGGAGCAGATGGCGCTGGGTATCCGCCAGGTGGCGGCGCTACCGGATCCTGTGGGAAAAATCCTGGGAGGCGCCAGCTTAAGCAGTGGCCTGACCATTACCAAGATTACGGTGCCACTGGGCGTTCTGGGGATGATCTATGAAGCCCGCCCCAATGTGACGGCGGATGCCATTGCCCTTTGCATGAAAAGCGGCAATGCGGTACTGCTTAAAGGCGGCCGGGAAGCCCTGCACTCCAACAAAGCAGTCAGTGATGCCATGACGGCGGCCGGAGAGGCAGCAGGTCTGCCGGAAGGTGCGGTGCAATTTATCAATACCCCGGATCGGGCTGCGGTGGATGAACTGATTCATCTGGAAGGCCTGGTGGATGTAGTGATCCCCCGGGGCGGGGCGGCCCTTATTAAAAATGTGGTGCATAATGCTTCCGTCCCTGTGATTGAAACAGGAGCCGGGGTGTGTCATACGTATGTGGATGCCTATGCAGATGTGGATATGGCAGTCAAAATTGCCATGAACGCCAAAGTGAACCGGCCCTCTACCTGCAATGCCATGGAAACCCTCTTGGTCCATGAAGCCATTGCAGAACGTTTTCTGCCGGCTATGCTGGAGGCGTATAAAAAAGCCCATGTCACGATTTTGGGCGATGCCCGGACGCAGCGCTACAGTAGCGATGTGCAGCCGGCCACAGAAGAAGACTGGGCAACAGAATACGGGGATCTGCGGCTTTCAGTAAAAGTAGTAGGGAGCCTGGAGGAAGCGGTGGCCCATATCCGCCGTTATGGGACGGGACACTCGGAAGCCATCGTAACGGAAGACTACGAAAACGCCCGGAAATTCCAACTGCTGGTGGATGCGGCAGCGGTGTACGTGAATGCGTCCACCCGGTTTACTGACGGGTTTGAATTTGGCTTTGGAGCGGAAATCGGCATCAGCACACAGAAACTCCATGCCCGGGGGCCCATGGGGCTGCCGGAACTTACAACGACCAAATACCTGGTTAACGGCACCGGGCAGGTGCGCAAATAAACAGCTGGATGAAACCATCTTCATGAAAATTTCATGTTCACTCCGTACAATAGGAGAAAATGGATAAAGTCTGGCATGGGAGGAAGGACAAGACGGTGAACAAATTACGACGCTATAGAATCCTGCTGGCGGTGCTGGCGGTTCTGATTGTGGGCGGCTATGGCGGCTACCGGTATTACCAGTACCGGCAGACGCAGGCAGCGGCGGCCCAGACACGTACCGATGCAGTGCAGAAAGGCACGGTACGCAAGACCATTTCTGCTACAGGGGCCCTTAATGCCTTGGATAACGTGGATATCAACTCCAAAATTACTGGCCGTATCGTAGCCCTGTATGTAGAAGAAAACCAGCATGTAACGGCAGGACAGGCTTTGCTAAAACTGGATGATACATCTTTAAAAGATACCCAGGAAATGAAACGGGCGACACTGGTAGAAAAAGAACTGGATTACAACCGGGATAAGGAATTGCGGGCACAAGGCGCCATTTCCCAAAGCGTCCTGGATTCTGCGGAATCCGCCTACTTAGTGGCAAAAGCAGAATATGATCAGGCCACCAGCAATGTGAACGATACCATTATTGAAAGCCCCATTGACGGGTATGTCATCGGCAAGCCTACCCCGGTAGGGCAGACCGTATCGTCCGGTATTTCCACGCCGCAGGTGATCATGAGTGTGGCCAACCTGGACAAGATGCAGATCTACCTGATGGTGGATGAATCGGATATTGGGCAGATTAAAGACGGGCAGAATGTGGAATTTACCGTGGACGCCTATCCCAGCGAAACCTTTAAAGGAATTGTCACACGGATCGGGCGCAGTGCTACTACTACCAATAACGTAAATTATTACACGGTGTACGTGGACGTATTAAATTCCCAGAATAAACTGCTGCCCACCATGACGGCCCGTGCCAACGTGATCGTGGACTCCATGGAAAACGTGCTGAATGTTTCCTCCCGCTGCCTGCATACCAAAGATGGAAAGAATTATGTACTGGTGTTTGACAAAAAGGCCAATACCAGTAAGGAAGTCCCGGTGGAAGTCCTGCTTTCCGGCGATGAACGGGTAGCCGTAAAAGGCGATCTGCAGGAAGGGGACGAGCTGGTGATGAAGACCACCACAGGAACCAGCACGGCTAACAACCGGGGAGGCCCCCCTCTCATGTAAGGGAGGAGAAACCCATGAGTTACGTAATCGAACTGAAAGACATTGTAAAAAGCTACCGGATGGGGGATACAGTGGTGTATGCGCTGAACCATGTCAGCGTTAATTTTGAAAGAGGCAAATTTACCTCCATCGTGGGGCCCAGCGGCAGCGGCAAATCCACCATGATGAATATTCTGGGCTGTCTGGATCGTCCTACCAGCGGGGAATATTTCCTGGAAGGGAAAAATATTGCCCGCTATTCCGATGATGAACTGGCCATCACCCGCAATAAGCGGATCGGCTTTGTGTTCCAGAGCTTTAACCTGCTGAATAAATTGACTGCCGTGGAAAATGTGGCACTGCCGCTGATTTACGCCGGCGTTAGCTTAAAAGAGCGGACAGAGCGTGCTGAAAAAGCACTGCAGGACGTGGGATTAGGCGAACGGATGCACCATAAACCCAACGAGATGAGCGGCGGGCAGCGGCAGCGGGTAGCCATTGCCCGGGCTCTCATCAACGATCCGGCCATCATTATGGCCGATGAACCTACAGGGAACCTGGATACCAAGTCCACACTGGAAATCATTAATATTTTTGAGAAGCTGAACCAAGAGGGGAAAACCGTGATTATGGTTACCCACGAACCAGAATTGGCGGCAATGACCCAGCGCATCCTGGTGATGCGGGACGGTTGTCTCACCGAGGAACGGGAAGGGGGACAAGCCGTTGTTTAGAGAATGTGTAAAAATGGCCTTTGAAGGCATGCTGGCCAACAAAGTCCGTACCTTTCTGACCATGCTGGGGATTATCATCGGGGTCGGCGCCGTAATAGCCATGGTGTCCCTGGGCCTTGGCATGCAGGAAAACGTAAAAGCTAATATCACCAGTATGGGCAGTAACCTCCTCATCGTCATGAGCGGCGGCCGTACGGCCAATGGACAGCGGATTGCCAGCGGCAGCGGTGCCCATCTGACCTATGACGATGCCAAAGCCATTGAAAAAAACGTGGACGGCATCCAATATGTAGCCCCGGGGGTGCAGAGCTCCTACCAATTGGTAGCGGGCAACCAGAACTGGAATACCCAGGTGCAGGGCATTACCCCCAATATCCTGGATATCCGAAACTATAAAATTGACCAGGGCCGGATGTACACGGAAAAGGAAATGACCAGTCGGGATCGTGTGGCTGTCATCGGAAAAACTGTGGCGGATAACCTGTTTCCTGATGGCGGCGCCGTGGGGCAGCTGGTGCGTATCAATAAGGCCCCGTTCCGTGTCATCGGCGTGCTGGCAACCAAAGGCCAGTCCGGTATGGGGCAGGACCAGGACGATGTGGTCTTTATCCCTCTCACCACTGCCATGCAGCGGGTGATGGGCGTGACCTACATTCGGAATATCACTGTTCAGTGTGCCAATGAAAATACCATTGACCAGGTGCAGTCCGATATCATTACCCTGCTTCGTACCCGGCACAAAATCCGTACCGGGGAAGATGACGACTTTACCGTGCGGAACCTGGCGGAAATCATTAAAACCGCAGAGGAAACCACTGGTTCCATTACTTTGCTTTTGGCCATTATCGCCGGCATCAGCCTTTTGGTAGGCGGTATCGGCATTATGAACATCATGCTGGTGTCTGTTACGGAGCGGACACGGGAGATCGGTATCCGCAAGGCGCTGGGTGCCACCTATCATGACATCCTGCTGCAATTTCTGGTAGAATCCATGGTGATTGGCGTTACCGGCGGGACGACGGGCATGATTCTGGGCACCATCGCCAGCGTCATTGCGGCCAAGATCATCGGCTGGCCTATCGTGGTCTCGGTGGCGGCAACGATTATCTCCGTGGTCTTTTCCGTGGGGATTGGCCTTTTCTTTGGCCTCTACCCGGCGAAAAAAGCGGCCCTATTGGATCCTATTGATGCCCTGCGGTATGAATGATGGATAAGCAATCAGCCGCAACCTTGCGGCAAAAATGGCGGGGCTTTGTGGAGTTCTTGCAGCGTCCCAAGACCCGGTTTGATCTGAAAGACAGAGGAAGGGGGATCCTGCTTTTTATCCTCCTCTGCTGGCTACTTATGCACCTAGTGGAAGCGATAGTACGCTGAAACCAAATAGAGAACCATAGCTGGTTCATTATAGAAAACAACAAAATCCTCACAGACTGGGAATTCCAGTTTGTGGGGATTTTGTTGTTTAGGGAGAACCGGTAAGCGTTGTTGCATTTTGGCCTGGACGGAGTATGATTAAAGGGTAAGGTATTCTAAATAAAGAACTACACAAAGGGGCGCATACTATGAGAAAAATGCCAGTAGTGTTTTCCGGGCACGGCGATCCGATGATTGCCCTCCGCCATGATACTATTACGCAAGGCATGGTAGAAATAGGACAAAAAATTTTAAAAGAATACGGGCGGCCAAAAGCAATCCTGGCGATTTCGGCCCATTGGTATACCCGGGGCACTTTTGTACAAACTGCGGAACAACCAAAGCAGATCTATGATATGTACGGCTTCCCGAAAGAATTGTATGCGGTCAGATACCCGGTCAAAGGCTGCTGGGAATTATCACAGCGTGTGCAGGAATTACTGGGCACCGATGTCTCCGTGAATAATGAATGGGGTATTGACCATGGCACATGGACCGTGTTGGTTCGCATGTTCCCAGCTGCGGATATTCCTGTCGTACAGCTTTCTGTGGATGGGCTGCGCAGCGGCGAGGTAATTCTGGAAATGGGGAAAAAACTATCTCCCTTACGGGATGAGGGATTTCTAATTTTCGGTAGCGGTAATATTGTACATAATCTTCAACAGGTAGAGTGGGATAATCCGGGCGGAACGGAGATGACACTGCGTTTCAACCAGTTTATCATAGAGAACGTTCTCGCTGGCAATACGGACAACGTGGTACACTACCAGTCAGCTCCGGATGCCGCTTATGCAGTGCCGACGCCCGACCATTATTTGCCTCTTCTCTATTGCCTGGGAGCAGCTGGCGGGGATAAGGCCAAAGTTTTTAACAACGTCTGCAACCTTGGCTCCATGGCGATGACGGGATTCGTGTTTGGGTGAAACACTGTATCTTTTGATTATCTTTTGAAATTTAGTGACTTGAGAACTAAAAACGAATAACTACATCAATCCTCACAGACTGGAAATTCCGGTTTGTGGGGATTTTGTCGTATGAAAAATATAGCGCAAATGGTGAAAAATTCTATTAACGGGGCTTTGTGATAGTGTATAATAAAACGGTGAGTGCAGTTGATTCTAGCGGAAAGGAGGAGCCATTGTTTTGCAGGATAAGCAGGAAAATACCAATTAGAAACGGAGGCAAAACATGAAGGAATCAAATTTGAGCGTACTATTGGGTGCGGCTTTCCTGATGGCCACATCCGCCATTGGGCCGGGATTTTTGACCCAGACCACTGTCTTTACCGGAAGACTTGGGGCCAGCTTTGGCTTTGTGATCCTGGCCACGATCATCATTCATGCTATTACCCAGCTGAATGTGTGGCGGATCATCGCCGCAGCAAAGAAACCAGGGCAGGACATTGCTAACTCCCTATTGCCAGGGCTGGGGTATCTGGTATCCGCCCTTGTGGTGGCAGGGGGCCTTGCCTTTAACATCGGCAACATCGGGGGTGCCGGTTTGGGGCTGAACGTACTCTTTGGGATTTCACCGGTCACCGGTGCCTTAATCAGTATGGTGATTGCTGTATTTATCTTTTTAAACAAAAGCGCTGGGACCTTGATGGACAAATTTGCCCAGATTGTAGGCGGCATTATGGTCCTGTTGACCGTGTACGTGGCTCTTACGTCCCATCCGCCCATTGGCCTGGCACTGCAGAAAACTGTGATGCCGGATATGGTTGATGTGATGAGCATTGTAACGCTGGTCGGCGGTAGCGTAGGCGGGTACATTACCTTTGCCGGAGGACACCGCCTTTTGGAAGCGGGGATTACCGGGGTGGAAAATATGGGGCAGGTAAACCGTAGCTCCGCCATGGGGATTGGCATTACCAGCTTAATGCGGATTCTGCTGTTCTTAGCGACTTTGGGGGTTATTTCCCAGGGGCTTAAACTTAACCCTGCCAACCCGCCGGCTTCTGTATTCCAGCTGGCCGTAGGGGATATCGGGTATAAGATCTTTGGGATCGTGATGTGGTCCGCTGCCATTACATCCGTAGTGGGCTGTGCCTATACGTCCGTGTCCTTTATCCGGACCTTCAGCCCCACCTTGGAAAAATACCACCGCTATCTCATCATTGGGTTTATTATTTTCAGTACCTTCATCTTCTCCTTTATCGGCAGACCGGTAACGGTACTGGTGGTAGTGGGGGCCTTAAACGGTCTGATTCTCCCCATCGTCCTGGGCAGCCTCCTGCTGGCGTCCCAGAAGGCCACTATTGTGGGTACAAATTACAAACATTCTCGTTTCCTCTTTGTGACAGGCTGGCTGGTGTTCCTTGTCATGCTGTATATGGGCGTGCAAACGGTGCTAAAAATGATTCCGCAGCTTTTAGGCTAACGGTTGTAAACTGGCAAACAGAAAGGAGATTTGCACTATGAAAGTCGTGGATCTGAACTCTGATTTGGGAGAAAGTTTTGGCGCGTACAAGATTGGGCGGGATAGCGATGTGCTGCCGCTGGTGACCAGTGCTAACATCGCCTGCGGATTTCATGCGGGGGATCCTTCCGTGATGAAAAAAACGGTGGAACTGGCCGTTAAAAGCGGTGTGGCTCTGGGTGCTCATCCTGGCTATCCGGACCTGGTAGGCTTTGGACGTCGGAAGATGGCTGTGTCCCCGGCGGACGTGTACAGCATGGTGGTGTACCAGGTGGGGGCGCTGGCTGCTTTTGCCAAGACGGCGGGAAAGAAACTCCAGCACGTAAAACCCCATGGGGCCATGTACAATATGGCCGCCAAAGATCCGAAGCTGGCAGAAGCCATTGCCCAGGCCATTTATGATGTGGATCCGGATATTATCCTCTTTGCCCTGGCAGGCAGCGAAAGCGTAAAGGCGGCGGAAAAGGTCGGATTAAAAGTGGCTTCGGAAGTGTTTGCGGACCGTAGCTATCAGGATGATGGTTCCTTGACGCCCCGCACCCAGCCCGGCGCCATGATTACTGATGAAGACCAATCCATTGCCCAAGTGCTTTCCATGGTGTTAAAAGGCCAGGCAACCGGCCTTAGCGGCAAGGTGATCCCGGTAAAAGCCGACACCATCTGCGTTCATGGGGACGGGGAGAAAGCGCTGCTCTTTACCCAGAAGATCCGCAAGGCCTTACAGGACAACGACGTGGAAATTGCGGCTGCTGGCACATTCTTGAAATAAGACGCTCCTTATTGCAACGCAAAACCTAAAAAAAGTAGAGGAGGCCTTATATCTTGGAAAGTGCAGAAACGTATTTGCAACAGGCCAAAATCCGTCCGGTGGGGGAAGGAGGCCTGATGGTTTCCTTTGGCAATGCCATTGAACCTGCCATCCTGCAATGTGCCAGGGCAATGCTGACGGAACTGGAAGCCCATCCTTTCCCCGGCATGCTGGAATGTGAAGCATCCTATACTGGGGTGACGATTTTCTATGATCCCTTGGAAGTAGCCAGAAGTGTCGACTTGCCGGAAGACCCGGTCCTGTCCAAGGGCTATCGGGCGGTATCCGGGATTGTGGACAACATTTTGAAAAACATCACCTTCCAGCAGGAAACGGCCCGGGACAAGATCCGGATCCCTGTGTGTTATGGCGGGGACTACGGCCCGGATTTGGAAGAAGTGGCGGCCTATCACCACATGACACCGGATGAAGTGGTGAAAATCCATACAGGCGGGGATTATCTGGTGTATATGATCGGATTTGCTCCGGGTTTTCCCTATGTGGGCGGCTTGCCACCGGAAATTGCTACTCCCCGGAAAAAAACACCCCGTCTGAAAATCCCGGTGGGATCTGTGGGCATTGCCGGTTCCCAGACCGGCGCCTATCCGCTTGAAACCCCTGGCGGGTGGCAACTCATCGGAAGGACGCCCCTGGCGCTTTTCCGTCCCTGGGATTTGGCGCATCCCAGCCTGCTTCAGGCAGGGGACCGGCTGGAATTTTATGCCATTACGCCCCAGGAATATGAAAGCCTGGCTGCCCAGGAGAAGGAAGGAGGAGCCCAATGAAAATCAGTGTGAAAAAAGGAGGGCCTCTCACCACACTTCAGGATACGGGACGCTACGGATTCCAGAAATATGGCGTGCTGGTCAGCGGAGCCATGGATTTGTTCAGCCTGAAGCTGGGCAATATTCTGGTGGGCAATAAAGAAAATGAAGGAGCTCTGGAAATGACCATGAGCGGACCTTTCCTGCAACTGCCGGCAGGGGTGGTCTTTGCCCTTACCGGGGCCGATCTGGGAGCCAAACTGGGCGGCAAACCGGTACCCAGGAATCGGGCCGTATATGTCAGCGAAGACAGTACCTTGTCCTTTGGTTTTGCAGCAGAAGGCGCAAGAGGGTATCTTACGGTAGCCGGCGGTTTTGATGTCCCTGTGGTGATGGACAGCAAGAGCACCTATTTGCGTGCTAAAATCGGCGGCGTGAATGGAGGGCCTTTGCAGGATGGTACGGAGCTTTCTACAGGCGAATTGTCACCGGAGCAGGAAAACTTAGTGGCAGCCCTTTCCCGGCAAAGCGGGAAACCTTTTGCCAGCATGGGCTGGTCCGTTCCCAATGAGGACCTGTTCAGTACGGAGCCCATCCGGGTCACGGAGGGCCTGCAGACGGAGTGGTTTACCCAGGATACCCTGCACACGTTCTTTACCAGCCCGTATACCATTACGCCTCAGTCCGACCGGATGGGGTATCGGCTGAGCGGTGCGGCGCTCCCGTACAAGGACACCAGCCTGGAACTCATCTCTGAGCCGGTTTCTTTTGGCTCCATTCAGGTACCGGCAGATGGTAATCCCATTATCCTTATGGCGGACCGGCAGACCACCGGCGGCTATGCGAAAATCGGACAGGTGATCCAGGCCGATCTGCCCCGGCTGGCCCAGATGAAACCTGGCGGGACGATTTATTTCGCACCGGTTAGCCTGACACAGGCGGAAAACGCTTTGGCAAAGCAGGAAGCTTTTCTGGAGCAGGTGCGCCAGATGGTGAAACGGTAATCACAAACCGCCCTTTGGCGGCTTCTATGGGAATGTACGTTCCTATAGGAACCGGACGGAGGGCGGTTCTTTCAAAAGGGGGAAAGCTCCATGGATATAGAACGTTATTTTAAGGATTTGGCTGAGCTGGTGAATATGGATTCATTCAGCCGCTATCCGGAGGGCACGGCCCAAGTGGCGGCGTGGATTAAAAACCGGCTGGAACGTGCAGGCTGGAAGACAGAACTGATTTCCATTGGCAAGGAAGTGGGTCCCTGTCTGAAAGCAGTATGGGGAAGTCCTGACCAGTATGACGTGTTACTACTAGGACATATGGATACCGTATTTCCCCAAGGGGAGGCGAAAAAGCGGCCGTTTTCTCTGGAAGGGGAACTGTTTAAAGGACCCGGTGCTTCGGATATGAAGTGCGGGGATTTATTCATGGTGTACCTGGCAGAAAAAATAGCGGCGGAACAAGCGGGCGGCAATGTGTGCCTTTTGTTTAACCCGGATGAGGAAATCGGTTCCCGTTTCTCCCGTCCTATAATCGAATGGGAAGCGAAAAAGGCAGCACATGCCCTCATTATGGAAAGCGCCCGAGCCAATGGGGACCTGGTCAATTCCAGAAAAGGCATCTGCAAATATGTCATTACTTTCCACGGGATTGCGGCTCATGCCGGCGTAAACCCGGACAAAGGGGCCAGTGCCATTAACGAATGCATCCGCTGGGGAGAACCCATCCTCGCCTTGGGCGATAAGAAGGCCGGAACTACGGTAAACATCGGGCTGATTCATGGCGGTACAGGGGCCAATGTGGTGGCTGCGGAATGTTCCTGTATGATTGATATCCGGATTGAAAAGCAGAGTGAAGGGGAACGGGTTGACGCTGCTTTGAAAAAATTGGCGGCTCATCCTTTTGACTCCCGGGTAACCGTAGAATTGGAAGGCGGCATGGTGCGGCCTCCCATGCACGTTACGGAAAAATCCAAGGCATTTTGTGCCCTGGCGGACAAAATCGCCCAAAAGCAGGGATTGCAATTTGGCTGGCAGTCCACAGGCGGTGGCAGCGACGGAAACTTTACCTCCGCTCTGGGAGTTCCCACGATTGACGGCATGGGCCCGGTAGGCGGCAATGGGCACTCGCTGGAAGAATACGGAGAAGTGAAGAGCGTGGCGCCCCGTTTTGCCTTTCTTACGGCACTGGTAAAAGCACTGACGGAAGGAAAACACGATGCGTGACACGTCCCTGGTGTATCTTCTGGATGAAATGGGAAAAGTCCTTCTGGGACGCAAGCGCCGGGGCATGGGCGTGGGCAAATGGAATGGCTTTGGGGGCAAAATCGAAGCAGGAGAAACCATGCGCCAATGTGCGGCACGGGAACTGCGGGAAGAGTGCGGCATTGTTGTACAGCAGGAGGCACTAACTCTCATGGCAGATTTGTATTTTGACCAGCCTTCGGATGCCAATTGGTCCCATGGCGGTATGGTATATTTTGCCCGTAAGTGGTCTGGCACTGTCACCGTGTCAGAGGAAATGGAACCTCGCTGGTTTTCCCTGGCTGATCTTCCCTATGAAGCCATGTGGGAAGCGGACAAAATCTGGCTACCCAAGCTGTTAGCCGGAGCGCAGCTGCGGGGAACTATTTTCTTTGCTCCCGACGGAGAGCATGTCCTGCATTCGGTCTTTCAGGAGGTGCATCTTGATCCCAGAAAATAACTGGCCAACACGGCTACTTTCCTGGTTTGACGAAAACCACAGGGAACTGCCCTGGCGAAAAGACCACCCCCGCAATCCCTACCAGGTGTGGGTGTCGGAAATCATGCTTCAGCAGACCCGAACGGAAGCAGTGAAAGCCTATTTTACCCGCTGGATGGAACAATTTCCCACGATTACTGCCTTGGCCCAGGCCCAGGAAGCGGATGTGCTGCGGGCCTGGCAGGGGCTGGGTTATTACAGCCGGGCCCGAAATCTGCACCGTGCCGCCCAAAAAGTAGTTCTGGAATATGATGGCATTTTGCCTGGTAACAGTGTAGCGCTGCGAAAACTGCCGGGCATTGGGGACTATACAGCCGGGGCGATTGCTTCCCTGGCTTTTGGAGAAAAAATCCCTGCGGTTGACGGCAATCTGCTACGGGTCCTGGCTCGTTTGTACGCCGTGAAGGAAGATGTGCTGAGCAGTACAGGCAAAAAGAAAATTACGGAGTTGGCGGAAAAGATAATCCCTGCAGAGCGGCCCGGGTCCTTTAATGAAGCATTGATGGATCTGGGTGCGGAAATTTGCATTCCCAAAGCCCCCCGGTGCGACATGTGCCCGCTCCGCACCCAGTGCCGGGCCTTTAGAGAAAATTTGACACAGGTACTGCCCCTGCGGAAAAAGAAAGCCCCGCAGAAAGAATTCTATGCTGCTGTGGGGATTATGATACAAGGGGAAAGCTTTTTGCTATACCGCCGGCCGGAAACGGGCATGCTGGCCTCTATGTGGGAATTTCCCATGGTTCTTTCCGGAAAAAGTCTGGAAGAAGCCCAAGCCCAGCTGGAAGCCAAACTGCTGGGCAAAGCAGGAGAAATTCTTTGGTCCCATAAGCATGTCTTTACCCATCAGATCTGGCATATGACAGCCTACCGGATGCTGGGAGGACGCCCCTTTCCGGGGATTTGTGCGTATTTTACGCCACAGCAGTGGGAGAGCTTTCCCCTGGCTGGGCCCCATGCAAAACTGGCAACCTTTGTGGAGCAGCAGGGAATAAAATAGCACTTTTTCTTTTTTGCCAATATGGTATAATATTTGTGAAAGATACTTATTTTTTCGAACGATGTGGGACATATTTGGTACCATGGGGGACGAAAGTGGGAGCAATCAATGTAGACCGGGTAATCAATTTACAGAAAAAACTGGTTCCTGAAATGATGCAGATGCTGACGGAGAGGTACAAAGTCCTGCGGCAGGTAAGCCATGATGCCCCCATTGGGCGTCGGACACTGGCCAAAAAACTGGAACTCAGTGAGCGCACGCTGCGCGGGCACGTAGATTTCTTAAAAGAAGCCGGGCTTTTGGATTTTACTCTGGCGGGAATGCAGCTGACAGGGGAGGGGATGACCCTGCTGGAGGAGCTGCGGGAATACGTGAGCCGATTGCAGCGGTTATCCAGCCTGGAACAAATCCTGCGGGATAAGCTCCACTTGCAACTGGCCATGGTTCTTCCGGGGGATGCAGACCAGGATCCCGTAGTGGTGCGAGAAATCGGGCGAGTGGCGGCAGGATTGTTACTGCGGTTATTATCCGATCACAAGGCCCATGTGGTTGCAGTAACCGGCGGAACGACAGTGGCGGCCATGGCGGAAAATATCTATGGCAGCGAACCCCTGGCGGTGATTGTCCCTGCCCGTGGCGGGCTGGGGGATAAAATGGAGCTACAGGCCAATACGGTGGCTACGGTCCTTGCCGGGCGGCTGAAAAGCAAGTATTTGCAGCTATATGTGCCGGACAGCGTGAGCGAAACCGTGCTCCGCAAGATTTTGGAAGAAGACAACCGGGTCAAACAGGTGGTGGAAACCATTAAAAGTGCGGACATTCTGGTTCACGGCATTGGCCAGGCCAGCGTGATGGCCGCCAAGCGGGGCGTAGCCAGCGAAATCGCAGAAAACCTGAAACAGCATGGCGCAGTGGGGGAGGCACTGGGACAATATTTTAATATCAAGGGAGAAGTGGTTCACAGCACGGATACTTTGGGCCTTATGGTCAATGATCTTGCGTCCGTCCATACGGTGATGGGCATAGGGGGAGGCCATAGCAAGGGAAAAGCAATTTTAGCCGTACTGCGCAGCGGGCAGCAGGACATCCTGGTAACGGATGAAGCCGCAGCCCGGGAAATCATCCATGATCTGGAGTCCCCTTTGGACTCCGGAGGAAAATTATAAGGAGGAATGGATTATGGTAAAGATTGGTATCAACGGGTTTGGTCGTATTGGGCGCTGTGCCCTGCGGATTGCGGTGAAAAATCCGGAAATTGAAGTCGTTGCAGTAAACGCCCGGTCTGGGATTGATACCTATGCCCATCTGCTAAAATACGATTCCATTCATGGCACCTTTGACCAAGATGTGGCCGTAGATGGCGACACTATGGTCATTGGTACGAAGAGAGTCAAATTCACCCGCTTTACGGAACCAAAGGATATTCCCTGGGGAGAATTGGGCGTGGATGTGGTGCTGGAAACCACCGGTAAATTCAAGAGCCGGGAACAGGTACAGCCGCACCTGGACAATGGAGCGAAGAAAGTCCTGATTGCCGCTCCGGCCAAAGGGGAAGACATTACCATCGTACTGGGTGTTAACGAAGATAAATACGATCCGAAAAAGGACAATATCATTTCCAACGCTTCCTGCACCACCAACTGCCTGGCTCCCTTTGCCAAAGTACTGGAAGACAATTTCGGCATTGAAGAAGGCATGATGACCACGGTGCACTCCTATACCAATGACCAGAAGATCCTAGATGCGGCTCATAAAGATCTGCGCCGTGCCCGTGCAGGTGCCTGCAGCATTATTCCTACTACTACCGGTGCTGCCAAAGCTATCGGGCTGGTACTGCCGCAGCTGGAAGGCAAGCTGAAAGGCATGGCCATTCGTGTTCCGACTCCGGATGTGTCCCTGACTGACCTGGTCTGCATCCTGAAAAAAGACACCACCAAAGACGAAATTAATGCGGCTATGAAAGAAGCTTCCGAAACCACCATGAAAGGCATTCTGGGCTACAACGAACTGCCTCTGGTTTCCAAGGATTACAGCGGCTGCCCGCTGAGCTCCATCGTGGACGGCCTGTCCACCATGATGGTAGGGCCGCGGATGTGCAAGGTGGTTTCCTGGTATGATAACGAATGGGGCTATTCCTGCCGTCTGGTTGAACTGGCCGTATTCGTTGCGAAAAAAGGTTTGTAAGAGGGTGGGACGAATTCATGGATAAAAAAACGCTGGAAGATATAGAAGTCACGGGGAAACGGGTACTGGTCCGTGTGGATTACAACGTTCCCATGAATGACAAGGGCGAGATTACCGATTTTATCCGGATTGATGCGTCCCTGCCCACGCTGCACTACCTGCTGGATCAGGGCGCTGCCGTTATCCTGATGGCGCATTTGGGCCGTCCTAAAGGGAAAGTCAATCTCAAATACAGTCTGCGGCCCGTGGCCGATGCCCTGAGCCAGCGACTCCATCGCCCGGTGCAGTTCTGTGCGGACTGTGTGGGCAAAGACGCCCAGGAAGCAGCGAAGAACCTGCGCAATGGGGACGTATTGCTCCTGGAAAACCTGCGGTTCCATCCGGAAGAAGAAAAGGATGACCTGCATTTTGCCCATGAACTGGCTTCTCTGGCTGATGTATTCGTTAACGACGGCTTTGGAGTTTCCCACAGAGCCCATGCGTCCGTAGAAGGCGTGACCCACTTTTTGCCCAGTGTAGCCGGCTACCTGATGGAAAAGGAAATCGCCTACCTGGGGAATGCAGTGGATCGTCCTAAGCGGCCTTTCGCAGCAGTGATCGGCGGAGCTAAAGTAGCGGACAAAATTGCAGTGATCCGCAGTCTGATCAAAAAGACCGATGTGATCTTAATTGGCGGCGGCATGGCCAATACCTTCCTGACCGCCAAAGGGTATAACCTGGGTAAATCCCTGGTGGAAGAAGAAAGCATCGGAATTGCCAAAGATATTATTGCAGAAGCGGCTGCCCAGAATACCCAATTTTTACTCCCTATTGACCTTATTATGGCGGCCAAATTTGAAAACGATGCGCCTCACGAAGCTGAAGATCTGGATGCCCTGCGTCCGGACTATATGGCACTGGACATCGGGCCCAAGACAGCCAAACTCTATGAAGATACGCTGCAAAAGATGGAGACGGTGGTTTGGAACGGGCCTATGGGCGTTTTTGAAATGTCCAATTATGCAGAAGGGACCCGGGCTGTGGCAGAAGCCATGGCGGCCTCTCATGGGGTTACCATCGTAGGCGGCGGTGATAGTGCAGCAGCTGTGAAACAATTTGGTCTGGCTGATAAAATGAGCCACGTGTCCACTGGCGGTGGCGCCTCCCTGGAATACCTGGAAGGTAAAGTGCTGCCGGGTCTGGCGGCTTTGGATGATTTGCGAACCATCCTGATTGCCGGCAACTGGAAGTGCCACAAGACGGTGGAAGAAGCCACGGAACTGGCCCATCAGGTGGCTCATGGTACGGAAGACGTACTGGCTCGGAAAGAAATCCTCCTGTTCCCGCCGTTTACCGCACTGGAAAGCGTAGCGGCTATGGTGGATGAGGACGGCATTGAGTATGGTGCCCAGGACATCTTCTGGGAAGACGAAGGCGCTTATACCGGTGCGGTGTCCGGTCCTATGATTCGGGAAATTGGTTCCAGTTATGTTATTGTGGGACATAGCGAACGGAGAAAATTCTTTGGCGAAACCAATGAAGTCGTAGTGAAAAAGGTACTGGCTGTGTTCCGCAACGATATGGATCCGGTACTCTGCGTAGGGGAAGACGAAGAAGAACACAAAAAAGGCTCCACCATGGATAAAATCAAATCCCAGCTGGACCCTGTATTGGATGTGCTTACCGATAAGCAGATTACGCGCCTCGTGGTGGCCTACGAACCGATTTGGGCCATTGGTACCGGAAACAGTGCAGAAGTACGGGATGCGGTAGCGGCCGCCGATCTGATCCGGAAAACCATCGCGGATAAATTCGGGGAAGAAGCGGCCCGGAAGGTGCGTGTCCTGTACGGCGGCAGCGTCACCAGTGATAATGCCCATGGCTTCCATGCGGATGGTATTGATGGCGTCCTGGTAGGCGGGGCCAGCTTGTCCGGCACGGAATTTTCCGCTCTGGCAAAGGCATTCTAAACTGAGGCCGGTATGAAAAAAAGACCTGTAGTTCTGATGATCCTGGATGGGTGGGGCATTGCCCCGCCCTCTCCTTCCAACGCGGCCTATTGTGCCAGAACGCCGCATCTGGATTACTATTTTAACCGCTGTCCCCATGGGCAGCTAAATGCCAGTGGGGAGGCTGTAGGACTGCCGGATGGGCAGATGGGTAATTCCGAGGTCGGGCATATGACCATTGGCTCTGGAAGAATTATTTACCAGAGCCTGACCCGGATCACTCGTGCCGTAAAAAGCGGCGAACTGGAACGCAATCCGGTACTTGTACAGGCTATGGAAAATGTCCGGGATACCGGGAAGAAACTGCACCTGTTGGGGCTTTTAAGCGATGGAGGCGTACACAGCCATATAGAGCATTTGTTTGGCCTATTGCGGATGGCTAAAAAGCTGCATGTCCCCCAGGTGTATCTGCACCTGTTCCTGGATGGCCGGGATACCCCGCCTAAAAGTGCGCTGCCCTATCTGGAACAAACCGAAGCGGTCTGCAAAGAGTTGCAGCTGGGAAAAATTGCCAGTGTCGGCGGCCGCTACTATGCTATGGACCGGGATAAGCGCTGGGAACGCATCGAAAAAATGTATGCTGCTATGACTAAGAGCAGTGCGCCAGAAGCCGTTTCGGCATGTGCCGGGCTGCAGAGTGCTTATGATGCCGGTCAGACAGATGAATTTGTGGTTCCCTTTAAGGTGGCTGGCGTAAATGGTCAGGTGGAAGCGGGCGATGCCCTGATTTTCTTTAACTTTCGCCCGGACCGGGCCCGGGAGCTGACACATGTCTTTACGGATCCGGAATTTACCGGATTTGCCAGAAATCCTGCCAGCTATCCGGTGCACTTTGTCAGCATGACGGAATACGAAGCCGGCATGCACGCTGCGGTGGCATTTCCTCCGGAAGATGTAAATGACACACTGGCCGAATGTGTGTCCAAGGCCAGGCTCTACCAGCTGCACATCGCTGAAACAGAAAAATATGCCCATGTGACATTTTTCTTTAATGGCGGGCGGGAAGCGGTATTCCCAGGAGAAGACCGGATTCTTGTGCCTTCACCCAAAGTGGCTACGTATGATTTGCAGCCGGAAATGAGCGCCTATCTCGTAACGGAAAAATTGCAGGAGGCCCTGCAAAAATCTCTGTATGATTTGGTGATTTTGAATTTTGCCAATCCGGATATGGTGGGGCATACTGGGAGTCTTACGGCAGCGATTCAGGCCGTAGAAGCGGTGGATGAATGTGTGGGCGGTCTATTGGATACCATCTTAAAGCAGGGTGGCGCTGCCGTCATTATTGCCGACCATGGCAACTGTGAAGAGATGGAAGATCCCGTTACCCATACGCCTATGACAGCTCATACTACCAACCCCGTTCCCATTCTGGTAGTGGGGGCGGAGGAAGGCACTGCCGTAGCAGATGGCGGGCTTTCCGATATTGCCCCCACCTTGCTGGATCTTTTGGAACTGTCCAAACCTGCGGCCATGACAGGACATAGTTTGCTTTTGCATAATAAGGAGAGATGATACCTATGGCAATCATTGAAAATGTATGCGCAAGAGAAATTCTGGATTCCCGGGGCAATCCCACCATTGAAGTGGATGTGCTGCTGGATGACGGTGTTGTAGGCCGGGCTGCGGTGCCTTCCGGTGCCTCTACCGGCGTGCATGAAGCTGTAGAACTGCGGGACGGGGATAAGTCCAGGTTTGGCGGCAAAGGTGTCAGCAAAGCCGTGGACAATGTAAACGACACCCTTGCCGATACCCTGATCGGGCTGGATCCTACCCGTCAGGTGGAAATTGATAACGCCATGATCCGTCTGGATGGTACACCCAACAAAGGCCGTTTGGGTGCCAATGCGATTTTAGGCGTTTCCCTGGCTGTTGCCAAAGCGGCTGCCGAAGAAGTGGGGCTTCCCCTGTACCAGTATCTGGGCGGCGTCAATGCCAAAGAGCTGCCCGTTCCCATGATGAATATCCTTAACGGCGGGGCCCATGCGGATAATAACGTGGATATTCAGGAATTTATGATTATGCCGGTGGGCGCTTCCAGCTTTGCAGAAGCCCTGCGCACCAATGCGGAAATTTACCAGGCACTGAAAGCCGTATTAAAAGGCAAAGGCCTGGGGACTGCCGTAGGGGATGAAGGGGGCTTTGCTCCCAATCTGAAGAGCAATGAAGAAGCCCTGCAGGTGATTGTAGAGGCCATTGAAAAAGCCGGTTACAAACCTGGGCAAGACGTGAAACTGGCTATTGATTCTGCAGCCAGCGAATTCTATGAAGATGGGAAATACAACTTGAAAGGGGAAGGCGTGGTTAAAACCGCCAAAGAAATGGTGGATTGGTACGCTTCCCTGGTGGAAAAATATCCGATTATTTCCATTGAAGACGGGCTGGCCGAAGACGATTGGGACGGTTGGAAGCTCCTTACCGATGCCCTAGGTAAAAAGATTCAGATCGTGGGAGATGACCTGTTTGTTACCAACGTGGAACGGCTGAAAAAAGGTATTGATAAGGGCGTAGCCAATGCCATCCTGATCAAGCTGAACCAGATCGGAACCCTGACTGAAACACTGGATGCCATTGAAATGGCCAAACGCGCTGGCTATACCGCCATTGTGTCCCACAGAAGCGGTGAAACGGAAGATACCACCATTGCCGATGTGGTGGTGGGCACCAATGCCGGTCAGATTAAATCCGGTGCGCCGTGCCGGACGGACCGAGTGGCTAAGTACAACCAGCTACTGCGGATTGAAGAAGATCTGGGCGCGGCGGCACAGTACAACGGACTGTCCGTATTTTATAACATCAAACAATAATCCATTCCTTACCTGAAAACAGGACGGAACCGTTTGGTTCCGCCCTGTTTTCTTTTTAAGTTTTTTGCGGCTTACCAGGCTGCTACGCATCCGTCCGTGCGGGATTCGGTGGCGCCTACAAAGACACCGTCCTTTTTGCGGAGGATGATCTGGCCACGCCCAAAACTGGTAAAATCCTCGGTGCTATGGCAGTCGTGGCCCTTTTGCTGCAAAGCCTTCACAATCTCTTCTCCAAAGCCGGCTTCCAATACGACCTTTTTCCTATTCAGCCACTGCCATCTTGGCGCATCCAGCGCTTCCTGTGGATTCATGCCAAAATCAAGCATATTCATGAGCACCTGCACATGGCCCTGTGGCTGCATGTAGGCTCCCATGACACCAAAGGGACCTACGGCCTCTCCGTCCTTTAGCAAAAAGCCGGGGATGATGGTGTGGTACGGCTTTTTCCCCGGGGCCAGGCAGTTGGCGGAGTTAGGATCCAGCTTGAACTCGCAGGCTCTGTCATTTAAGGCAATTCCATAGCCTGGAATCACAATCCCGCTACCAAACTCTTTATAATTGCTTTGGATGTAGGAAACCATATTCCCTTCCTGATCGGTAGCACATAAATACACCGTGCCGCCGCAATAGGGATCTACTGGCCGGGGTTCCAAGGCCGCATCCGTGATTTCTGCCGCCCGTTTGGCAGCATAGGCATCGCTGAGCAGATAGTCCACGCTCATCTGCATGGAGCGAGGATCGCCGATATAGGTCTGCCCGTCAATAAAGGCCTGTTTCATGGCCTCAATCTGCTTGTGAATGGTCTCTGCTGCGTCGTGCTGAGGATGTTGCAGTGCCAGCTGCTTTAAAATATTCAGCGTCATTAAAACCACAATCCCATGCCCGTTAGGCGGGATTTCACACACCTCATAGCCGTGATACGTGGTATGGATGGGAGATACCCATTCTGCCCGGTAGTTGGCTAAGTCTTCTTTGGAGAGGTAACCGCCAGTTTCCTTGGAAAATTTAACTATGGCGTCAGCAATATCGCCCTGGTAAAAACTTTCGCAGTGTGTCTCCGCCAGCTCCCGCAGCGTTCTGGCGTGATCCGGCAGGCGCATCAGAGAACCGATTGCAGGAACGCCCTCTTTAAAAAACGTAGCAAAAAATGGCTGAAATTCCGGCTTATCCTTATAAGGAGCAAAGACATCCACGGCTCGTTCCCATAAAAGGCCCACAATGGGGTGCACTGGAAAACCTTTTTTTGCATAGGAAATAGCAGGCTGCAGCAGAGTAGCAAAGGGAAGTTTGCCAAACTTTTTGTGCAGTTCGGACCAGGCTGAGGGGGCGCCAGGCACATCCACAGATTCCCAGCCCCTTTCCGGCATTTGGGCGTAGCTCTTTTGTTGCATGCCATCCAGTGTCAGGCCGCTGGGGGCGTAGCCGCTTCCGTTTAGACCATACAGCTTTTTTTCTTTTTCATTCCAATACAGGGCGAAGGCATCGCTGCCCAGTCCGTTGCTGGTGGGCTCCAACACCGTCATGCAGGCGGCGGTAGCGATAATCGCATCGGCCGCATTGCCGCCCTGCTTTAAAATATCCAGCCCTGCTTGCGCCGCTAGCGGCTGAGAGGTACAGACCATCCCTCTTTGCCCAAAAATCACACTGCGTCTAGTGGGATACCGATACCGTAGATAATCAAATTTCATAACAGGCTTGTATGATAATTACAGAAGCAAAATCACCATTTTCCTTTCTTTAGATTCTG
>CAJMHI010000023.1 GCA_905213155.1 uncultured Acidaminococcus sp. | reverse complement strand
CGAGGTAAAAAATGCCTATGCCACGTATGAACTGATGCTACAGCTTGATCCATATTCTGTGAAAGATCTCCTGAAAGCTCACGAGGTGATGATGGCAGGGCTGATTCTGGAAAATGGAAAGTTCCGCTCCGGCGGTGTCGGCGTATTTGATGGGGATGTGGTCGTGCATATGGCACCTCCGGCAAGCCTTGTACCTGAAGAAATCAAGAATTTATTTAGCTGGTACCAGTCCGCAGAAATACATCCGTTAATCCGCAGTGCCATTTTCCATTATGAATTTGAATTCATTCATCCGTTTGCAGATGGGAACGGACGCATGGGCCGGATGTGGCACAGCCTGCTTTTAGGCAAATGGAATGAGATTTTCTATTGGCTGCCTATGGAGGAGCTGATCCGCAGCAGGCAGCAGGACTATTATGGAGCACTGGGAAAAGCAGACAAAGCATCAGACAGCAGCCCATTTATTGAATTCATGCTGGAGATTATTCTGGATACCCTCAGGGAAACGACAGTGGTGGGGAAACCAGAAAGTCCCAATACGCCAATACGCCAAACTAATGGAACATTGGCCGGCGTTTTAGAAGAACAGATTCTTTGCGCATTAAAGAAAGACTCTTCCTTTACGCAGACAAAGCTGTCAAAGATGCTGCATATTCCCTATCGCACGTTGCAAAGAAAGATGGAGGAATTACAGAAGACGGGCAAGGTAGAACGTGTTGGTGGAAAGCGCTATGGATATTGGAAAGTAAAATAAGGCCATAGGTTGAGGGAAAGTTCTTTACCAGCTCTCCTTATAATCTTTTATTTATCCCTACAACTTTTTTTTAATAATATAGTTGATATTTTACATTCTATTACAGAACAAGGAGTCAAGTCCAAATTTTTCGGCCCTCTGGGTCAATTATACCCCGGCCTTAATACTGTGGCAGATGGTCCAACGATACATCATCGGCAGAATAGTCGGCAGAATCTTCTTCTTGGACCAAACAATAGTAAGGAGGCGATTGCTCATGCGCTACAGATGCAAAGTCACAGTGCTTGCTACCAACTGTTTTACAGAGCTACAGGAACAATACCTGGCTGATCCAAAATCCGGCCCCTGCCCCTGCTATCACCCAGGGGATGAATATATTTTTGACCGCAACGCGGGCAAAGATGATTTTTGGCATGCAGGGCTCAATACCCTTGTCAAAGCAAATGGTGATCCAGCTACCACAGCCGGAGGCCCCACAATGCCATTTTGTGCAGAAGCCTGGGATGCTATCAGCCGCTACATCTATACAGCGCTCCAAGGCGGTGCCATCATGCACAGCTGGACCAATGATGACCGTATCATGATTGCCTGCTGCAATGATGGTACCCGTCCCGTTATCTTTAAGATTGAACGGATGGATATCCCGGAGACGGAGGAAGAAAAAGCCTGGCTTTCCCAGCAGGACTTTTCCACGGGAGTAGAGCAGGCTTACACAGGAAAGTAACTACATACTTTCAGTAAAAACTGCCAAAGAAAAACGAGCAGAAGAAACGATCCATAACGTTTCCTCTGCTCGTTTTTTAAAATTTTCTTGTGTGCATCCGCAAGCGATCTGCCAGGATATTGTAATACACCTGCTTTTCCTGGAGGGTCTTCCGCAATTTGCGGGACGTTTCCTCATTGCTTGTTTCTTTCAGCCGCTCCGTCAGCTCCACAATCTCAGAGCGCAGCTGCCCCATCTTACTGGCCGCCATTTTGCTGATAAAATCCAAGGCAGTTCCCCCTCTCCACTGACCCGTTTACCGCATTCTTCACTGGTTCATGGAATAAGGCTGTACTTTTCCCACCAGGGAAGCCGTCTTTAACCGAGCCTCGGCCCGCCGTAAGATTTTTTCCGTATGGGGAATATCGGTCAGCGCATCGGGGTGGTCCAAACGTTCTTTGGCTTCGTCCCGAATCTGCTCATTCTTTGCTACGTCGATATTCTCTGCTTCTTGCGCTCTGGGTGTCAAAATCACAACCTTGTTATCCTTGACCTCGGCAAAGCCCCCCTCAACATACACCAGGATCACCCGATTGCTGCTATCCTGGAGTTTCAATGTGCCTTCGCCTAAGGCCGCTATCATGGGACCATGGTTGGCCAAAATCCCAATTCCTCCATCAATGGTATTCAACAGCACATAGGAAATATCCTCTCTTTTCACCAGAACTTTTTCCGGTGTAAGGACTTCCAGCTTCATTAGCTTGGCCATATTACTCGCCTTTCAGTTGTTTACCCTTGGCAACGGCTTCTTCAATGCCGCCCACCATAAAGAAGGCGCTTTCCGGCAGGTCATCATGCTTGCCTTCCAGGATTTCTTTAAAGCCCCGGATGGTATCGGATAACGGCACATATTTCCCGGCTTGTCCGGTAAACTGTTCTGCCACGTGGAAGGGCTGGGACAAAAACCGCTGCACTTTACGGGCACGGGATACAGTGATCCGGTCTTCTTCGTTCAGTTCTTCCATACCCAAAATGGCGATGATGTCCTGCAATTCTTTGTACCGCTGCAAGATTTTCTGCACGCCCCGGGCCACTTCATAGTGCTCCCGGCCAATCACCAACGGATCCAAAATACGGCTGGTGGAAGCCAGTGGATCCACGGCAGGATAAATTCCCAGTTCCACAATTTCACGGGATAGTACGGTGGTAGCGTCCAAATGGGAGAACGTTGCCGCCGGCGCTGGGTCTGTCAAGTCGTCGGCCGGCACATACACAGCCTGTACCGAAGTAATAGACCCGGTACGGGTGGAAGTGATACGTTCTTCCAGTGCCCCCAGTTCATTGGCCAGTGTGGGCTGGTACCCTACAGCAGAGGGCATACGCCCTAAAAGGGCAGATACTTCACTGCCCGCCTGAATGAAACGGAAAATATTATCAATAAAGAGCAATACATCCTGCCCGCCCACGTCACGGAAATATTCTGCCATGGTGAGCCCCGTCAGGCCAACCCGCATACGGGCTCCGGGCGGTTCATTCATCTGTCCGTACACCAGTGCTGTTTTATCCAGCACGCCGGATTGTTTCATTTCGCCCCACAGGTCATTGCCTTCTCTCGTCCGTTCCCCTACGCCGGAAAATACGGAATAGCCGCCGTGGTTCGTAGCTACGTTATGGATGAGCTCCATAATCAGCACCGTTTTGCCCACACCGGCACCGCCAAAGAGCCCGATCTTGCCGCCCAGGGAATAGGGTGCAATCAAATCTACGACTTTGATACCGGTTTCCATGACCTTTGTATCCGTGGACTGTTCTGCAAGCGGCGGTGCGCTGCGATGAATGGGCCAGTAATCGGCTGCTTCCACCGGAGTAGGATCGTCATCCACCGTCTCGCCCAGCACATTGAACACGCGGCCCAGGCAGCCTTTGCCCACAGGGACCGTAATGGGTTTTCCTGTGTCGTAGGCTTCCATATTCCGTGTCAGTCCGTCCGTGCTGCTCATAGCCACCGTACGCACCATATCATCGCCGATATGCTGCACCACTTCCGTGGTCAGGTGCACGTGCACATGTTTTGCCGCCTGTGCGTCAATGGTGATAGCGTTAAAAATGGCGGGCAACTGTTTATCCGGGAAGCGGATATCCACCACCGGGCCAGTGACCTGCACGATGTGGCCCACATGGCCTCTTTTTTTGGCAGTTAATTTGGCCACCACCTGGTCGATTTGTTGTTTTTCTTCTTCAGACACAATGGTGCCCCCTTATTTCAAGGCTTCCGCACCACTCACAATTTCATTAATTTCCGTGGTGATGCTGGCCTGTCTGACTTTCTGGTAATGAATCTTCAATTTGCTCAGCAAATTCTCCGCGTTGTCCGTTGCTGTGCTCATGGCTGCCATCCGGGATGCCAGTTCGCAGGCGGAACTTTGGATAAGTCCGGAAAAAATCTGGCTTTCCAAATAATATTTCGCCAGAAACGGCAACATATCACCCGGTTCCGGGACAAATCCCAAAGTGTGGAAATCCGTCACGTCATCTTTATCCCACACTTCCAGGCTCTGCTCCTTTTCCCGGCTGCCGGCCGCCGCCTCTACGGGCAACAGGCGTAAATTCTTAGGAAGCTGGACCATGGCCGATTTAAAATAGGTGTATACCATATCTACCTCGTCCACTTCCTTATGGGTAAACAGGTTTTCCACATAATCGGCGATCTCTTCGGCGGCTTCAAAAGAGGGCTTTTCCGAAAAGCCGGTCCAGGATTTTTGCACATGATGCCCCCAGTGATTAAGTCCCAGGGCGATCTGTTTTCCTACTGCCAGAATGATGGAGTCCGGCTTATCTTTCAGCTCTACTTCTGCGTATTTTATCACGTTGCTGTTATAAGGCCCGGCAAGGCCTTTATCAGAGCCCATGATCACATAGGCCGTCCGATACACAGGCCGTTTTTCCAGCAGGGGATTTTTTGCCAAATCCAAATGAGACATGGCGGAAGGATCGCTGATGGCTTCGGACAAAAGGTCACGGAGTTTTTCTGCATAGGGCAGGCTGGCATTGGCGCGCTGCTGCGCCTGATGCATCCGTGCGGAAGCCACCATCTGCATGGCCCCGGTAATTTTGCTGATGCTGCCCACGGTTTTCATGTGGGCTCTGATGCCACTGGTATTAGCCATACTCTGTCACCCTCTTACAGACTGCTGCTGCTTTCCGGTGTGGGCGCAAACAATCCATTAAAATCATTTAACGCTTCATCCATTTGCTCCTTGACTTCATCAGTGACTTTCTTTTCCTTGTCTAGGGTAGTGAGCAAAATGGTATGATGGCTACCCAGATAGTTCAGCAGTTCCTGTTGATACCGGGTCACATCATTCACTGGGAATTCATCCAGGTATCCCTGGGTCACCGCATACAGGCTGATCACCTGCTGCGCCATAGAAAGCGGATGGTATTGGGGCTGCTTCAGCATTTCTGTCACCCGGGCACCCCGGTTTAATTCTTCCTGGGTAGTTTTATCCAGATCGGAACCAAACTGGGCAAAGGCTGCCAGTTCCCGATACTGCGCCAAAGATAGCCGCAGCGTACCTGCCACACTCTTCATGGCTTTGGTCTGGGCGGCGCCCCCTACACGGGACACAGACAGCCCCGAGTTAATAGCAGGACGCACGCCGGAATTAAATAAATCTGTTTCCAGATAAATCTGGCCGTCTGTAATGGAAATCACGTTTGTCGGAATATACCCGGACACGTCTCCGGCCTGGGTTTCAATAATTGGCAGGGCCGTCATGCTGCCGCCGCCATGCCGTGGATTTCTCCGGCACGAACGTTCCAAAAGCCGGGAGTGCAGATAAAACACGTCGCCGGGGTACGCTTCCCGTCCAGGCGGACGCCGCAGCAAAAGGCTCATGGCACGATACGCCACTGCATGCTTGCTTAAATCATCGTAAACGATCAGCACATCTTTCTGCTGATCCATAAAATATTCTCCTACCGCTGCCCCGGCGTACGGTGCCAAGTACTGCATGGGCGCCGTATCCGCAGCGGTTGCTGCTACAATCAGCGTGTATTTGTCCGCCCCAAATTCCTGGAACGTACGGGCCAGACGGGCCACAGAAGAAGCCTTTTGCCCGATGGCTACGTAAATACAAATCACATCCTTGCCCTTTTGGTTCAGGATGGCATCAATGGCAATGGCCGTTTTCCCGGTACCACGGTCGCCGATAATCAGTTCCCGCTGACCGCGGCCAATAGGGACCAGCGAGTCCACAGCCGTAAGACCCGTTTCCAGCGGCACATCCACCGGCTGTCGGGACGCAATTCCAGGCGCGGGAGATTCTATGGCATGAAAAGCGTCTGTTTTAATTTCTCCTTTGCCGTCCAAAGGCTGCCCCAGCGGATTAATAATCCGACCCAGCATAGCATCCCCCACCGGGATTTCCATAATTTCTCCGGTGCGCCGGACAATGTCCCCTTCCTTAATGGAAGAAGCACCGCCTAAAAGCACAATACCGGTTTCATGTTCCTGCAGATTCTGCACCATGCCATACACACCGCCTGGCAGGGCCACCAGTTCCCCGGCCATGACACCGCCTAAGCCGCTGCTGGTACAAATCCCATCTCCGACTTTTTCTACGATGCCGATTTCTTCCAGATCCACGCCGCTTTGGAAATCGTGGACACTTTTTGTCAGAGCTTCGGCTACATTTTCCGTATGATCCAGCTCTTGGTCGGTGACTCGCAGCTGCCGCATGATGGCATCCATCTTTTCCAGCTGCCGTTTCATGGTCGCATCAAAGATATGGTCGCCCCAGCGGATCAGTACGCCCCCCACCATTTTGGAGTCCACCAGTTGTTTATCGATCCGCACAGGGACCGTCATTTTTTCCTTCAGAAGTTGTTCCAAAAGCGGTACGTCTTCTTCCGTCAAAGGACGCGCCGTTGTTACCGTAAGGGAGAGAACATCCTGGCCTTTAAAAAGCGCCAGATCGTCCTTTGTCAGTGTCAAACGGTCCAGGATCTGCTTCCACAGGGCTTTATTTTCTTCAGCATTCATCCGTTGTCTGCCTCCACAGTTCCTTTCCGGAGCTACACGAACTCAATTGAATTTCTTATCAGCCAGCGTTTGATTCGTGATCTGTTCCACCATCGCCTGGTCCTCAGCCGTATTGAGCTTTTGCTCCAACACCCGGCTGGCGATTTCCGTAGAAAGGGAAATGATCTGTTCCCGCACTTCCAAAAGCGCTTTCTTGCGTTCCATTTCCACGGTTTGCCGCCCGGTGGCCAGCAGTTCTTCCCGGTCTTTCTGGGCCTGGGCCTGGGCATCATCCTTTAGCTGCTGGGCCATGGTGTTGGCCCTGGCCACGATATCGTTGGCTTCTTTTTTCGCATCTTTAATTTTCTGCGCATACTGCGCTTTCAAATCTTCCGCATCTTTACGGGCGTGGTCCGCTGCATCCAGATTTTTTACAATGGCAGCCCGCCGGTCGTCCATTGCCTTGAGCAATGGTTTGTAAGCAAATTTTGCCAAGACCAACAGCAGGATGATAAAGTTTACGATCTGCGCCAGCAGCGTATAATTAATGCTTACCACGGTATCCCACTTCCTTTCCTGTTATGCCACAACCCGGCTTATTTCACAAACGGGTTGGCAAAAATCAGCACAATGGCAATAACAGAAGCGATAATAGGAATGGATTCTACCAGACCGATACCGATCAGCATATTCACCTGAAAACTGCCTGCCTGTTCCGGCTGCCGTGCCATGCATTCCAACGCCTTGGAAGCTACGGCGGAGTCCCCTTTGGTAGCGCCTAAAGAAGCGCCTACGCCGATCAGGGCTGCGCCCAAAATAGAAGCGACGATAATCAAAGTATTGCTGTCAACCATGTTCATTCATCCTTTCTAACTCTTTACGTATTTTCCTTATGATGAACCTGTTTAAAAATCGGAGCCAGGGTAATCACCGTCAGCATGGTAAAAATAAATGCCTGGAGAAACCCGATGATCAGACTGAACCCCACCCACAGGTTGGGCACCACCCAAGGGATCAGTTTGTATAGCACTGTGAGGAGAATTTCCCCTGCCAGGATGTTGCCAAAAAGACGCAGTGCCATCGTGAGCGGTTTGGACAATTCTTCAATGATGTTTAGGGGCAGCATGAGCGCAAAGGGAGACACCAGATGTTTAAAGTACTTTACCCCCTGCTGGATGATGCCGATAATATAGGCCGCTATCGCCACTGTGACAGAAAGTCCCAGCGCCACGTTAATGTCATTGGTGGGAGAGGACAGATGTGTCACAATAGAAGGCATCAGCCCTAGTTCGTTGCCAACAAAAATATACAGGAACAGGGTGATAATAAAGGGAGCTACCATGCGCCGGCCTTCCACGCCCAGATTGGCGTCCATCAGTTTTTCCAGCCATTCCACCACCATTTCCACCAGGTTTTGGATTCCAAAGGGAATCCGCTGCACTCTTCGTGTGGCAGCGATGACAACCACCGCTACGATCAGCATGGTAAGCCAGGACATCCGCAGTGTCTGCATATTCACTGCTACGCCTGGCAGGATCTCTGTAGTCCCATATTCAATGACTTGCGAGCCAGCTGCTTCCGCAATTCCCATATTCCCATCACTTCCTTTGTAAATACTAAAATACTATTTTTTCCCGTCCAGTGGCTGCCGCACCAACTGGAGGAAGAAAAAAACGTGATACAACAAAAATCCTGCAAAAAGCAGTACCGTATTCCAGTGGTTTCGGAGGGTGACCACCGTAAGACCCAGAAGAAAAAGGATCCGGACAAACATCAGCCGGTGCATATGGGCTGCCGCCCGGGGCGCTTCTTTCTGCATTCCCTGCCAAATGCCCCACAGCACCAGGGCAATGTCCCCCCAGCCTGCCAAAATCCCTAAAAGGGCTGCAGGCAAGTGCTGCGGGATGATGAGCACGGCAAGCAGCGCCAAAAGCCCTGTCCCTACGGCTTCCTGCCGCACCATACGCAAAATTTTTCTTTGCAGTGGATTATTTGACGACGCCGCCATGGAATTCTTTCATGATTTCTACCGGATACCCGTGGGTATGGAGCAAATAGGTAACAATGCGCTGGGCCGCCTTTCCATCCCCATAGGGGTTTACCGCTTCTGCCATCTGCTGGTAATATTTAGAATCCCGCAATAGGCGGCTGGTGGCAGCGTACACATCTTCCTTGCCGGTGCCGATAAGTTTAACGGTACCTGCGGTAACAGCTTCCGGGCGCTCTGTCGTGTTGCGCAAAACCAGTACGGGTTTACCCAGGGCCGGCGCTTCTTCCTGAATGCCGCCGGAATCGGTAAGCACAATATCCACCCGGTCCATCAAGTTGACAAAGGGCTCGTAATCCATAGGTTCCAAAAGATGTACCCGGGGCATTTTCCCCAGCACCTGTTCCGCCACTTCCCGGACTTTAGGATTCTTATGCATGGGGAAGATGGCTTCTGCATCAGGATTGTCTTTCAGCACTTCTTTCAGTGCCTGGTACACATGCCGCATGGGCATACCCAGGTTTTCCCGTCTATGAGTGGTCATCAGAATCAGCTTATGATCGCTTTGGATGGCCGCCTCCAGTTTAGGATTTTTAAAATCAAATTTTTCTTTGACCGTAGCCTGCAGGGCATCAATCACCGTATTGCCGGTCACGTAGATGTTCCCTTCCGGGATATTTTCTTTTAACAGATTATTCGCCGCATTCCGGGTAGGCGCAAAATGATAATCCGCCATGGCCGCTGTTAGCTTGCGGTTCATTTCCTCCGGGAAAGGAGAATATTTGTTGCCGGTACGCAGTCCCGCTTCCACGTGTCCCACCGGGATCTGTTTATAGTAGGCAGCCAGCGTTCCAACAAAGGTGGTCGTGGTATCGCCGTGCACTAATACCAGATCCGGCTGGGCATCTTCCAAAACGTCTTTTAATCCCATCAACGCACGGCAGGTCACATCATATAAGGTCTGTCCGGCTGTCATGATGTTCAGATCGTAATCCGGTTTGACTTTAAAAAGCTGCAGCACCTGATCCAGCATTTCCCGATGCTGGGCGGTTACCGCCACGATAGGTTCAATATACTCCGGGTACTTAGCAAGCTCCAGCACCACCGGGCACATTTTAATGGCTTCCGGGCGAGTACCGAAAATGGTCATGACTTTTAATTTTTTCATTTCGCTTCGCCTCAATTCATGTTCTGTCTTGCAAGATACCGATTTTTTTTGCCCCGATAAAGATTACGGCCAAAAGGACTACTAACAGTGCAATGGCGTAAACGCCTTCCACCTCCGTCAAAAGGACGGCGGCCAGGCACAGCCCCGCACTGATTAAATACATAAAAATCACCGCCTGGCGCTGGGAAAACCCCATGGCCAAAAGTCTGTGATGGATATGTCCTTTGTCCGGGCTGAAAATAGGCCGGCCATTTTTGTACCGCCGGACAATGGCAAAGGCCGTATCCATAATAGGCAGCCCCAACGCAATGGCCGGTACCAAAAGGGCAATGGTGGTAGCGCTTTTCACAGCCCCAAAAATAGAAATGCAGGCCAGCATGTAGCCTAAAAACAAACTGCCCGTATCTCCCATAAAAATTGTAGCCGGATTAAAATTATACCGGATAAACCCAATAATGCCGCCGGCCAGGGCTGCGGTCAAAACCGCCACCGGATAAAGCCCCTGCTGTAGCGCCACCATAATCACCGTCACAGAGGCGATGGCAGACACGCCGGCCGCCAGGCCATCTAGCCCGTCAATCAGGTTCACCACGTTGGTCAGGCTGACAATCCAAAACACCGTAAACGGAATGGTGAGCATATCCAGATAAAAATACCCGCCCCAAGGGTTATTCAGCCATTCAATCCGTACCCCGAAAAAGACAGGGACCAGTGCCGCCACAATCTGCCCCAAGAGTTTTACTTTGGCAGGCAATTGCAGCATATCGTCCAGGATGCCTACCGTGGCAATCACCACACCGCCCAAAAGAATACCGGCCACATCTCTTGTCAGGTCCATACACAGCAGGGACGCTGTCATAAAACCAATGACAATGGCAAGGCCGCCCATTCTGGGCATAATTTTATGATGAACTTTGCGTGCATTGGGCCGGTCCACGGCGCCCACCTGAAATGCCAGTTTTTTGACAAAGGGGGTAAGCACCCAGCTAAGAACCAGGGAAATGCTTAACGCGAGTAAATACGTTTTCACAAACTGCCTTTCTGCGGAAATTCCGCCTAAGGAGACGGGAACATTCCCGGCGCTTCTGATGCAATGCTTCACTACTCATACAGAGTTATTATAGTACAGATTTCCCATTTCCACAATTTTGAATTCCATGTTACCACATTTTCCGGAGTCTGCGCAGAAAAACACGTTTTTTTAATGCGATAGGCGCTGTTCTTTACTTCGTAAAAGGAGTTTCCAGTGCCACATGGTGCCGCAGGAGATAGTCCTTAAACCAATGGTAGGATTCCTGCTCCATATTGAGCCCTTTCAGATAGGGGGCGTTTTCTCCCCACAGTGTTACCTTCGGGCAGCGGATAAATTTATACCGTTTCCAGACCATCCCCCGGTCTACGGTAACCTTTTTCAGCTGCTCCAGGGAAAACCGGTGGTCTTCCCCTTTAAAATTGTGCACGGTAAATTCTCTTCCGGTAATTTCAATTTTGACCTTCCGGTTTTTAAAATCCTTCCCCACAAGGCGGCTGACCCATAGCAGGATCAGTACAGCAATGCCCAGATCCGTCCAGTTGGCCTTGGCGCCCATGGTCAGTTTCTGCACAATCACCCCGAGAATGACAAACCAGAATACCACGGTGGCGGTGCCGTTTACCACTAAATTCATTTTGGTATTGCCGTAGGCTTTGATGACTCTTGTCTGCATACAGATTCCTTTCTTTTCTATCGGTTTTCAAAAAGGATGCGTTTTTCGTTTTTATCTACAATCTGAGCAGCAGTTCCTTGTAGATCACTTCTCCGTTTTTCACGTAGAGCCGGGGAACCCGTTTGCTGACGCCGCAGGTGATCTCATAAGGAATGGTCCCGGCCAGTTCTGCCAGTGTTTCAATAGGCTGCCGGGGTCCAAAAACCTCCAGCTCATCCCCCACATCCACATGAGGGCAATCCGTCAGGTCCACCATGCTCATATCCATGCAGATGCGGCCCCGTTGGGGAGCCGCGCCGTCCTTTGTGATGAAGGAACAGCGATTGGATAGATTGCGTACAAGGCCATCAGCATACCCGATAGGCACTACGCCCATCCGGGTGGTTTTGTCGCAGGTATAAATACCGCCGTAGCTGACCTTGGTACCCTTAGGATAAATTTTGATGGTGCTTACCGTAGTTTTCAGGCTCATCACCGGTTTCAGCCCCAGCATTTTGGCGTGGGGCCCGTACCCGTACAGCAAAAGCCCGGGCCGTACCATATCCATAAACATTTCTGGATAAAGCGTGGTAGCACCGGTATTGGCACAGTGCCGCAGTTTTATTTTCTTGCCGGTGCGCTCTTCCACCGCATCGCACACTCTTTCAAACAATTGAAATTGGTGCCGGGTATAGGCCAGGGCGTCTTCCCCCGGCTCATCGGCGACCGCAAAGTGGGTAAAAATGCCTTCTGTCACAAGCCCCGGAAGGCTCATGGCATGAACGATTCCTTCCACCCCATGCTCAAAATACGGGCCCTCGCAGATATATCCCAGCCGGCTCATCCCGGTGTCCACTTTGATATGGACTTTTAAATTACCCCCGTATTTAACGGCTTCTTCACTGTATTCCAGGGCTTTGGCTTCGCAGGTCACGGCCTGTGTGATATTAAAACAGATAAGCCGGTCCACCTGCTCCCGGGGCGTATGCCCCAAGATCAAAATAGGCATAGTAATGCCGCCTACCCGCAGTTCCATGGCTTCATCAATGGAGCTGACCGCCAGATAATCAGCACCCAATTGTTGGAGCTTGGCACTGACTTGCACGGCGCCATGGCCATAGGCATCGGCCTTCACAACGCCCAAAAATTTCACTTTGGGCCCGATATGTTTCCGGATCGTATAATAATTGCCGGCAAGGGCATCCAGATCTACTTCTGCCCATGTCCGCCGCAGTGTTGAGTGCATGCTTATCCCTTCTTTTCTTTCAGACTATCTTCCATTGTAAGCAGGTATATGGACAAAATCAAGAGGTCCGCACAGCCTCCCGGACTGATATTTTTCTCCACGAACTTTTCATTGAGCTGCCACACCGCTGCAAGGCCTTCTGCTGTGGCGGCGCCGCCCTTTTCAAGAACGTTCCGGGTTTCTTTTTGGGCCCACTGCAGCGTTATGAGATTGCTCCTACTGATAATATTGCTGTCTTCCACCTGGGACAGTAAACGTAACAAAGTCTGGACATAGGCTTTTTCCTTGTCCCAGCCCTCTTGCTGCAATTTTCTTAGCATGGGCAGGGCAATCATCTGCACGGCCGGAAATCCGTCCATCGCCTCTCCCCGGATGCCCCGGATACCTTGCCTGATATACAGGATTTCCCCGTGGGTATGGGGATGAAAGGGATCAATTTTCGCAAAATCTTTTTCCAGCACCGGGCTTACGCTTTGCCCAATGCAACGCAATATGCGTTCACTGTCAAAATTTCCAGTTTGGGCCAACTGCCACAAACCGAAGCTGGTCACAAGCCCCAGAGAAAAAATAATGCCTTTATGGGTATTTACATTATTCGTAGCAAGAAACATCGCTTTTTCTGCCGCCGCCCCCAAAGGCCGCAGGGCTGTAAATAGTTCCGTCCCCGTACCAGTCCAGTCCCAGCCTTTTTCTCCCATTTGCAGCAAATAGGGCAAAATGGCTTGCGTACTTTTTTCGAAAGTTTCTACATCCATATCCTTGTGGGCGCCAGGATTATTCCGATCCACCAGGCCCGGTTTGGGTGTGGCATAGACTTCTCCCAAAAGGCCAGACAAGAGTGCTTTTTCCGTCCAGCCTTGCAGCATTTCCCACAGCGTTCGGTGAATTTTGCGCACCAGTACGGGCACCGCATGCTTCCGGCTCCGGGCACAGGCTTGCGCCGGTTCATCGCACACAAGGCAAAGGCGGCCGGGCAGACCCAGCTCGGTGCGGGACAGCTTTCTTCCGTCTATGTCCAGCACGTCCATATCAAAGAGCCGCCCCACACGGTCCTGGTTTTCAATCTCCGCTGCGTTTTTCTTAATCTCCCGGGCATCTCCCTGCAGCACATAATATTCTTCATAGCCTGTTTTATATGCTATCCGTTTTTTGTACAAAACAGGGATTTTTGCTTTTAAAAAGGCCGTTTCCAGTCTGCGCACGCCTTCCAGAAAGCCCAGGCGGATCAAAAGGGAAGTTTTTACAGGGCCTGGGATATTCATGGTAAAACACAAAAGGGGCTGCCCATACTTTGCCAAAAGTTTTTTCTGGGCAGCCGCCCGTCCGTCCCGGGCCTGCAGCATATCTGCCACTTCCACCGCCTCTCCAGGCAGATGGATACGAGGTTCTTTTTTCATCACAGAGTTCATTCCTTCCTGCTTCTGCCCATGGTACGAATCAGTTCAATTAACGCCCTGGCATAGGGGCTCAGATAGGCGTCTTTTCGGCAGCACACATAGCAGTAGCGTTTATTAGCAATCCCCAATAAAGGATACACGACGCACTGGTGCTGTGAGAGAAAATAGGGATCCAGATACACATCCGGACAGATAAACACCGCTTTCATACTGGACACCATACGTTTTCCCACTTCAATAGAACTGGTTTCCAGGGCAATGGTGGGCTTTACTTCATAGACGCTAAAGAGTGTATCCTGCACCCGCCGCACATTGTGCCCTTCCAGGATGGAAATAAATTCCTCGTTCTTGGCTTCTGTAATGTAAATCGGCGTGGCATCCGGGATGCGCTGCGCCAGCTGGGTTTTCTTATTGGCTACCAGCATTACGTCTTCTGTTTCCACCAGTTCGTAGGCCAGTTCATCGTTTGTAGGCACCGTGGTAAGGACCGCCAGATCCACGCCCCCATTTAATACTTCATTTTCGGTAATATTGCTGCCCGCCTCAGAAATTTCCAACTTAATGTGTGGATAGTGCTTATGAAACACCGGCATCACCTTGGGCAGCATCTGCATTGCTCGCTGTACAGGGATGCCCAGTTTCAGGCTGCCATAGCCTTCGTACTGGATATCGGCCACCTCGTGGAGCAAGTTGCTGCTGATGGTAATCACCTGTTTCACAGCAGCAATATATTTTTTCCCCGCTTCTGTGAGCACAATGGGATTGGTATTGCGCAAAAAGATCGGTGCTCCCAGGTATTTTTCCACCGCCTTGATGGTCTGGGACAGTGCCGGCTGTGACACGTGCATGGTCTTGCTGGCATTGGTGATACTGCCCTCTTTAATAATTTCCATAATGTATTGCGCATGCTTTAGATTCATAACCCCTCCAGGGACTGCGTCCGCCCTACGACTAAAGAAATCTTATTTTCGTGTTATTTGAAACAATTTGCAAAAATGCGGATCCCCGCATCCGCAGGGCTTTTCCGCGTTTAAATAAGAAATGTCTTATGAAGATTATATCATTATTTATATTCGATTTCCATTTTTTCCCGTGATACTATTACTATGTAATGATATAAACAAACCAACCCTATTGTGCGTATTTTCGTAAAGGAGTGATTGTACATGGAATTGAAGAAGGCAGCCATGGCGGGCACACTGGAGTCCTCCGATGCCCAGATTACCGTGGAACCCGCAACCGGCGGCATTGAGCTCACCATTGACAGCAGCGTAATTCATCAGTATGGGCGCCAGATTAAGGCCGTAGTCCTGGAAACCCTGAAGAAACTGGACGTCAAAAACGCCAAGGTTTCCGTTGTGGACAAAGGTGCCCTGGACTGCACGTTAAAAGCACGTGTGGAAGGCGCGGTATACCGTTCCCTCAACGAAGATCCGGATACGCCAAACCCCTGGGAGGTCCTATAATATGAGCGAGATCATTAATACCAACCCCAACTTCAAACGTCTGAGAAGATCTATGATGTTCTTAAACGCACAGAAACCCAGCCTGATCAAGGATCCGTATGTGTATAAACCGGATTCCATCATGCTGGACCTGGAAGATGCTGTGGCAGAAAACCAAAAAGACGCCGCACGCTATTCCCTATTCCATGCCCTGAAGGAAATCGATTATCACGGCTGTGAAAGAGTGGTCCGGATCAATGGATTGGAAACCCCCCACTGGAAAGAGGATGTGCGGGTCTGCGTAGCCGGCGGCTGCGATACCATTCGCCTGGCTAAAACCGAATCAGCCAAAGATGTTCACACGCTGGAAACGGCTATTTTAGCTGCGGAAAAAGAATTCCACCGTCCCATCGGCAGCACCTTGATTATGGCCGCCATTGAATCCACCAAAGGATTATTAAACGTGGTAGAAATCTGTCAGGCTTCTGACCGGCTGTTTGGTGTTGCTTTATCCGGCGGGGACTACACCCGGGATCTGCAAACCAGCATCTCCAAATCCGGCGTAGAACTTATGGGCGCCCGGCAGCAGATCGTGATTGCCGCCCGTGCCACCGGACGGATGTGCTTTGACACGGTGTACACCGATTTGGACGACATGGAAGGCTTCCGCAAGGACGTGGAAACCATTAAACAAATGGGTTTTGACGGCAAATCCATTATCAATCCCCGTCAGATTCCTGTCTGCCATGAGATTTTCACCCCGTCTGAAAAACAAATCCGCTGGGCAGAAGCTGTGGTACGGGAAATTGACACAAAAAAAGCAATGGGGATCGGCGTATTCCAATTAAACGGCAAGATGCTGGATATTGCTTTCTACGATGGAGCCAAACGGACCATTGCCATGGCCAAGGCCGCCGGTATCTATAAGGGGGATTTATAAGATGAGAAACGCAGTAGGCAGAGAAATTCCCGAAGAAATCCTGAAACTCACAGGAAAAGACGTGTTCAAAGGCAGTTATGTGCATCACCTGGCTGCCTATAAAGCAGCAACCCATACCGTGGCCCCTGTAGTGGACCCCCATTACAGCAAAGTCCTGGGTTCCATTGAAGAAGCTCTGGAAAAATGCGGCATCAAAGATGGTATGACCCTGGGCTTTCACCACCATTTCCGGGAAGGGGACTATGTGGTGAATATGGTCATGGAAGCCGTCCATAAGATGGGTATTAAAGATTTGACCATTTGTGCCACCTCTTTGGGAAAGGCCCAAAATCCCATTGTTCCCATGATTGAAGATGGAACCATCACCAACATCCAGGCTTCCGGTGTCCGGGGCAAAATCGGCGAAGCCATCTCTAACGGCAAATTAAAAGGCCTGGCCATTATGAGAAGCCACGGCGGCCGTGTCCGCGCCATTGAAACTGGCGAAACCCATATCGACATTTCCTTTATCGGCGCTCCTACCAGCGATGATATGGGCAACTGCCGCGCCATTGGCAGCCAGTCCGGCAGTGATTGCGGCGTGCTGGGGTATGCTGCCGTTGACGCCCAATATGCGGATAAAGTGGTTGTAGTCACCGATACGCTGGTTTCTTTCCCCAATGTGCCGGCCTCTATTGATATGACCAACGTGGACTATGTGGTTAAGGTGGACGCCATCGGCGATCCCACCAAAATTGCCACTGGGGCTGCCAAACCCACCACGGACCAGAGAAAACTACTCATGGCCAAATATACGGCTGACTTTATGGTACATACGCCCTGGTACAAGGAAGGCTTTATCTACCAGACCGGGGTAGGCGGTGCCTCTATTGCCTCCACCAAATACCTGGCAGAACATCTGCGGAAAGACAATATCCACATGGGCCTTGCAATGGGCGGCATTGCCCAGGCCATCTGCGAACTGCAGCACGAAGGCCTGATCGACAAGATTGCCGATACCCAGGATTTCGATATGGCTGCCATTGAGGACATTAAAACCAACCCGAATCATTATGAAATCACTACGTCCCAATATGCGGATCCTTTCAACAAAGGCGCCTATGTAAATAAACTGGACTATGTGATTCTCGGTGCATTAGAAGTGGATACCCATTTCAATGTTAACGTTGTGGTTGGCTCTGACGGTGTGATTACCGGAGCCCAGGGCGGTCACCCGGATACTGCGGCCGGCGCCAAATGTACCATTGTCATTGCGCCCCTGCTCCAAGGCCGGATTCCTGCTATCTGCACCGAATGCACCACAGTTACCACGCCGGGTGAAACGGTGGATGTAGTGGTCACAGAATATGGGATCGCCATCAACCCCCGGCGCCAGGACCTGCTGGACGCCGCAAAAGATACAGATCTACCCCTTTGCACCATTGAAGAGTTGCGGGATATGGCCTATAAAATCGTAGGACAGCCCGATCCTGTACAGTTCTCCGACCGGATTGTAGGCATTATTGAAGCCCGTGACGGGTCCATCATGGACGTAGTGCGGCAAGTCAAGAAAGCAGAATTTTAAACGATCGTTTTTTCAGGGGCCGGGCTTTTCGCCGGTCCCTTTTTTCTTTTATTTTTCCGGACAAAAAAATATCCGGCTTTTTAAATTTTCCTTAAATTATCTCTTTTTATGTACATTTAAAACAATTGTCAGCAATGCCGCAAACCCGCATGGCTACTTGCGTTATTGCGTGTTTATAAGTATTTTCTTATGTGTTTTATTTCAGAACTTATATTAGTTTTTCACAATTGACTATGATAGTATCTAGGTAAAGGTGAATGCACTTTTATTTCAGATTCCGAAACAGATTTCTCGGAAGAAAAAAATTAAAAAGATTAAAGGAGGAAAAATCATGTTATTGGGCATTGTTGGTTTCGCGATGGTTATTCTCATCGTAGCTGCCTTGATCCGTGGCAAATCCAATCCGGTGCCTCTGTTCGTTCTGGTTCCGGTTGTGGCGGCCCTGATTTGCGGCTTTGGTCCCAGCCAGATTTTCAAGTTCGTAACAGCGGGTGTTGCTAAGACCTGGTCTACTGCAGTATTATTTATCTTCTCCATCGTTTACTTCTCCATGATGGGGGATATGGGACTGTTTGATCCCATGGTGAACTGGCTGGTAAAAAAAGCCGGCACCAACATTATGATGGTAACAATTGCCACCGCCTGCATCGCTGTTATTTCCCACTTGGATGGAGCACTGGCTTCCACCCTTTTGATTACCATTCCGGCGATGCTGCCGATTTACAAAAAGCTGCACATGCGTCCGGTAGTGCTGGTCTGCATTATCGGTGCCGCTATGAGTATTATGAACCTATTGCCCTGGGGCGGCCCTGTTGCCCGTACCGGCGTAGTGCTGAATGCCGATGTTAACGCACTGTGGCAGCAGCTCATTCCTTTGCAGGGCGTTGGCCTGGTGATCCTGATGATTTTCGCCGGCTACATGGGACTAATGGAAAAACGCCGTGGTGCCGGGTTAAATCCCACTGGGGATGCAGCCCGCTTAAGCAGCGACGAGGATGAAGAATCCCAGGACGATACCTTGTCCAGCGACGATGTAGAATTTATGAAACGGCCAAAGATGATTTGGTTCAACGGAATCCTGACCCTGTTTGTCATCGGCTTGCTGTGCTTTACCAAAATTCCTCTGTACGGCGCTTTCATGTTTGGTTTGGCTGTAGCCCTGGTGGTAAACTTCCATTCCGCCAAAGACCAGGCCCGTGCTATCAAAATGCACGCTGCTACCGCACTGACCATGCCTATGATTCTGCTGGCCTCCGGGGTGTTCCTGGGTGTACTGGATAAATCCGGCATGATGAAAGCCATGGCCACCATGCTGATTAACATTGTTCCTACGGCACTAGGTCCCCATCTGCAGGATGTATTTGGATTCTTCGCCGTACCGATCGGCATGATGCTGGGCACCGACTCCTACTTCTTCGGACTGATGCCGCTGGCCATCAAAGTGGGCGAACAATTTGGTGTAGATCCCCACAATATGGCTATGGCCATGCTGATTGGCAAGAACTACGGCGTTATGGTAACCCCGCATGCTGCGACCACCTTCCTGGCTTGCGGCTTGGCAGGAATCTCCATCAAAGAACTGTTAAAGTTCTGTACCCCGCGGCTGTGGGTATTGTCCTGGTTCTCTCTCCTGGGCGGCTTAATGCTGGGTCTGTTCCATCTATAAGATAATCTGACAAATCCATACTCGCAATAGCAAACATACAAAAACTGGTATGCTGGGCGCAATCACAAAATCCCTGGCATACCGGTCTTTCTTAGTTAATTGAAAAGGGCTACTGCAAGGATAGGTTCTCTACCCTTGCAGCAGCCCTTTATCTATCGTTATTCTTCCCCTTCCCACAGGACGATGGAGCCATCCTGCAAAGAACGGGGCACATTAATGATTCTCTGGTTCTCGCTGCCCTTAAAACGGAGATTGAGATTTTTCAGGGCATCCACAAATTCCCCGTCCACCAATATGTCAATGTAGCTTAGCATTTCCCGTGTGATGGCGGGATCTCCCAAGCGCCCTGCCACCATATCTTCGTCATAGAGATAGCCACTGTAGCACCAGATGGTCTTGTGGGGATAGGTTTCCCGGATTTTTTTCAGGAGATGCACCAGCACCTTTTGGTTGACGGGTTCAAAGGGTTCTCCCCCCAGTAGCGAAAAGCCCCGGATATAGGAGGGAGAAAGGGCTTCCAAGATCTCTTTTTCCTGGACATCGGTAAATGGCTTGCCAAAGGCAAAATCCCAGGTCTCCTGGTTAAAACAGTTTTTGCAATGGTGGGTGCAACCGCTGACGTACAGGGATACCCGCACGCCAGGTCCGTTAGCCACGTCCGTTTTTTTGATAACGGCAAAATTCACGCTGCCGCCCCCTTAGAGATGAAGGACACGGGACTTGATTTCCTTGGTCTTGCCCACGTTCCAGAAGTTTTCGCCCAAATAGCCGCAGGTCCTGCGGGTGACGTTCATTTTGGACTGGTCTTTGTTATGGCACTGGGGGCATTCCCATTCCAGGTTGTCGTTAATAATGATTTCCCCGTCGTAGCCGCATTCCTGGCAGTAGTCGGATTTGGTGTTAAACTCCGCATACTGGATGTTGTCGTAGATGAAACGGACCACGTCTTCCACGGCGGTGGGGTTCTTCTTCATGTTGGGGATTTCCACGTAGCTGATGCAGCCGCCGGAGGAAATGGGCTGGAACTGGCTTTCGAATTTGAATTTGCTGAAAGCGTCAATGGGTTCCCGCACATCCACATGGTAGGAGTTGGTATAGTAGCCTTTGTCTGTAATGTCCTTGATGTCTCCGAATTTTTCTTTGTCAATACGGGCAAAGCGGTAGCACAGGGATTCTGCCGGCGTGCCGTACAGGGCAAAGCCCAGGCCGGTCTCGGCTTTCCAGTCGTCGCAGGCTTTGCGCAGCCGGCGCATGACCCGCATGGCAAATTCTTCGCCTTCGGAAGTGGTCTGGCTGACGCCTTTCATGGCCTTGGTACATTCGTAGAGGCCGATGTACCCCAGGCTCAGTGTGGAATAGCCGCCTTCCAGGAGCTTATCAATGGTCTCGCCCTTTTTCAGCCGGGCGATGGCGCCATTTTGCCAATGGATGGGGCTTACATCGCTCTTGATACCCTTTAGGGAATTGTGGCGCACCATGAGAGCTTCGTAGCACAGCTGCAACCGCTCATCCAGCATGCTCCAGAATTTGTCCTCGTCTCCTTTAGCCAAAATACCGATCTGGGGCAGGTTGATGGAGACAACGCCCTGGTTGAAGCGCCCCTCAAACTTGTAGTTACCGTTTTCGTCCTTCCAGGGAGAAAGGAAACTGCGGCAGCCCATGGGGGAGAACACGTTGCCCTGGTAGATTTCCCGCATCTTTTTGGCGGAGATATAGTCCGGATACATACGCTTAATGGAGCAGCGCACCGCCAGCTTGGTCAGGTAGTCGTATTTGCCGCCTTTGAGGCAGTTGTCCTCATCCAGCACGTATACCAGCTTGGGGAAAGCGGGTGTTACGTAAACGCCCACTTCGTTTTTAATGCCTTCCAGGCGCTGCCGCAGGATTTCTTCGATAATCTGGGCGTTCTCTTCAATGTAGGGATCGGAAGGATCCAGATGGAGGAACAGCGTCACAAAAGGAGACTGTCCATTGGTAGTCATTAAGGTATTGATCTGATACTGGATTGTCTGCACCCCACTGGCGAGTTCGTCCTTCATCCGGTCATTTAGCACTTCTTCCAGGGCTTCCTCGGATAAGGTGCCATGGGTAGCTTCTATGATCCGGCGGCGGAATTTTTCCCGGCTGCGGCGCAGGTATTTGCCCAAATGAGAAATATCCACGGACTGGCCGCCATACTGGGCGCTGGCCACGGAGGAAATGATCTGGGTCATGACGGTGCAGGCTACCTGGAAGCTCTTGGGGCTTTCAATGAGTTTGCCGTGCATCACGGTGCCGTTATCCAGCATGTCGCCGATATTCACCAGGCAGCAGTTGAACATGGGCTGTATGAAGTAATCCGCATCATGGAAATGGAGTACGCCGTCATCATGAGCCCGGGAGAGCTTTTCCGGCAGGATGACGCGGCGGGTCAGATCCCGGGAGACTTCCCCGGCGATTAGGTCGCGCTGGGTGGACACCATCACGGCGTTTTTGTTGGAGTTTTCCTCCATCACATCTTTATTTTTATTGCTGATCAGGCTGAGGATGGATTCGTCCGTGGTGTTGGCCTTGCGGACCATGGCCCGGGTATAGCGGTAAATGATATAGGCTTTGGCCAGCTCATATTTACCCCGGATCATGATCTGTTTTTCTACCATGTCCTGGATTTCTTCCACCAACAGGTGTTTTTTGTTTTTATTTTCCACAAAGGAAGCGATTTCTTCAATATCCCGTACCGGAAGACGCTGGCTGTCTCCCACAGCTTTGTTGGCTTTTTTGATGGCGATGACGATTTTGCTCCGGTCAAAAGCGACCGTAGAGCCGTCCCGTTTGATAACCTGCATAACCTGCATGTCCTGCTCCTCTCCAAGATCCTAGTAATTTGTAGCTCTTATTGTTTAGTAGAATTACTTCTTTATTCTACACTACTTCACCACTTTTAGCAACTATATATTGTGTTTTTTATTGATTTCTGTGAACATTGGACACAACTTATAGAATGTACGTGGATGTAGGACAGGAGTTACATAACGCTGATGGGATCCACGTCAAAGGACACATTTTTCATCCCCCGAAATTCGCTTGTCCTCAAAAAGTCTTTGACGGCCTTCATGTGGGAGCTTTTTAGAATGACATGGATTCTGTACAGTTCCTTTACCTTGGCAATGATGGCAGGAAAGGGGCCCAAAATTTTCAGCTCCTGCTCGGTTTCTAACTGCCAGGCTTCCAGGGCGTTCACCAGCTTTTGGGCGATGGCAAGGCCCTCTTCCTGTTTTTTATGCTGCACGGTGACTTTTAGCAAACGGGTAAAGGGTGGATAGTGAAGCTCTTTCCGGTTTCGCAGTTCCATCCGGGCAAACCCGGCGTAATCCTGCCGGGCCGCCATGGCAAGGATGGGACTATCCGCATCGTAGGCCTGGAGCACCACTTTGCCCGGTTTATCCCCCCGCCCGGCTCGTCCGGCGGCCTGTGTCAAAAGTGCAAAGCACCGCTCCCCGCTGCGGTAATCCGGCAAATTGAGCAGTGAATCGGCACTGAGGACACCTACCAGTGTCACATTAGGGATGTCGTGGCCCTTGGCTACCATCTGGGTTCCCAGGAGCACATTGTAGCGCCCGGAAGCAAATCCTTTTAAGATCTTATCTTGGGCAAACTTTTCCCGGGTAGAATCCTGGTCCATGCGGAGAATTTTGATCTGGTCCGACAGTGCGGCGATCTCCTGCTCTGCCTTTTCCGTTCCGGTGCCAAAAAAGCGGATCCGCTTGCTGCCGCAGTGAGGGCACACCGTAGGCACGGGCGCCGTATAACCGCAGTAGTGGCACTCCATGAGCTGCTTTTTGGCATGGTATACCAGGCTCACGGCGCAGTGAGGACAAAGCAGGGATTCCCCGCAGTCCCTGCACAGCACAAAGGTGGAAAAACCCCGGCGGTTTAAGAGAATAATGGCCTGCTCTCCAGCACTAAGGGTCTCTTCCAACTGGTTTTTAAGAGCCGCAGACAAAACGTCCCGATTGCCCTGCTGTAGCTCTGCCCGCATATCTGCAATGGCCACTTCCGGCAGGTGGCTACCCGCTTTGGCCCGATGGGTCAAGGGCAAAAGGGTATAGGTGCCGCTGCGGGCCAAATAGTAGGACTCCAAATCCGGTGTGGCGCTGCCTAGCACCACAGGAATCTTACGATAATGGGCCCGGTACTGGGCCACCAGGCGGGCGTGGTAACTGGGACGCTCTTCCTGCTTGTAGGTGGTCTCATGCTCTTCGTCGATGACAATGAGGCCCAGGTTTTGAAACGGACAGAAGACGGCGGAACGGACACCGATTAAGACCTGAGCCCTGCCGCTACGCATTTTTTCCCACACATCGCTGCGCTCGCTGGCGGAAAGTTTGCTGTGGGCCACGGCCACGCTGTCGCCGAACCAGGCCTTGAAACGTTTTACGATCTGCCCGGTAAGACCGATTTCTGGCACCAGCACCATCACCTGCTGCCCATCGGAAAGCGCCTGGGCCGCAAGGCGGAGATACACCTCTGTCTTGCCGCTGCCGGTGATGCCATGGAGGAGAAACGTGCGGTATTCACCGCGTTTGCGCGCGGTATCCACCTGGATGACAGCGACTTTTTGCTCCGGTGTCAGATCCATGGTTTCTTTGGGCACCGTGTAATGCTGGTAGCTATCCCGCAGCACCCGGCGGCTTTTCTCTTCGAGCCAGCCTTTGGCCTTAAGAGCCCGGAGTACGGAAGATGTCACGCCTTTTTGGGCCAGGTCTGCCGCAGAAAGCACGCTACCTGACAATAAAAGAGCCAGCCCCGTGAGCTGGCTCTTTCCCCGGACCTGCTGCGCCGCATAGGCCGCCTTCCCTGAAGAGGTGATCACAAAGGTGCGTTCCATCTTCTCTTTGAGTTTGTATTGGATGTCCCCGGATTTAACGGCAATGCTCTTTTTCCCCGGGATGAAAAGCCGCAGGGCTTCTGCCAAGGTGCACATATAATACTGACTCAGCCAATAGGCGGTGCTGAGCATTTCCCGGTCAAACCAGGGGGCATCCCCCAGGGCCTGATGAATGGGGCGAATCTCCATAGACAGGTCGGGGTTCTTGTCTTCTTCCACGATAAAGCCTTCCAGCATTTTTTTGCCAAAAGGTACCACCACCCGCCAGCCCTGCTGCAAAAATTGAAGGGCTGGGGGCACCCGGTACGTGAACTCCCGGAACAGGTTTTTGGCGGTAAGATTCACCGCCACTTTTGCGTAATCCATTTTACAACAGTGCCTTTTTTAACACGTCCACCTTATCCAGGTGTTCCCAAGGCAAGTCAATATCCGTCCGGCCAAAATGCCCGTAGGCCGCCGTTTGTTTGTAGATAGGCCGCCGCAGATCCAGGCTCTTGATGATACCCGCCGGGGTGAGGGAGAAGTTCTTTTCGATGAGTTCCACGATCTTTTCTTCCGGGATGGCCGCTGTACCAAAGGTATTCACGCTAATGGAAACCGGATGGGCCACGCCGATGGCATAGGCCAGCTGGATTTCACATTTGCGGGCCAGGCCGGCTGCTACCACGTTTTTCGCCACATAGCGGGCGGCATAGGCGGCACTGCGGTCCACTTTGGTAGGATCTTTGCCGGAGAAGGCGCCGCCCCCATGCCGGGCCATACCGCCGTAGGTATCCACAATAATCTTGCGCCCGGTGAGGCCGGAATCGCCCTGAGGGCCGCCAATAACAAAGCGCCCGGTGGGATTAATGTGGTAAATAGTTTTTTCATCCAAAAGTTCTGCCGGCACCACGGGACGAATCACTTTTTCCAGTACGTCCTTGCGCAGCTGCTGCATGGACACTTGGTCGCTATGCTGGGTGGACACCACGATAGTATTCACCCGGACAGGCGTATCCCCCTCGTATTCCACGGTGACCTGTGTCTTACCATCGGGACGGAGATAGGACAAAATGCCTTCCTTGCGCACCTGTGCCAGGCGGCGGCTTAATTTGTGGGCAAGGGCAATGGGCAGCGGCATAAATTCCGGTGTCTCGTCGGTGGCATAGCCAAACATCATCCCCTGATCGCCGGCGCCGATGCTGTCTTCATCATCATGCAAGCCAAGCTTTGCCTCGTCGGATTCATCAACGCCCTGGGCAATATCCGGGGACTGCTCGTCAATAGAAACCAGGACGCCGCAGGTATCCCCGTCAAAGCCGTATTTGGCCCGGTCATAGCCGATATCTTTTACCGTCTGCCGGGCAATCTTGGATAGATCCACGTAACAGGTAGTAGAAATTTCCCCCACAATATGAATCTGCCCGGTGGTTACTAACGTCTCACAGGCCACCCGTGCCTGCGGATCCTGGGCTAAAATCGCATCCAGGACTGCATCGGAAATCTGGTCCGCCATTTTGTCAGGATGTCCTTCAGTGACGGATTCGGATGTAAATAATTTTCTCATGTTGCCTCCTTGTTCCAAAAAAAATACTCTCAAAAAATGAGAGCATCTTATCAAACTCCCATCTTACAAAAACGAACGTCTTGCAGGAATTAGCACCGTTGGCGAGTTGCCATGGTTGCTGTGGGTTCATTGGGCCATTCCCTCCCCCACTCTGGATGAGTTATATTCAGTTTGCTATTTGTAATGATAACAAATACAGTCATAAAAAGCAATAGCTTAATAATGGACAACATCCTGCTCTTTTTGAATCGCTTTCAGGATGGGCGCTGCCGCCTCGCTGCGTAGAAATTTCCAAGTGGAGTCCGGCACCTGCTGGCGCACCAGATCCCAATTGTTTTCTTTGATGGCACACCGCACGGTAGAGGCGCTGACTACCTGCCCGTCCTTTTGCAGGCGGGGCACGATGTGGCAGGCGATACCTGCTTCCGGAAGTTTCTGCGCCATCACCTGATTATACAGCCCTGTCACAAGGCTGGTGGGTTCTTCCCCTACGTAGCGGTCGGTAATCCCCAGCTTGCGGGCAATCTGCACGAAAATCGTGAGATCCAAATTGGCGTGGCTTAATATCACGTCCTCCCCGCTTTTTTGAAAATAGCTGGGGAACGTGGCAGAACTAATGATATAGGGCCCGCTGTCGTGGTACACGATATTTCTTAAATCTGCCGTTCCTAGTCGGATCAACTTTTCCCGCACCGCATAGGGAAAAAGGCTCTTGTCCTCACTGACCATAAATAGGTGCAGCACCGCATTGTGGGCAGCGGCCTGCTCCACCAGGTAGCGATGCCCCAGGGTAAAGGGGTTGGCATTCATCACCACGGCCCCCACCTGGCTACCTGCCTGTTGCGTTGCTACCAGTTTATCCAAATAGCGGGAAAAACCGTCCTTGCGGTTTTCCATAAAAACCACCTGATCCGGAATGCGGGCGATTTCGTAAAAGCCCATATCACCAAAAAATTTGGCGCTGGTGGTTTTGGTATAGAGGAACAGGTGAAGATGGCCCCGTTCGTACTGCACCTGCTCCAGGTGGGAGAGCATTTCGTTCATGAGCCCTTCGCCCTGATGCCTATGATCCACGGCCATACACCGCAACGTATTGCCAAAACAGCTGCCTGTGGCAATCACCTGGTAGTCGGAATCCAGCATGACGCAGGTGTAATCCAGATTGGCATCCCGACGGATCCCTTCCTGGGCCAGCAGAGCATCCACCTGAGCCTGGGTCCGTTTGTCCGACGGGTACACCGGGCTGATCATATATTCGCTCATGGCGCTCTCCTCTCTATTTAATGATGGTATTTTTCTTTCCGCATAATTTTAAAGGCCCGGTAGATCTGCTCCAGTAGCAGGATCCGGATCATCTGGTGGGTAAATGTCAGCGGCGAAAACTTCCAGCGAAAATCCGCCCGTTGCCTAAGGGCATCCGTATACCCAAAGGGTCCCCCAATCACAAAGGTAAGATGGCTGACGCCGGAGACCATATAATCCTGCAATTTGTCCGCCAGCTCCGGGGAGGAAATCTCCCTGCCCTTAAGGTCCAGCAGGATCACGGTGCTGCGCTCTGGGATGAGCTTTAACAGCCGTTGGGTTTCTTTGTCCAGGATCTGCGCTTCCAGCGCCGGAGACGGATCCTCCGGCATAGGTTCTTCCTGGATGGAGCGGATGTCCAGGTGGCAATAGGCACCCAGACGCTTGGTAAACTCTTTTCCCGCTCCTTTCAGGTAGTCTTCTTTTAATTTCCCTACGCAGGCAAGGGTGATGGTAATCATCCGTTGCTCTGGGGGATTTCTGCCAACGTTACATGACAATCCACTTCCGTGTCACCCCGGAGAATGGTGACGGTCACTTCCTGACCGACTTTGCACTGGTTCAAGGCATCCCGGAGAGCAGCAACAGTAGAGACTTTAGTGCCATTGAACTTAACGATAATATCGTTTGGACGAATACCGCCACGATATGCAGGACCGTCTTGAAACAATTTGGCGACAAACAGCCCTCCTCTCAGGTCCAGACCGAACCCAAAGCGATTGGCCAGATCCGGATCAATCAGGCTGGCGCCCAAATACGGACGAGCAATCTTGCCGTGTTCTGCCAGTTCTTTCAAAATGGGCTTGGCTTCGTTAATGGGAATGGCAAAACCGATGCCTTCCACGCCGCTGGCGGCAATTTTAGCGCTGTTAATGCCGATGACCTGCCCGTCTGCGTTCACCAGAGCCCCGCCGGAATTGCCGGGGTTAATGGCCGCATCTGTCTGGATCAGCTTAAAGGTCCGCTCGCCCATATCCAACGTACGGTTTAAGGCGCTGATCACGCCGGCGGTGACACTGCCCCGAAATTCCATGCCCAATGGGTTACCGATAGCAATGGCAGGTTCCCCCACCATGATAGAATCGGAGTCGCCGAATTCTGCTACAGGCAGTTCTTCCGTGGCGTCAATTTTAACCACTGCCAGATCGGTGGTGGCGTCCGTCCCCAGGACTTTACCGGTATAGGTTTTGCCGCTGGGCAGGCTTACTACAATTTCCTGGGCACCGGCCACCACGTGGTTATTGGTAGCAATAAGCCCGCTTTTATCATAGATCACGCCACTGCCAGAACCTTGCTCCACCAGCTGCTGGGTGCCATTAAAATAATTCCGCACCAGGGCTTTATTGGCAATACCCACTACTGCAGGGCCTACTTTTTTAGCGGCCTGGACGATGGGTGTATTGCGGGCGGAGCTCATTTTGGCTTCGGCGTCGCTGAGTTTCTGCTCCTGGGTAGTGGTAGGCTTTGCCGCTGCTTTCCCCGTTTCTGTTTTATTGCTGGCAAGGCCGCACCCGCTGCTCAAAAAGCTGGCAGAAAGGCTAAAGGCCAGTAAAAGGGCCATTGTCTTTTTTCTTAGTTGTTTATTCATCGTTTCCACTTGTATGATAATTACAGAAGCAAAATCACCATTTTCCTTTCTTTAGATTCTG
>CAJMHI010000022.1 GCA_905213155.1 uncultured Acidaminococcus sp. | reverse complement strand
ACCTGCTATGGGTCATTTTAATTTTTGCTGTTCAGTTTCATTTTACAATTTACCTCAAAATAACTTTTCTCTTTCACGTCCAAATAGGTGGCCATCTGGTTCACGCTCCGGTGAATTTCCGGTTTCCATCCGCCCCGGGCCACGCCAGCAGGAGATTTTCTCCGTTCCAATACATCTGCGGCACAAAGGGATGCGCGGCCAATCATGCGGCGGCTTTCCCGAAAGCCCAGCGTAGGGCCGATCATAGCCAATTCACAATGTTCCATGCCCGGTAGGTACCGGCGAAATGCCTCCGTATAGGCAAGCGTCTGCCTGCGGGTATTAATTTCCTGCACCGTTAAGGAGGTAGCTGACAAATCTTTAACTTCTGCCGTAGGAAGCAGGACGGTTACCATAGTGGAATCTTTGCGTTGAAGAATAAATCCCTTTTCTCGGGTCATATTGGGAATCCCTGCTGCTTTTCCTTTTTGCACCGCCTGCTCTACTGCAGCAGGGGTATAAGTGCGATGCGGATCCACATTACACAGGCGGAACGGCAGTGTCGCTGTCTGCACCGCGCCCTGTGCATCCCCAATCTGCACAGGAATATCGGCCATAAAAGAGAGTGCTGCATCGCCTGTAGCGTCTACAAAAGCATCTGCCGTAACGGTGAATTCTCCTTCATCATCGTGGCAAATAAGCGCCGTCATACGCTTTTCGACCGTTCGTACCGCCGTAATCGTGGTATGCAATAACGGTGTAACATGGTAGCGCTCTAGGAGCGTATCCAGAGCACATTTTAAGTACTCCGGATGAAAATTAATATTTTTATTTCCTGATGCGGAGATAATGATTTCCGCCGCATGGGGATTTAATGCCTTTAGTTCTTCCAGCACAAGATCCCCGGCACCGGAAACCACCTTTACGGGATTACTTCCACAGGTATAAAACCCGCAGAACGCCCCTACACCGGAATGGGTAGCAATGCCGCCCAAATACGGATCCCGTTCCAATACTGCCACACGGTTACCTGCCATAGCAGCCCCCAATGCCGCAGCTACGCCGGCCGTCCCTCCGCCAGCAACGACAACATCAAAGGAAAAATTTCTTTTAAGCATACTCTCACCTGCTAAATAAACAAGGAAGCAAACGGGTAAGTAACAAACGTCAGCACCAGTAAGGCCATCAGTGCCATGTACCCGCCCCAGATAAACATGGTTTTCGCCGTTGTCCAGCCAGATCCGATAGCAACCGTATTAATCGTGCTCTGCCCGGCCGGTGTCATGCTGCAAATGGCCGCCGCAAAGCCCACCATGCTCACCACGACGCCGACGTTAACCGTACCGGCAGGCAGCGTGGTAAGCACAGAAAGCGCCACGGCACTGACCACGGTTGTGGTAACGATGTTGGAAGAAAAGTTGGTTTCCAAAAGCGCCCAGAGCATGAAGAAGAAAATCATGCCAGTAACAGGAAGACTGGTGGTCAGCGGTGCCAGCGTTGCTGTCAGCCACTTGCTGATGCCCACCTGCGGATGGGTCATGCAGGAACCCAGATACGTGGCAGCGCCCGTCATGAAAATACTTCCCCACAAAATCCCTTTCTGGGTTACTTCCTTAAATTTTAAGATCTGTTCTCCATTTACTCTCGTCAGAAACAAAATACTACAGCCTAAAAGTGGCGGCATAGCTGTGGTATAACTGCTGATGGTCTTATGGAAAAGAGGGAATGGCCCTTTGAGCAGACTGGGTCCCACCCATAAAAGGACCGTCAGCCCTACCACGCCCAGGATAATTTTTTCCCGCAGGTCTGCTTTAGGAACTGTTCCCCGCAAATGCAGCGCCTGTTCCGGGTGAATCTGGTGAATATCATCAGGGCGATAGATAAACCGGAAGCCCAGCACTAATAAAGCAATCAGCAGAATGCCACTGGGAATCCCCATGGCCATATACTGGAACTGGTTAATATCCCTGCCCGTTGCCGTGGCATAATATCCCATGGCCATGGTAGGCCACACGTGCCCGATGGCAGTCATGCCGGAAGACAAGCTGATGCAAATTGCCGATCCAGTCATAATCATGCGGCCGGTCATGCCACCTTTTTGAACATTCAATACGCTGAAAATATCTTCCAAAAAGGGCATAAAGGCAACAAACAGTACGGACGGGGAAACAAAAAGCCCCATAAACGTAACCGCCGCCAGCAAAAAAAATTACCAGCGACCACGGCCCTTTGCGGGCAATAGGATTGGTAATAAATGCCACGGTGCAGCGCCGGACAAAGTGCGTCTGTGCCAAGGGATACACCAGCATAAACGTAAGCAAAAGAAAGGCCACGGTAGTATTGCCAAACGCACCGGCAAAGGTTTTGCCAAAGCCAAAAACAGGAATAAAGCCCAGTGCCAAAAGCGTCAACAGACTAGGCCAGTCAATGGCTACCCCAATCCAGAAAATCAAAGAGCCCAGAAAAACTCCGATCACACGCATCGCTGCAACGGATAACCCCGCCATGGGGGGCAGGAATCCAAACCCGAACATACAGGCCAGCGCCAAAAGGGACAACCCCGTATTCTTCGAAAACAAATTTCCCATACATCCACTTCCCTTGTCTATTTTGGTGTAGTTTCTCGCCCATTTCAGGCGTATTGTATTAATAGTACCCTATTTTTCTTTTTTCAACAAGAAAAAATGCCATGTTTCTATCCTTTTCACGGGATAAAGCATGGCATTTGTAACTTTTTTCTTGAATTATCCCAGCAGCCATTTCCACATTGGCAGCACATGGATGGTCACCCCATCCCGCACCAATTCTTCTTCCTCGCTGGCGGTTAGGATTAGGAGCTCCTGTTTCCCCAGAAATTCTTGCAGTTTCAACAAGGCTTTAACTTCCCGTTCCAAGGTTTCCTCGGCTTGGTGCAAGTCATAGCATACCTGGATAGCCGTATGGATTTTCGGTACATAGAAATCTACCTCTATATTTTCTTCGTAACAATACACTTCCTGCTCGCCATAACGTCGAAGCAGTTCAATAGCGACCAGATTCTCCAATGCCTTGGTGGTGCCATCTACCAGCAGTAGATTTAATAACCCCGTATCCATAAAATAATACTTGGGATTGGTTTCTTTCTCCAGCAATTTCCCTGTATAATTGCGAATGGAGAAGAGCAAATACGAATCTTGCATATAGGAGACATATTTAATAACAGTACTTTTCCCCATCGCCATTCCCGCCCCTTTGACAATACCGGTTAAACGGGTATAAGAGAGCGGTCTCCCCACAGATTCCGCTATCTTTTTCAAAATTAGACGCACGGAAAACTCATTGGCAATGTTATTTCTAGCAATAATATCCCCTAAATAAATGGTCTGATAAATATTACTCAGGTACAGTGTTTTACTTGTCAGGCCGATCAGTTCCGGAAATGCTCCTTCCATCAAATACGCAGTAAATTGCTGATAGACTGTCGCCTTTTCCTGTGTTGTTAGGGCTTTCTTATTCATTGGCAAGCCGGACGCTGTCAGATATTCTGGGAAACTATATGGAAAAACTTCTTGGATGATAAAACGTCCTCCCAAGGTCGTCGCAATTTCCCTGCTAAGCATTTTGGCATTGCTGCCTGTCACATACACATGGTAATTACTGTCTGCCAGACGGCGGACAAATTTTTCCCAACCGGTAACAATCTGTATTTCATCCAGGAATACATACTCTACTTTATGCTGGGGCGCTGCTTCCGCTTGGACTTCCAGCAGCCGGTTCAAATCCGCCGATGTTATTTCCAGCAGTCGTTCATCTTCAAAATTCACGTATAAGATGGCGTCCTCGGATACACCGTTTTGTAAAAGTTCCCGTATCCGCTGCATCATCAGATACGATTTCCCAGCCCGGCGAATCCCCACCAGGCAGTAATTTAAATTCTCCTCCCAATGAAACGCTCGCTGAATCCCTCGCTGCTCTTGTAAAACAGCCCATTGGTCCACCAACACATCTTGTATCATATTCCGGCTCAGCATAGGATTTCCCTCCAGATTTATGCTATTATTGTCTTGTCAATAAGACAATAATAGCATAAATCTGTCTTGTCAGCAAGACAATAACACCCCATTTTTGTCCTATCCACAGGACGAAAATGGGGTGTTATTGTTTATGATTCCCTCTAGAAAATGATATTATACACGCCGATACCAGCTAACAGTGTAAGTACCACCAAAATCCCGATGGCCCACGCCACAAGCTCCATAAAAAGCTTCATTTCCTCGCCTTTTTTCGCTTCGCCGCTTTCTTCTGCCATCAAAGTGGCCATAATCAGGCCGCCTGTGGTAGAAATCGGGGAAAGGCCGGTAATCGTACCGCCAATGAGCACCATGGAAGCCAGTTCCACCGGGCTTACGCCAACGGCCTGTCCTAAGCCCACCACGGTGGGAATCAGCGTAGGAAATACCACTCCCAAGCCGGAGGAAAAAAGGCTCATCACGCCAGCCGTGCACGCCATCACCGCAGGCGCCGTATGGGTATTCATCAAAGTTGCCAGCGCTGCCGTCAGCATTTTAATGCCGCCCGTTTTAATCACTAGATGCATCAACGTACTAACCCCGGAGACCATAATCAATACCCCCCAGGGAATCGCCCGCAGGCTTTCTTTTTCCGAGCCGGCGTGGCACATCAGCAATACAGCGCTTATGGCAAATCCGGTGAGTCCCACATTTTGCTTAAAGCCAATGATCATGACCGCCATGGCCGCAAGGCAAAAAAGAGAGAGCCACTGGTTAGGCGCAAAGGATGCACTCCGTTCTTCTGCCGTAGTTTCCACGGGAACTGGTTTCCATCCCTTATAATACACAAAGGCCGCCGTGGCAATCAAAAAGCCGCTGATGCACTGGGCAAGATAAATTGGCTGTGCAATAACCGCCGTATCTAGTCCGCTTTGCCGTAATAAATCAAAGGACAATAACCCTTCCGGAGTAATGGGGGTAATCCGTCCCCCAAAGCACCCGGCACAGCCGATAATAGCCAGCATGAGAGGATTATAGCCTCTGGCTTTAGCCAGAGGAATGGCAATGGCCGGCATAATCGCCAAAAGGGGGATGGAGCCAGGGCCGATACCGCTCAGAAACGCCCCCATGAGAAAGATTACGATTGGAATCAGGAAAATATTTTTTCCTGCCAGTCCTACGATCTTTTTCGCCAGAAGTTCAATGGTCCCATTTTTATTCAGGATGCTGAACAAAAGGGTAATTCCCATCAAGTTAATGAACAGATTGGGATTAAACCCTTTCAAGATTTCTCCAGTGGCAATGCCCGCTGCTTTTCCCAGAAGAAAAGCTAGAAACAAGCACACCAGCCCTACGTTAATTTTACGGAAAAAGCCAATGGCAATAGCCGCCACTAGCAGGATCAGGGATAACAAACCTAAACTCATTTTTCCTCCCCCTTATCGAAATACCACAGCACAGGGACTTTCTGTTTGTATTGTTTCTCCTGTATAGCGGAGACCATCCCCTGCCGGAGCAAAAATCTTTATCGCATCGCTGTCCATATTGGTCACCAGCAATTTCCCGTCCGGGCACAAGGTCATAAACCGGGGCGTATATCCTTCACAGTTTATCCATTGCGGATTTTTCAGCATGCCAGTAGCTGCATCAATGGCATAACTGACGATGGTTTCCTGTCCCCGGAACGAGCCAGCATAGCCTTCTCCTTCCGGCGGGATGCCTTCTTTGATCCGATTGGACACGTACACATGGTGACCGTCTGCACTTAGCACAATGGCGCTGGCCATATTGGGGCCTACATAGGTTTCTTGTAAGGTAGGAACTACCTGTTTTGGTGTCAGCACGCCTTTTTTATCATCAAAATCAAACACCCGCAGGGTACTCGCTTTTTCATTCACCAAGTACACATACTTGTTATCTTTGGAAAATACCAGGTGGCGGGGTTCGTCATATTTTCTTGCCTCCGTGTAGGAAACTCTGGTCAGTTTTCCCGTTTCCTGATTCACTTGCAGGACCCATACCCGGTCATAGCCCACTTCCCGGGCTTGTGTTGGCACCAGGAGAAAGTTTCCCGTACAATCCAATACGCAGGCATGGGCGTGAGAGATGCCGCCTTCCTTCGGTCCCTCAAAATGCTCCACACTGACCGCTTCTCCCAGGCTTCCATCCGGCTGAATGGGTAAACTAGCCACTGCGCCGCCTTGCAGGGACGCCACCAATAAGAATTTATTATTAAACGTTACCGTGCCATACACCGGGTTTTTGCCCTGGCTATCCACAGTATTGAGGAATTGCAGGTCCCCGCCTGACCGCACGGCAAAGGCACTCACTTCATGTCCGTCCCCATGCACCGTATATAAATAATTTTTCGTCCGGTCAAACACCAGCCAGGCTGGATTATCCAGTGTTTTGGTAATCTCTTGCAGTGTCCAGTTCCCTTTAGCATCAAGGGTATAGCGGGAAATGCCTTTGCCATGGGCATAACGTTTTTGGGTCGTCCGGCATCCAACATAAGCAGTCGTCATGTTATTTTCCTTCCTTTTCCAAAATGGCTTTATAATACCGCAATTTACCACCGGCCAGCAGGATTTCCACTTCCTGATCCGTCAGTTCCAGGTTGACGGTAAAGGTAAATCTCTTTGTCACATCTTCCACCTGGATGGTCTTGGTTTTCATCTGCTGCCGCAGGGTATGAATCTGGAACGTATCGTCCAGATCAATCCGGTCATAGACTGCCTTATCCGCAAAGACTGCCGGGATCACACCGTGGTTAATCAAGTTTCCTTTATGAATCCGGGCAAATCCTTTGGCAATCACCATTTTAACGCCCAGGTACATCGGAGTAATGGCAGCATGTTCCCGAGAGGAACCCTGTCCGTAATTTTCTCCGCCGACGATAAAGCTTTTCCCATCTTTTTGTGCCCGTTTGGCAAAATCCGGATCGTAACGGCAGAATGCATACTGGGCCATGGCGGGCATATTGCTCCGCATAGAAGAGAATTCCGCACTGGCAGGTGTGATATCATCGGTGCTCACATTGTCCCGTGCCTTGAGGCTGACCTTTGCCATCAATTCTTCTTCCGGTGGATCGGCTACCGGCAGCGGTTTGATATTCGGGCCCCGAACAATCGTAACGTCTTTGCCATCTTTAGGCGGCAGGAGGAATAAATTGTCGTTGACAGGATACGTCTCCGGCTCTTTCACATCCCCCAGAATTGACACATCTTCCATTACGTCTTCCGGCAGTGCCAATTCGCCTTTGATGGCAGTGGCTGCTGCCACTTCCGGACTCACCAGGTACAAGCTGGCGTCCGCAGTAGAGCTGCGCCCTTTGAAATTGCGATTGCTGGTCCGCACGGAAATGCCCTTGCTAGAGGGTGCAATGCCGATACCGCAGCAGGCACCGCATGCCAGTTCTGTAATCCGCGCACCGGAATTTAACAAATCAGTGATAACCCCATCCTGCAGGAGCTGCAGATAAATTTGCCGGGAACTGATGCCCAGCACCAAGCTCACATTGGGATTTAATCTGTGCCCTTTTAACACCAGGGACACCTTTTTAAAGTCGCTGTAGGAACCGTTGGTGCAGCTGCCGATAAATACCTGTTGCACCGGTACCTTGGGTACCTCTTTCACTTTCACTACGTTATCCGGCAGATGGGGGCACGCCACCAGCGGCTCCAGGGCGGACAGATCCAGTTCCATTTCCTCATCATACGTGCAGCCATCGTCCGGCACCCATTGCTCGTCATACTCTTGCAGCCGGCCCTGGGCTTTTAAAAAATCTCGCACCTGTGCGTCCGCCGGGAAAATGGACGTGGTCGCTCCCATTTCTGCACCCATATTGGCAATGGTAAGACGTTCCGGAATAGAAAGCGTTGCAACCCCGTCTCCCACATATTCGTATACCTTGCCCACGCCGCCTTTAACGCTGATTCGCCGCAGCATTTCTAAGATTACGTCTTTTGCCGCTACACCGGGACGAAGATGTCCGGTAAGATTCACCTTCACCACTTTGGGCATTTTCATCACATAGGGAAATCCAGCCAGCGCTACCGCAATATCCATGCCTCCCACGCCGATGGATAATTGCCCTACGGCACCGCAGCTGGGGGTATGGCTGTCGCCGCCCAGCAGCAATGCGCCCGGTTTGGCAAAGCGACTGCATTGTAGCGCATGACAAATTCCGTTGCCCGCTTTGGAAAGAATTAAACCATACTTCTGGGCGATGGACTGGAGATAAATATGGTCGTCCGGCGTTTTGTTGTCGATTTGCAGCAAATTGTGATCAATGTAGCTGACGGAGACTTTCGTCCGCACCCGGTCCAAATCCAGTGCCTCAAAAGCCAAATAGGCCATAACCGCATTGATATCATGGGTCAGCGTCTGATCCACTTTTACCTTGATTTCTTCGCCGGGCACCATTGCAGACGGTTCTGCCAAATGGGCCGCCAAAATTTTACAGGTCAAATTCATAGCCATTGTATTTCCTCCCCTTTTCCCTTTACTATCGTTTACCGTTCCCACAAAAAATGTCATTGTTTTCTAACTTTTTCTGCTTTTACTATAGCACGGAGTAAAATTGTTGTATAATATTATATTATGATGAATATATAAGACAGTGTTATAAGGAGGGCTTATGGATACACGGGATTTGGAATATGTGCTGGCCATTGCCCGCACCGGTAATTTTTCCCAAGCGGCCAAGGCTTTATATATCAGCCAGCCGGCACTCAGCCAATATATCAAACGGTTGGAAAAATCCCTTCAGGTCACCTTATTTTACCGCAGCCGCAGCCGGGTGGAACTTTCGCCAGCAGGAGAATATTACGTGCAAAAAGGAGAAGCTATTCTGCAGCAGATGGAAAGTCTGGAAGCGGCTATGCGGCACTGGCAGCAAGCAGAACAAAAGCAGATCAGTATCGGCGTCTCCCAGTTTTACGGCAAATATTTTCTCACTCCCTACCTGGAAAAGCTGCGGGAAAATCTTCCCGGCTACCGCATCCAGATTGTGGACGGGGAATCCCACTATCTGGAAGAACAGATTGCCTGCGGGAAACTGGATTTTGGAATTTTTCCAGCTCCTACCACCCGGCCGCAAGTCTCCTTTGCGCCGCTGGGTACAGAAGAAATTTTATTTGCCTTCAGCAAGGATAACCGGGAAGCCACAAAGCTAGTGGAAAGCGCCCGGGAAAAACAGGAAGATACGCTGGACCTTCTTGTTTTTCAGCATTTACCTTTTGTGCTCCCCAAAGAAGGACTGAAAATGCACCGGCAGGCGCTAAGGATCTGCAAACATATGGGATTCCAGCCCCAATCCATTTACCAATCGGAAAACCTGGATACTGTTTATTCCCTGGTGAACCACAACTATGGCGTAGGATTTTTGCCGGATGTGATTGCCCGCAACTGCAATCCCCGGAGTAACCGCACCTTGTTCTTTCACTTCAAAAGCCGGTATAATCATCGCACCATCGGCTTAGCCTACCGGGAAAATTCCTCTGTAAATTCCCTGGTGCCTATTCTGACAACGGTTATGCAGGCAGAAACAAAAAAATAAGTCCTGTTCTTTTCCTCCGGGATGGTATATGATAGAGGACACCATTTGTTGCCAAATGCAATGCATTTGCACATAAGAAAGGACCTTTTTGTATGCTGGAAATTTCCCATCTGTCTTTTGCCTATGAGCAAGGACCTTATATTCTCCAGGATCTGAATTTTACTCTTTCCGATGGTTCCTATGTAGCCATCGTGGGAGAAAATGGCTGCGGCAAAAGCACCCTGATTAAATTAATATTGGGCCTATTATCCCCTACGGCAGGGACCATCCACTCTACGTTCAAGAAACCCGCCTATGTGCCCCAACCCACGGATATGGTCAATAAGCAGTTTCCTATTACCGTTTACGAAGTGCTGGACTACACGCGCCAAGTTCTTCACATCAAAGATAAAAAAGCCACCCACCGGGCCCTTGCCAGAATGAACATTGAATTTTTGCAGGATCACCTCATCGGCGCCTTGTCCGGTGGCCAGTTCCAAAAAGTGATGATTGCCAGGGCGCTTTTAGGGCACCCGGATCTATTAATCTTTGATGAACCCAGCACCAGCATGGACATGAAAAGCCAGGCTGATCTCTATCCCCTTATTCACGAACTGAACCAGAAACAGGGCATCACCATCATCACTGTAGAGCACAATCTGCGGTATGCCGCCAGCCAGGCTATGACCTTTTTCCATATGCGGGATAAACGGGGGCATTTCTGCACGCCTCAGGACTACATCAAAGAATATCTGCAGGAAAACGGAGGCGAAGCCTACCATGTTTGACTATGCCTTTATGCGCAATGCGTTTTTGATCTCGCTGCTCATCAGCCTGATCTGTCCGCTCATCGGCACGTTTTTGGTGCTGCGCCGGTATTCCATGATCGGTGACACTCTGGCCCACAGTTCGTTAGCAGGCGTGGCCGGCGGCCTTTTATTCCATTTCAATCCGATTTTAAGCGCCTTCGGCGTCACCTCCCTCTTTGCTCTTTTGATTGAACTGCTCCGGGAAAAATTCCGCCGCTATGCGGAACTGACGCTTGTCATCGTGCTTTCCTTATCGGTGGGCATCGCCATTACCATTATCAGCTCCGGGGCGGTGCATGCTAACGTGGATTCCTTTTTATTCGGCAGCATCTTGACTGTTACCCCGGAAGAAGTTATCACCGTGGCGATTCTGACAGTAATTTCCCTTATCGCCATTTTTGGTCTCTTTCCCCAGCTGGTGCTGCTCGCCTTTGATGAGGACGGCGCCCGGATTTCCGGTGTGAAGGCCCGCCCTATCAACTACATTTTTTCCATCCTGGTCGCAGCCACCATTGCCGTGTCTTTGCGGATTGTAGGAATTTTGGTCATCAGTTCTCTGATTGCGCTCCCTGTAGCGACGGCCATGCAGCTGCAAAAAAGCTTCAAGAAAACTATGGCGTTTTCCGTACTCTTTAGCTTTATTGATATTATGGGCGGGCTTTTTATCTCCTATTATGCAGGAGCAGCGCCCGGTGGCATCACGGCCATACTTTCCGTCGTGCTTCTGCTTTGTGTCATCGCTTACCAGGAAATCGTGAGGAAACGGGAACAGGAGGCGTTATAATGCAAGAACTCTCCAAAATGCTGGATGCAGAATCCCTAATCCGTCAGGCCGGGCTAAAGCGTACCCAATCCCGTCTGGCCGTACTGCAAATCCTGCTCCAGCAGCGGGAAGTACTCACCGCTGACGATATCTACGAAACCCTCCGGCACCAAGGTGCCCAGCTGAATTTTTCCACGGTGTACCGGATTCTGGAACTTTTTACCGAAAAAAAAACTTACCGAAAAAATTATCCTGCCAAAGACCCGAAAGGCAGGATTCCTTCCTTATACCCTTAGCCACACCCACCATCTTATCTGCCTGTCCTGCCACAAAGTCGTTAATATTGACGATTGTCCCTTGCACGGGTTTGAACAGGACCTGGCCCAAAAGACTCATTTTGAAATCGTGGGCCATTACCTGGAACTTTACGGGTATTGCGAAGAATGCCGGAAAAAGCAAGCGATAAAAAGATAAAATTCAAAAATTTTACTGCCTATAGCCGATAAAAATAAGGAGATAAGCAGATTTATCGCCCATACAACATAAAAACATTCTTCTCCATGGCCAGATTATGCCGTATGAACGTTCCTAATATAACAAATACCCATGCGGTCCAAAAACCGTATGGGTATTTGTTTTTATTTGCTCTCCGTGAATCTCCGGATTTCCTGTTCCAATTGCTCCCGGTTGGGCAGATACAGCTGATATCGGCTTACAAAAAGCTGATTAGAAATATTCTGGGTAGCATATCGGACCATCAATTTATCCTCATAGGCTCCCATAACAATTCCAATGGGTTCTGTATCTCCTTCCGTGTTCATTTCTTCTCGGTAATAGTTCAGGTACAGATTCATTTGGCCGATATCTTCATGCTGGACTTCACCCCGTTTTAAGTCAATCAGAACAAAACATTTCAGGATACGGTGGTAGAAAACCAGATCAATTTTAAATATCCGTCCGCCGATATTGATCCGCTGCTGCCGTCCCACATAGGTAAACCCTTTGCCAAGCTCCAAAAGGAACTGGCTCAAATTGCGGATCAGTGGTTTTCTAAATCTCCCTCTTTATATACAGGAAGTTCCGGCAGTCCGGCAAATTCAAAGACATAGGGATCTTTTAAAATGTCCTCTGGCTTTTCAATAATCTGCCCCTCTTTGGCCAGGCGCATAACTTCTTCCTTATTTTTGCTGAGTGCCAGCCGCTGAAAAAGCATACTGTTCATCTGCCGTTTCAGTTCCCGGACGCTCCAGTTTTCCTGTTCACATTCCCGGAGATAGAAGGAACGTTCCTGCTGGTCTTCAATTTTGAGCAGTTCTACATAATGACTCCAGCTTAATTTGTGCGACAGTGTCGCACATTTTGGATAAGCCAGGAATAATTGACGCATCCTGCTAATATTGCTTCGGCTAAATCCATTACCATAACAAGTCGTTAAATCCCGGGCCAATCTGTTTAGTGTATCAGATCCATACTCGGCCTTTTCATTTCCGGCCTGTTCATATTCCACAATATACTTCCCAATTTCCCAGTTGGTCCGCACCATGGCCTGGTTGATGGCGGAAACAGCACTCTGTCTGCCATGCTGTAAGGCTTCGCCAATATGGGAGATCAATTTCTCATAAGAAGCAGTATCCATGGTTTGAATTTGATTTTTGGTTTCCATTATTTTTTCTCCGCACCCCCTTTCTTAGATTACAGATTTTTTCCCGCTTTATACTTGCGTTTTTTTCACAAGCCCCCATAACGGCAAAAGGATCGGATAAAACGCACAGCATACCGCCGCATAGCCTGGCACCCCCGCCGAATCCATCACGCCCGTAAAGGCAATGGACCAGGGGATAAGAGCCGGGATAAGTTCTGCTGTGTTTTCCAGAAATAATGCCATTTCTTCTTTTTTCCTAACGAAGGAATAGGTCAATTGGTGTGTCAGCATCAGGGTTAACGTCTGGTTACAGGACACCAGCCCGGTAAAAATCGACGACAACAGTACCGCAGGATAGGCCCCGGCCTTTTGCTGGAAACGGTCCAGCAGTGTCTCCAAGCCATGCAGCAATCCCGTCCCTTTAAAAATCCCGGAATAGGATGATGACAGGCAGACGATGGCGGACAGCCGCAGCATGGATTGAATGCCACCTCCGTTTAACATATGTGCCATGGCCGGATCCGTGGTACGGTATCCCCGCACCATGATTTGGAATAAGTCTGTCACCGAATGCTGCTGGACAAAAAGTGCCAGAAAAAATGCCAGGACAATGCTCACCAGCATATTCTTTTTCACAGAAACCCGGAAAAAGCTGAGCAACAAAATAGAAAGCGCCGGTAAAAGCAGAAGCGGCGTAAAATGGTACAATCCTTCCAAAGGCCCCGTCATGGTTGCAACTTCCTTTGCCGCCGGAGATACGAAAAAGCCGATGCCCACATAGAGCAAAACGCTGAGACAAAAGGGCCCTACCGCCGACCGGGCCATATTGCCGATATTCCTGTAAATATCCGTCTCCGTCAACGTGCTGACCAAAAGTGCACTGGTAGAAACCGGGCTCATCCGGTCACCGAAGTAGGCCCCAGATAAAATCGCGCCGCCGCTGCATAGAGCAGGAATCCCCAGACTCTGCCCCACAGAAAAAGTGATTACGCCCATAGTGGCACCGGTGGCAAAACTGCTACCCAAAAGAAACGAAATGCCGCAGTTCAGCAAAAAAGCCAGAAGCAGAAATATGGACGGGCGAATCCACGACACCGCCCCGGCGATGATGTAGGCAATCGTCCCCGAAGCCCGCCAGAGCCCCGTCAACACACCAATCAGCATAAACACCAAAAGCAGCATCCGGATCCGCCAGATGCCTTCCCACGCCATGGAAAGCACTGCCTTGACTCCATGCCCCAGGTGCAAAGCATACCCGGCAAACAACAAAAAGCCAATAAAAAGCGCTCCCAAAAGCGGGAGACCCATTGCAATAAAAATAAATAGCACGGCACAAAATGCGCCCAGAATCAAATTCCCCATGGAAATTCCTCCCGCCTTTACGTTGATACCCTAATTATAAAGCCTGTCCAGCAACCTGACCAGGCTTTTTTGGAGTTATTGGAATGTCTTATCCGTATATTCCCGCAGTTCCTCACGAAAATCCGGATGGGCGATAGCGATCATGGCCTGGGCCCGTTCTTTCAGCGTCAATCCGGTGAGGTGCGCTACACCGTATTCGGTGGCTACATTCTGAATCAGTGCCCGGGGTGCGGAGACCGCACTGCCACCGGAAATCTGTGCCACGATATTAGAATGGCGCACACCTTTTTTATCCACATGGGACGATTCAATAGCGATGTACCCCTCTCCGCCAGGAGACAAGAAGGCTCCTTCCAGAAAATCCAGCTGGCCGCCGGTACCGGACAGTTGCCGGGACCCCACGGATTCCGCATTTTCCTGGCCCATGAGATCCAGCTGCACGCCGCCGTTGATGCTGTAGAAGTTAGAAATTTTTTCCATCACTCGGGGATTGTGCACGTAATCCACATCCGCCGGATAAAACATCTCTGGATGTTCCTCCAGCCAGTCATAGCATTCCTGGCTGCCGCTTGCCAGGTTCCAAGTGCTGCGGCCTGTGTTGATTTCTTTTTTCACGTTGGTCAACTTACCCGCTTTATACAGTTCCAGAAAGGCATCGCTGATAGTGCCAGTATGGCATCCTAAATCTCCTTTGTCGGATTTTGCCAGCATCTGGGCAATAGTAAAGGGAACGGTGCCCACTCCCAAAGACAGCGTGGCGCCGCTGGGAATTTCAGCTACCACATTTTTAGCAATCTGGATATCCGCTTCGGAAGGCTTCCGGTAGCTGTTGGTGGCTAGTGGTCCGTGTTCTCCTTCCACGATAATGTCCGCATCCTCCAGGTTGACCCGGTGGGAGCCGTCCACCCCCTGCAGTGCGGGCATATGTTCATTGATTTCAAGAATCACAGTGCGGGCTTTTTTCATGATATGCTTCCAGGCGTAACTGGCCAGCCCCAGGCCGCAGAAGCCCCTGTCATCCGGTTTGGAAACGGGCACCACGGCCACATCCACTTTCAAATAATCCCGATACATGACAGGAACCAGACGCAGTAGCATGGGCATGAAATGCAACCGTCCTTGGGTAAACATTTTCCGTTCATAGGCACCCAAATGCCAGCTGTAATACTGGAAGCTTTTCTGCTCTGGATCGCATTCCACCACCTGGATCACCGGGCGGTACACCAGGCCGCCCCGGATTTTTACATCATGTAGTTCTTCCTTCCGGGCTGCAATGGCTGCATCCATCAGCTCCGGGAAACCGTTTCCGAAGCCGAAATCCACCCAATCCCCACTTTGCACAGCCTTGGCTGCTTCTGCAGGGGTCTTCACTTTGTTTCTGTACTTTTCCAGCATAGCGCGCTCCTTTTTGCACCTGTGGTGCCTTCTTTTTCCAAATATGCGAACAGCGCCGGCCCCTGTAAATTAGGGTGCCGGCGCTCATTCAGAGGGGTTATTTCAAATTGAGGGGATGGTTCTTTTTAATTTTGGGTCAGGTGGAAGGAAAAGCCTCCGATATCCCCGTCCAGATAGACGAAGATGACTTTTCCGTCTGCGTTCCGGCGGATGGTATTTTCCTTAAAGGTAATGCCCTTTTGGGAAAGATCCGCCATGGCCCGCTCCACATCCGGGGTCCACAGGGCAATATGCCCACATTTTCCCCGGGTACTGTCTTTCATCACTTCAAACATACCAGACACGAAAATATGCGTGTCATTTTCCGCTCCGGGTTCCAGGTCAAACAACCGGCACAGTAGCACCACCAGTTTTTTGGCTTCCGCTTCGTTTTCACAGTTGATGCCCACATGTTTCAGCTTGTACTGAATTTTTTCCGCCATATCCCGGCCTCCTTTGCTGCTTTTATTATACCTTTAAAATGGCACCTTTGTCAGCAGAAGAAACCAGCGCGGAATATTTCTTCAGGAAAGGAGAAGTGGCTTTTTGAACGGGTTTGAAATGTTTCTTCCGTTCCGCCATTTCTTCGTCGGATACATCCACGGTCAGGGTCCGGTTGGGAATGTCGATATGGATCACATCGCCGTCTTTCACCAGGCCGATGGGGCCGCCGGCAGCTGCTTCCGGAGAAACGTGGCCGATACATGGTCCTCTGGTGGAACCGGAGAAACGTCCGTCGGTCACCAGCGCTGTGCTTTCATCCATGCCACGGCCCACCAGAAGCGCCGTTACCAGATACATTTCCCGCATGCCGGGTCCGCCCTTGGGGCCTTCATAGCGGAGCACGATGACTTCACCCTTGTGAATATCCCCGGCTTCCAAGGCCGTAATAGAATCTTCCATGCTGTCAAATACACGGGCCGTGCCGGTAAACTGCTGCATGGAAGGCTTCACGCCGCTTGCTTTAACCACAGCACCATCCGGCGCCAGGTTGCCTTCCAAAATGGCGATGCCGCCTTCTTTCCGTTTCGGTTTGCTACGGGGGAAGATCACATCATTTTCCACCATAGGCTGGGCTTTCAGGATTTCCTTTACCGTATGGCCGGTAACAGTAATATGGGTATCGGAGAGTTTGTCTTCGATGGCTTTTAACACAGCAGGAACGCCGCCGTTTTTGTGCAGAACATCCACCGCGTAATCGCCGGCCGGACGCAGATTGCATAGGTACGGAATTTCCCGGCTCAACCGGTCAAAGTCCGCTAAGGACAGTTCCACGTTGGCTTCATTGGCAATGGACATCAGATGCAACACGGAGTTTGTGGAAGCGCCCATGGCCATTACAGCCTTTACGGCATCCAACAGGGCATCCCGGGTCAAAATTTTCCGGGAGGTAAGCCCTTCTTTGACCATGGACACAATCCGTTTGCCGCTCTGCCGGGCCAATCTGTGTTTTTCAGACACTACTGCCGGACAGGTGCCCATCCGTGGCAGGGTAAGGCCCAGCACTTCGGCCAGAGCGCTCATGGTGTTGGCCGTACCAAACATAGAGCAAGAACCAACTGTTGGTAAAGACTGCCTTTCCATTTCCTGCAGATCCGCAAACGTAATCTTACCGACCTGATACTGCCCTACGAATTCCCGCAAATTGCTGAGGCACAGATTATTTCGGCCACCACACTCGCCGCCCATCATTGGACCACCAGTTACAATAATGGCTGGAATATCCAGCCGGGCCGCTGCCATAATCATCCCGGGTACAATTTTATCACAGCTGGCCAGCATGACTACCCCATCCAGCTGATTTCCTTGCACAACGGCTTCCACGGAGTCCGCAATTAGTTCCCGGCTGGGAAGGCTATACCTCATACCGCTATGTCCTTGGCACAGGCCGTCGCACAGGGCGATGGTATCAAATTCCCTAGGAACGCCCCCGGCTTCCAGAATACCATCGCTTACATCCTTGGCCAGCTCTCTCAAATGCAGATGCCCTGGCACCAACTCGCTAAAGGAATTTGCAATACCAATCATGGGTTTGCGAAAATCATCTTCTTCCAAACCCATACTATACAAAAGAGCACGATTCCCACTGCGATCCAGGCCGTTGACCAAGATGCCGTTCCGGGTCTGCTTATATTGTAATTCGTCTTTTTCGCTCATTTTGACCTCGCTTATTCTAATGTCAATCCCTTTGCAAAGGCCTTATTGTTGCTATCAATGACTTTTTGCTTGCCAGCAAACCGTTGGGCAATTCCTTTTTCTACACTTTCGGGATGCAACATACCGGTCCGCTTCACCATGGCCCCCAATGCAATAAAATTGGCACTTTGAATGCTCCCCAATTCTACGGCTAATTTACGAAATGGATGCCCTATCGCAGTCCCTTTGGCGTCTACCTTAGGCTTAACTTCTTCACTGTCATAAAATACCATCGTATCATTCGTAAATTTATCTACATACCGGTCATACGCTACCTGAGCCAAGCACAGAATCAGATCCGGTACTTCTACATTGGGATATCCCACTAGCCCGTCACTCAGCACCACGTCAGTTTTGGTAAAAGTTCCCCGGGCCTCCGAGCCATAAGAAGCACTCATGGTTGCGTTCAAGTCTTTTTCATACAGAGAGGACAATCCCATGACTTCTCCTACAGAAACCACGCCCTGGCCACCAACGCCGCTCAACACAATTTCCTTTTTCATGGTTATCCCTCAATTCTTTGTGCATCAATAATTTTTTTGTAACTGGTATAGTAATCTTCCCGAGGTTCATTTTTTAGACAACCTACGACCAGTTTTCCTTTTAATTCTTCCTCTGTCATTTTTTGTGCCTGGGCTACGGTAACGGATTGTTCATTCATGAGTTGTAGGATATGGCTGACAGACCCCAACTTATTAAACTTCCCATAGTGGGTGGGACAGGCGCTCATGACTTCAATCAAAGAAAAGCCTTTCACCTGCATACCTTCTTTAATTAATTTTCTCATCATCACCGGATTATACGCAGTAGCACGTCCCACATAGGAAGCACCAGCAGCGATTGCCAGTTTACAGACATCAAAGTTTTCTTCTACATGCCCATAAGGAGATGTCTGCGTAATGCTGTGAGTGGGAGTCGTACCAGAATACTGTCCACCAGTCTGACCATAATTATAGTTGTTGGAAATAATAGCGGTCACGTTAATATTCCGCCGGGCAGCATGAATCAAATGATTGCCTCCGATGGTCGTGCCATCGCCATCCCCCATAGTCACTAGTACATTCAGATCCGGGTTGCCCAGTGCAACGCCAGTAGCTGCCGCAAGTGCCCGGCCATGAGTTACGTGCATGCAGTTGATATCCAGATAATCATCCACCCGTCCGAAGCAACCGATACCGCTCACTAGGCACATATTATGTTTATCCACTTCCAGATCTGCCAGTACGGCAGCAATGGACTGGAGCACGATACCATGGCTACAACCAGCACACCAGGTCTGGGGCAACTTATCAAACAGCATATAATCTTTATAGGATTTCATTATTTTTCACTCTCCTCGTAAACATCCACGATCTGCTGAGGCGTGATCAGAACCCCATCCGTCCGATTAGCTTGCAACACTTTGCAGCCGTAATCATTGTATTTTCGCACTTCACCGGCTAGTTGGCCCAAGTTTAGTTCCGGTACAATGACGGTTTTAGCTTGTTGCAATGCCGCACGAATCTCTTTTTCCGGCATAGGCCATACAGTCACAAGCTGCAACAAACCGGCCTTTACGCCTTTTTTCCGCAGAACATCCAGTGCACTAAGAGAGCTTCTTACAGAACATCCAAAAGAAATCAGCACCACATCCGCATCTTCCATTTGGTAAGAACGGGTAATGGTAATATCGTCCACATGTTTTTCAATCTTGTCGGTCAGGAAATGGGTGACTCGATTAATATTTTCCGGAGTAGGACGAAACTCCCCTTTTTCGTCATGCGTAGACCCTGTGGTTCGCATCAGTAGATTCGGATCCCCAACCGGAACCATTGCGGCTACATCGGTACCTTCATATCCATAAGGGTGAAATTCGCTTTGTTTTGTAGTTGTTGGCCGTTTCCGTTCAATAATATCTTTTTTATCAGGTTGCCACACGGTCAAAGTTTCCCGCAAATGTCCAATGACTTCATCGGCCAGGAAAATCACCGGTGTACGGTACTTTTCTGCCAGGTTAAATGCCGTAATAGATAAATCATAGCAATCTTGTACAGAAGAAGGAGAAATAGCGATAATGCTGTGATCCCCGTGGAGTCCATACCGAGCCATCATCAAATCCCCTTGTGCCGGCTTCGTCGCAGCGCCAGTTGAAGGGCCGCTACGTTGTACATCATAGACCACGCAGGGGAGTTCACTCATCACACCCAAGCCCAAATTTTCCTGCATCAGAGAGAACCCAGGTCCACTGGTAGCAGTAAACGCTTTTTTCCCCGCCAAAGACGCCCCCAGTAGCGCCGCCATAGAACTAATTTCGTCTTCCATCTGGATATAAATTCCACCTGCTTTCGGCAAATCCCGTGCTGCCGATTTGGCGACCTCAGAACTAGGAGAAATGGGGTACCCGGCAAAGAACCGCGCTCCCGCAGCAATAGCACCTGCTGTCATGGCTTCGTTACCTTCTAAAAATTTCTTTTCTTCCTTAGCCATTATTTAACCTCCACATCAATCGCAAAATCTGGGCAACGCATTTCGCATAATCTGCATCCAATGCAGTCATCCAGCCGGGCGACCATAGGATAATCCCCATACTTCTGGTCGAAGACCTGTTTCGGGCACAGCGCAGAACAAATTGCACATTGCTTGCACAATTTGTTATTGATCGTAATGCTAATCTCTTTTTTCATTGTCACGCCTCCAAGCATATACCCTGCCACTCCTGCAGGATAGTATCATCAAGCCTTTTGCGGATGATTAATCACAAATTGGGGTTCCCGCCCGTTCAATACATCATCAATGGCATGTGCGCAATTCATAGCAACAGCTTGTATCGCTTCCTCTGTAAGTGCCGCAGAATGCGGTGTCCCAATGAAATTGGGTAGAGCAAAAAGAGGCAGTTCTTTAGCTGGTGGTTCTATTTCAAATGTATCTGCTCCGGCAGCAGCAATCCGGTGTTCCTTCAACGCATCATAAACTGCTTTCTCGTCCCATATAGGGCCACGGGAGACGTTCAACAAAATTCCTGTAGCTTTCATATGGGCTATAGTCTCCGCATTCAACATATGGAAGGTCCCCTTATTCAGCGGCAGATGAGGAGAAACCACATCTGCCGCTGTCATCAAGTCTTCCAGTGTATTGGTAAATTCAATCCACTCCGGGAATTTACTTTGATCCACAAATTTATCATATACCAAGATCTTCATTTGGAACCCGAAATGGGCAATCCTTACTGCTTCCATGCCAATCGGGCCAATGCCGATACTGCCGAAGGTTTTATAGCGGGCTTCATGAGTTTCCACGGTATCGCGACTTTTCCAGTTCGCCTTGTGAATTTCCTGGTTCAACCGGGGAATTTGTCGCAGGCAAGCCAGCATAAGTGTAATAGCGTGTTCTGCCACAGAGTAGGTATTACAGCCTCTGGCCAAAGTTACGGTAATACCTTTGGCATCACAGGCAGCTAAATCAATATTTTCAAATCCAATGCCATACCGGGCGATAACTTTTAATCTTTTTGCTGCACCCACTACACTTTTAGTATATTTTTCTGTTCGTGCAATGACTCCATCCACATTAGCAATGGCTTCTTTCAAGGCAGTTTCATCTGTACCTGTAGGAACAACAAGTTCATATCCTTTTTGTGTTAAAAAATCCCTTGCCACTGTTTTCAGTGCTTGGGGAACTAGAACTTTGTACATTACGATCCCCCCTCACAAGCTATCTTATATTCAAACAAAGCTACCTGCTCAGATAAAGTACTGCGCTACTAGCAGTTCCAAAAGTCCTGTTCCTGCCATGATCATAGATACCGCTGTCTTGCAGCAGAGCTGTTCTTTCAGATCGGATATGCCGAACATCCCATTCCAAACCCAGAACCCGGAGTCGGTGAAGTACCCGAAGGAAATAGCACCAACGCAGCAGGACAACGCCATAAGCAGCGGTGAGATTGTAAGTTGTCCCATAAGTGGCATTGTCAGAGAAGCGGCTGTCACAATCGCAACCGTAGCAGATCCCAAACAAATCCGCATTAGAGCCGCAATGGCGAAAGGAATCACGACTGCCGGAACAGGCCACTGCACAGCAGCTTGCCCAATAATAGTCCCAATACCGGAAGCCCGGACTACATATCCCAAGCTGCCACCCACGCCGGTAATCAACATGATAATGCCAGTATCTTTAATACCTTCATTCATCATTTCCGTTACTTCTTTAGTAGGACGATTGGGAACTAGCCCATAGATTGCAATAAGTACGCCAAGCATCAACGCCACAATGGGGCTACCAACCAATGCCAGGAAGGAATAAAATGTTGTAGTTTTATCAATACCGACCAAATCCAGCACTGTTTTGCACAAGATTAAAAACAGAGGAACAACAATGGGTGCAGCTGATATTGCCAGTCCAGGAAGATCCGTACGATTTAGGAACTTATCTAACATTTCTGTAGAAGCTAGTTTAACTTCTTCCCCTTCTGCTGGACGGGTAAATTCTCCCTCATCATTCACGATTTGATAAATTTTCTTACCGATCCATTTGCAATAAGGAATGACAACGATCAGCATAGGAATACTAATAATAGCACCCCCAGCAATCATCTGCCCCACATCAATGCCCAGCATACCTGCTGCCGTCAAAGGACCAGGCGTAGGCGGTACCAGACTGTGGGTAAGCTGCAAGCCGCAGGCCAGGGACAAGCCAAGACCTACCACAGATTTACCAGATACATGGGAAATAGCTTTGCAAAGCGGTGCCAGCATAACCACAGCGGAATCCGCAAACACTGGAATAGAAACTACCCAACCAGTGACGCCCAGGGCCCACTCTTCATTGTTGCGCCCAACAAGTTTAATAAAGCTGACCGCCAACCGCTCTGCGGCACCAGATTTCTCCAGGATCGCTCCCATCATCACACCCAGTCCGATAATAATTCCCGTACTGGATAACGTATTGCCAAAGCCAGTAGAGATCGCATTAATTACGCCCACTGTAGTTTTACCGCCAACTTTTACTGTAACAATGGGCATGCCGCCCACAATACCAGTGATCAATGCTGCAATCAGCAAGGCCACAAAACTATGTACCTTGGTTTTTGCTACCAGGATAACCATGACCAGGATACCAATCCCTAGGCCCAAAACCATTCTCGTAGATTCAGCCATTGTTTTTCTCCCCCCAGAATAATGATATTAGCGCACCAGACAAGGACTCTTTGCGTCAAATTTCCAGTCTGGAATCAAATATTGCATAGTAACAGCATCATTACGCACGCCTAGGCAATGTTCCTGGTACAGCTTGTTGGCCTTAGCCACTTGTTCTCGGTCCACTTCCACGCCCAAGCCCGGTGTTTCCGGTACTTTGATACCGCCGTCGTGAATTTCCATAGGATGCTTCGTAAGCCGTTCCCGGCCTTCCTGCCAAATCCAGTGCGTATCCAAAGCGTTATATACACCTGGTACAGCAGCTCCAACCTGCACGCACATAGCCAGAGAGATATCGAAATGGTTATTGGAATGGCTACCCCAGGTATAGCCGAATTCATGGCATAATTGGGCTACACGCACAGAGCCTTCCATCGTCCAGAAATGAGGATCTGCTAGAATAATATCTACAGCCTGACTTTCCAGAGAGTGCCCAACTTGCCGCCAGTCTGTGGCAATCATATTGGTGGCAGTGGGAAATCCGGTACGGCGACGGAATTCGCTCATAATTTCACGACCGGAATATCCATCTTCTGCGCCGCAGGGATCTTCGCAGTAGGTCAGAATGCCGTGCATGTCTGCTACGTATTTCACTGCGTCATCCAGTTTCCAGGCGCCATTGGGGTCCAAATCCATCCGTGCATCTGGGAAAGCCTTTTTCATAGCCTTGATGACTTTCATTTCTTCGGCACCTTCTAGCACGCCACCTTTTAATTTAAAATCTACAAAGCCATATTTTTCTTTAGCGGCTTTACACAATGCCACTACGGAATCTGCATCCAAGGCTTCTTCATTCCGCAGGCGATACCATTCGCAGCTTTCGTTTTCTTCATGGTCATAGGGAAGATCTGTTTTTTTTCGGTCTCCCACAAAGAACAAATATCCCAGAAAGCGAACGAAGTCCCTTTGTTGCCCTTCGCCCAACAGCCGGCACACTGGCAGGCCCAGGTATTTTCCCAACAGATCCAGGCAGGGTGTTTCAATAGCGGTTTGCACATGCACGCCGGTCCGCAGATCAAAAGTCTGGTTGCCACGGACATCTTTTTCACCGCTGGCGTCCAGATGTGCCTTGACCTTCAGCAGTGTGTTCCGGTAATCGGCAACTTCTGTGCCCACCACAAGGTCAATGCTGTCTTCCAGGGCCTTAGTGATTTTGGGGCCGCCAGGGACTTCCCCAACGCCTTCCCGTCCTTCATTATCTGTCAAGATAACAACATTGCGGGTAAAATAGGGTGCATGAGCTCCAGATAGATTGAGTAGCATGCTATCTTTCCCCGCTACCGGAAAGACCTCCATTTTAGTGATTACGGGTGTCATGGTCTTTTACTCCTCCTTCTCGTCAACCAACAATTGCCTCGCACGAAACTTTCGAATACAGCAAACTTTTCTGAAGCGCATTTGTTTCCAATCCTTTTAGAAATTTTTTCAAATTTCTGTATTGATTCTATTGTAATTTTCGTGCTATTATAAGTCAAATTGTTAGTTTTTAGTTCTAAACTTAGTTTTACTTATTTTAAGAAGTGGGAGGGTCGTTCTATGGATTTAAAACAAATTGAATATATCATTCGTATTGCAGAAACTGAAAGTATCACAAAGGCTTCCAACGAACTCTTTATCACTCAATCAGCATTAAATCAGCAGTTATTAAAACTGGAAAAAGAGTTGGGAGTAAAATTATTCTATCGCCATAAGCACAATATGGTTCCCACGCCCGCTGGTTCTGTTTATTTAAAATATGGTCGCCATATGCTACAGGAAAAGCGTGAGGCATACAGTATTATTAATGACATGTCCCAAAATAATAGGGGCGAACTGGTGCTTACCTTCTCCCGTGAACGGGGGATTGACATGCTGGTCTCCACATATCCTAATTTCCATACCAGATTTCCTGGATTCACATTGAAGCCATACGAAATGTTTGTATATGACCAGTTAAATCAGATCAGTCAAGGCTATGTGGACCTGGGCCTTGTCACTGTAAATGCCAAAGATAAAATTCCTGAGTTGGAATTTGAGCATTTGCGTACCGAACCCATGCTGCTTGCCATTTCTCGCAAAGATCCCCTAACCGTAAATGCAGCACCTGCCGGATGCCCATTGGACAATCTCCCTTATATGGATTTGTCCTTGCTCCAAGACCACCCTTTCGTCCTGCTTCATATCCGTTCTACTATGCGTAGCACTATTAACACGATTTTGAAACAGGCTGATTTCCAACCTCTTATTTTGTTTGAGTCCTCCAGTATCCGGGCTCTACTCACTATGGTCCGCAATAATATAGCCTGTACCATTGTTTCTGCCGGATACTACAAATATCAAGATAAAATCGCTTATTACCGGATTCCAGGAGACCCTACATGGGAAATGTGCATAACCTATAAGAAAGGTTCCTACTTGAACAAAGCTGCATTGTATTACAAAGAGCTAATACGAGATTACTTCACAAACAAGTCTCCACTGCTAGTTCGCACTAAATAATGTTTATGTATAATGAATTTTTTGAAGCTATGCAAAGCTCTATCCTGCAAAAATCATAAAATTATTTTAAGCTTGTCTCATAATCAAATCTACCATCATTCTTCTCTTCCAAAGCCTTGATAATATGATAGGCGAAGGCATTATAAGGAGTCGGAATTCCAAGAGCGCGTCCCATTTCCACCATCCGCCCACACAACATTTCAATTTCAGTATGTCTATGCGCGTCCAGATCTTGCAAGGTTGAATGACGAACAGCAGGGCTCTCTGCGGCTGTATAGCCAGCGCCTTTTCCTTTCTTGCCCGGCTCAAGAATAGAGGCATTCATAATAACCCCCTTTGCTTTTGCCACGGCTATAACTTCTTCCTCTAATTGTTCTTTCATCCAGCAAAGATGCTCTGAATCCCCATAAGCCCCAGACCCACAACCAATGATGGCCTGAGGGATGTTCTGCCCAATGTTAAATAAATATTTTGCCCAAATATCGCTAATAATCGTATGACTAAGATGTGTCAACAAACGGCTACGGGAAAACAATTCACTGAGTGCTTCTAGTTGCGCTCTTCCCCGTTTGTCCAAAGGGTCTTCTTTGCCATAATACAAGCCCCGAATTCCCTGAGGAATATTAAAATCGACTGTATCCGGGCCATTGGAGTTCACACGCCGCTGAGCGGCAATACGCAAAAGAGAACTTACAACATGCTTTTTTCCTATCGTCTCAGCTATAAGTTCTTCGCTATCTACACCATTCATAAGACTCATAACGATAGTATTTTCACCGGTAAGTTTTTGTATTAAGGGTAAGACTTGCGGTAAACTTCCATATTTCGTTGTCGCAAAAATTAAATCTACTTTTCCGGCTTCCTCAGCTGTTTTGACATTTAAATGATAAAGCTCTCCATTAATCACAATGCCATTTTCCCGAAGTTTATCACCGCGTTTTCCATCTGCAATGATTATAAAGTCTTCTTTTGGCAAAGAGGAAAACCCCCAAATAAGATAGCTTCCGATTCCTCCAGCACCGATAAGGGCAACTTTCTGAATATGCATACGAATTCCTTTCTAGGGTGCAAGCCCTTTTACAGTATCTGCGATTAAATTTTATTCCCTGCTACCCAGTATTTAAAGTCCGCCGTTAAAAGAGCAAACTTCGCACTTCAAAAGTACGAAGTTTGCTTAAACACCGCAATTTCAGCACTGGACAAACAAGATCCCCGCCAAGCCAAAATTTGAAAATAACGTCTTTGCTATTGTTCTAAATTTCCGTAAGTAACTGTTTTTCCTCATCAAATTCCAATGGTGCTGGTGCATCTATTGCTTTTACATTAGGATATCTTCCCGCCATCACATCTTTGTAGTAACTTTCGCTGAGCATAATCTTCCCAATATGCAGGCTGTTAGGAATCCGAACTACACGAATCTTACGGGGATCCTGATCTATCCCATTCGTAGTACGAACGCATAATTGAATTGCCTCCTTATCAGTAGGTGCTACAAAGGGAATGAGTCCTGACTTAAAGACCGTATTCGTCACAATATTGGGATACATAGCATTCATGTCAATTTTATTGAACAGCCGCACAGTTATACAGTTGGCCAATCCGATCCCTAAGGCATTGCCATGCGATTCCGGTGTCAGATCCAAGAAGCAGGTCCGTTGGACTTTAATACCGCCATGGGCATACTCGGTAGAAAATGTTCCTGTTATATTGGGATCTACCCCACTTCCGGAAAAGTTTTTCCCAATTTTGTCCACCACCAATACATCCGTTTCTCCTACCAACAGGGATGGCATATTTTGAAATGCATATTTTAACCATTTTGCCTCTTCTTCAATTAAATGAGTAGTATCAATAGCTACAATCTTACATGTTTCATCATAAGCATTTTCAATAGAGGGAATAGCAAATAAAATATTGGCTTTGTCCAAAAACACCTGTGCCATGCTGGGTACATGCTCAGCGATCTTTCCCATCCCATCTGCGTGGACATTTTCCGCTCCCTTTTGTTTGCCAAGTCCTACACACATCATTTTACAAGGGCCGCTTTCCACCTTGCCGCGGAAGGCATTGTGAGGTTTTAACCGGCATGACAAAATCACGCCGTCTGCATTATAGGCATTTCGGTCCATGTACACAGGGCGTCCCGAATCCGACATACCTAGATACACGGTTTCCATAGAGCTACGAATTTCACATCCCATGCTTTCTTCCGTAATACCATAGCTGGTTAGAATTTCTGTTTGTCCTTCTGCAGTTGCCCCACCATGGCTTCCCATGGCAGGAACAATAAAAGGCTTTGCCCCACGTTTTTTACAAAAATCCACAATAGATTTTGTAATCAGTGCCACATTGGCAATTCCCCTACTGCCTGCCGTGATTGCAATGGTCATACCAGGACGCACTTTACTTACAAAGGGCTCTTGGGATAATTCATCGAAAATGATCTGTGGAATCTGCGATGGCTCCAATCTAGGTCTAGGAAAAGTTTGTTCTGCCCGGAACATTTTTGGTAATGCTACATTTTCCAATAGTTTGGTAATTACGCCGCCTTCTTTTGTGATTTCCATACTATACACTTCTTTCTCTATCAAGTAAGCGGAGCAGGATTAAAAATACACAGGTCATTTTGGATACCCCATTGTTCCGCAAATGGCTTTTCCTTACCACTGGCTACAGCAAGAATGAGCCGGAACAGCTCTGTTCCGATTTCTGAAATATCGGCATCCCCTGTGGCAATAGGGCCTGCATTCACATCAATAATATCCGGCATAAATTCCTTCAAGTCCGTCCGGGAGCAAACTTTAATCACCGGGACTTCTGCTAGTCCATAAGTAGAACCACGTCCGGTCATGAAAACGTGTACCCCTATGCCGCTGGCCAATTGGCAGGGGCCACAGGCAAAATCGTTAGATGGAGTCGCTGCATAAATCAGGCCATGCTTTGTAGGTCTTTCTCCTGGAGAAAGCACTTCCACAATGGGAGATGTACCACTTTTTGCAATAGAACCCATAGATTTTTCCACAATGTTGGCCAATCCACCCTTTTTATTGCCAGGAGTGGGATTTGCATCCCGGTCTACTTCCGCTTCCTCCAGATAGTGATCATACCACTTCATTTCCGCTGCTAATTTATCACGTACATTTTCATTGACGCAACGTGCTGCCAAAAGATGTGCCCCATCCCGTGCTTCCGTAACTTCACTGAACATTACGGTCGCTCCGCCTTTCACTAACATATCCGCTGCATACCCGGCGCTAGGGTTAGCAGTAACTCCAGAGAATGCATCACTGCCACCGCATTGTAGGCCTACTGAAAGTGCAGAAAGAGGGAGTTCCACTCGTTTTCTCTGATTTAAAATAGCCAGTTTTTTATCTGCCATATCCATGATCGCTTGTACCATGCCATTTAGTCCACCAGATTGTTCCTGCAGGATAATTACGTTATCGGGATTATTTTCTATCTCTGGCAACAGTTTTTCCGGTGTGAGTTTCTCACACCCTAATCCTACAACCATAATTTGTCCACCGAAATTCGGATGATGCGTAAGATTTTGTAGAATCCGGATAGGCACCTTAGCTTCTGGTGCATTAATTGCTACCCCACAACCGTATTCGTGGGAAATTGGCACAACCCCATCAACATTGGGATATTTTGGCAATAGCTCTTTTCGTATCCTACCCACTGCCACTTTCAGAACGCCAACAGCGCATTGTACCGTCGTCATAATCCCCAGTAAATTTCTTGTTCCTGCAGAACCGCCTAACGGATTAGGATAGCCCCACCACGTCTTTATTGGAGGTTCCGGCAACTCTGTCACAATATTCGTTCCAAAAGGCATGTTATCTAATCCGGGTGCCTCCGGGAGACGAACCATAAACTGGGTAATCCAGCGTCCTTTGGCAATATCTTCCTTTGCGTACCCAATCACGGTATTGTATCGACGAATGATTCCTCCCTTGGGAATATCTGCCAAAGCGATTTTATGTGCTTCCGGAATATCTTCCAGTGCAACAAGATCTTCCGTTACCTGCGTTCCTTTGACAATGGGTTTTACCGCTACCGCTACATTATCTTCCTTATTGAGTTTCACAACTAACCTCATGCCCGTTCCCCTTTCCTACTATGTACTGTTAGATAAAATAATTGAAAATTCTTTTTTAGGTAAATTGTAAAATGAAACTGAACAGCAAAAATTAAAATGACCCATAGCAGGT
>CAJMHI010000021.1 GCA_905213155.1 uncultured Acidaminococcus sp. | reverse complement strand
AAACTGGTCAGCGAATTTGCCGACGAACTGGACAACCTGGGCGTACGGGTTGCCAGACTGGAAAAGAACGCTGACAACGTAAAAATTACCGGTCAGGCTCGGGTACACAACCGTGTTGCCAGCGGCAAACGGGTAGAATACCTGAACGATTTAGGCGCGGCTGACAGATCTGATTCCGCACTCCGTACCCGCCTGTGGTTCACCGGCGAAGTGAACGACAACTGGCATTACACCTCTATGCTGCAAAATGTGCAGAATTTTGAAGGCCAGAACGAATCCGGTGATGGCAATACCCAGTTCCAGAGAGCTTATCTGGAAGGAAACATCGGTGCTGTGAACATCACTGCTGGTCGTTACAATGCTTTCTTTGCTGATGGTAACGTCTTCGATGATCGTGCCGATGCTATTGAAGCCCGGGTTAACTTTGGTAAAGCCTATTTGGATGCTGCCTATGGTAAAATGGCCAATACGGTCAGCGATAAAAACGAAGCTGTAGCTGATAAATTTGTTCATGCTGCATTGGGCGGCAACTGGGGTAACCTGCATGCCGAAGCGACCTACACCAAAGTAAAAGATCAGGATTTCCTGAATCCGCTGAATGGCGCACATAACCCTGATTTCTTGAGCGATAACCAGATCTGGACTGTTGGGGCTGACTATACCGCCGGCAAGTGGAATGTCAGCGCTATGTACCTGAAAGGCGACGCTGATAGAGCTGGCGAATTCGAAAGAAACAACGACGTTAGCCTGGATGATGATGGCTGGGTAGCTGGCCTGTCCTATGGCGGTGCACAAGCCAGCAAACCGGGCAGCTGGGGCTTGTATGCTAAATACTATGATCAGAGCGCACAAACCGTAGTTGCTCACACCATGAACGGTGACTACTACATGTTCCCATTCACTGGGTTCAAAGGTTACATGGTCGGCGGCAACCTGGCCGTAGCCAAGAACATGGTCGCCACTGTGGAATACTTCGACCTGAAAGATAAGAACGATACTTTCGGTAAAGAAGCTGGCAGACACGCTCGTACCCTGTGGTCCGAACTGGTTGTAACCTTCTAATTGCAAACAAGCAAAGACGGTCTTCGCAAGAAGGCCGTCTTTTACTTTACCTAAAGGTATTTCTATGGCAGATTCATGACGATTGTCTGCTTTTTTACAAATTTTTCTTGCGTAAAAGTTACTCACATTGTATAATGTTCAAGTAAAGTTAGAAGGAACTAACTTTAAAATCTGCTCTGGCAATCCCTGATGCAGGCGGAGGAAACAAGGACACTCCTGGCTGTGGGGAGGCAAAGAGCAAACTTGCTGCAAGGAGGCTTTTAGCATGAAAAAATCTTTAGTATTTGCCATGGCGATGGCACTGGGCGTCAGCGCAACGGCACTGGCTGCCAACCCGTTCTCTGATCTGCCTGCTGGCCACTGGGCTTATGGCGCCGTTGCCAAACTGGCTGCGGAAGGCGTTGTGGATGGCTATCCGGATGGCACCTTCAAGGGTGACAAGACCATGACCCGGTATGAAATGGCCCAGATCGTTGCCAAGGCTCTGGCTAAAGGCGCTATCGGTGCCGATGACAAACTGGTCAGCGAATTTGCCGACGAACTGGACAACCTGGGCGTACGGGTTGCCAAATTGGAAAAGAACGCTGACAATGTACAGATTACCGGAGAAGCCCAACTCAGCTACGCAGATAATAAAGGCAGTGCCTTTGGCGGGAACTATGGTTCTCCGGAACGGGCTGATCTGCGTACCCGTCTGTGGCTGACTGGTGAAGTGAATGACAACTGGCATTACACCACCATGCTGAAAAACCATCAATATTTTGAAGGCCAAAACGAATCCGGCGATGGGGATACCAAAATTACCCGGGCGTTCCTGAATGGAAACATCGGCGCTGTGAACTTTACTGCTGGCCGGTACGATGAATTCCTGGGCGATGGTATGGTTTATGATGATCAGGTAGACGGCATCAAAGCCGTGGCACCGCTGGGGCATGCTGCCAATCTGACCGCTGCCTATGGCAAAATGGCGGATGATGCGGATTTAGACGGCAGCCGGTATCATCTGAACACCGATACCAATGAATGGGAAGGCGGCTCCATTGCAGATGAATACTGGATGGCCGGGCTGGACGGTGATCTGGGTAACCTGCATTTGCTGGGTCAATATATCCATGCTGCTGGATTCCATGCAGACCATGATGGCAGCTTAGGTAAACAGGGCACGGACAAGATCTGGCTGGGCCAGGCTTCCTATCAGGCTGGCAAGCTGGGCATTATGGGCATGTACCTGAAAGGCGAAAGAGATACAGTGAAAGCCTATAAAGATGCTGATGACGATGGCTGGGTTGCTTCCCTGACCTACGGCGGTGCGGAAAGCGACAAGCCAGGCAGTTGGGGCTTGGAAGCTACCTACTATGACCAATCCGCTCCTACGACCATTCTGCACACCATGGATGGCGCTTGGGATTTGTTTGAAGGCTATGGCTTCAAAGGCTGGAAGTTCGGTGCCAACCTGACCCTGGCTAAGAACATGGTAGCCGAAGTAGACTACTATGATCTGAAAGGCAAAGGCGGGGACAACGCAGAACTGGGCGGCAAACATGCTCGTACCCTGTGGTCTCAGCTGGTTGTGACCTTCTAATTGACCAACCAAACATTCAAAAAGCGACTCTCTTACGAGGGCCGCTTTTTTCGTATCTGAGTTTCTTGATTAGTAAAGATAAAAATTGTCGGGATTAGAAACGCAAAATCTATGGGAATGAAAATCGAAAATCCATGGGATTAGGATAGTTTTATCTCACCGTATGGTGTTGGCCTGGATCATCTGGTCTACCAGGGGCGTGCCGCTGCCGCCTAAAAGATCTACTTTGCTGACAACCACCTGCATGATTCGGTTCCGTACGACGCCGCTGCTACTTTTTTCCCCATAGGATGCCAGGGAATGAATCATGTAGGGAGTGCCATTGGCATTACCTAAGGTCAGCATGACGTGGAAGGGGGTAAATAACAAGCTCCCTGCGGGCAAATTTTTGATGATCTCCATTCGCTGAGCGTGGCTGAGCCCCTGGAAACTTTTGCCGCTGATCGCTTTTACCTGCTCGTCCCCGTTCCGGGGTAACTGCACATCCATAGTTTTGAATACATCCTGGACGAAAGCGGAACAATCTACGCTGTTTTGCATGCCGCCCCAGCCATACGGTGCCCCCAAGTGCTTAAAAGCCATGATGATGGTGTTATTGGTGGTGTAGGGCAGATAGCCTTGATGCAGATAGGCCCCGTAGACGGCTTTTACTGGTACAATCTCTAAATACCCCTGATGGTTTCGTGTGGGTAGTTGGAGATTGCCGTTAGCGGTAGGAATAGCCGTGCCCATCTGGTAAAGCTGGGGGACGGATCCCGCATTTAAGGTTAAAAGTCGTCCCGTTACCACAGCAGGACTAGTGGGCTCCACAAAGGTGAGCCAGCTTTTTTTGTCTGTGATGGCCACTTGGTTGGTGGGAATCCAGCCCCGGTAATGAGGCGTGCGGACGAAAATAAAATTTCCCTTGGGATTGGTATGGTAGACCCGTACCGGTGTGGCGGGATCTACAGCAGTTTCCTGCCAATTGTCAAAGCTGTGATCCCCCGGGGTGTCAAAGGCCCGCAGCAGGGTTGGGAAACTCCGAAGATCGCTGCGTTTTACCACAACGCCGTAGCGTACGGCGTTATTGGGACGAATATTGGCCTTGGCATCGCTGACTAGCTGTTCTGCCTGGGCGTGAGAAAGGGGGACACCCTGGACATATTGGTTCACGTCCATGGCAAACTGATTAACATACTGGGTGAGGGCGCTGCTGGTAACCGTATCTGGCAGATTTTTAAAATCGTCCCCAAAGACAGAACGCTCCATCTGCGCATTGACTGCTTTGCGCCGGGCATCCGTCATGAGCACCGTATTGCCATCAGGGCGTAGCCAGGCACTGGCTTGATTGAGCGCCGCTGGGGTGCCGGGCATGGCGGCAAAGGCAATCTGAGCGGAAAGACAAAAAGCGCTGATCAGCAGGGTAATTTTTTTTGTAATACAGGAATGTAACATAGGGAGCCTCCTTTATGGAATCCTTGGGGAAACAGCTTGTTTTTAAAGCCTGGCATGGTATACTTACAAAGGAAAGGCGGACTGGTTCCGACTGTGCAGGTAACCTGGGAAAGTGATCGGCTGGCAAAAGCGGTCACTTTTATTTCTTATCATACCACAGAAAGGATGCTATGGGAAAATATGTCATCGCCCGGGGCGGGCAAATGGAACTGGTGGTAGAAAAATCACGCTTTCTTTGTACGCTGCGTCGGGTAGCGTCAGAGGCGGAAGCCCAGGCGTTTGTGAAAGAAATGAAAAAAACCTACTGGGATGCTTCCCATAATTGCTCTGCCTACATCGTAGGCCGGGATGACCGGATTGTCCGTTCTAATGATGACGGGGAACCTAGCGGCACCGCAGGAGCGCCTATGCTGGAAGTATTGCGTCGCAAGGAATTATATGACACGGCGGCAGTGGTGACGCGATATTTTGGCGGCATAAAACTTGGGGCCGGAGGACTTACCCGAACCTACGGCAAATGCGTGTCCCAAGCTGTGGATGCGCTGGGCCTGGCTGAAGAAGTGCCTATGGGAGAGTACGTTTTTCCATGGCCCGTGGCGGATGCAGGACGGGTGATGCACCAGCTCTACCAGCAGGATATTTTTACAGTGGGGGACGTGGAATATAGCGTGGAGGCAAGGCTCCACTTGCTCACGCAGGAGAAAAAACGAGAGCAGGCGGAAGCGTGGCTGACGGAGACGTTGGGAACGACGATCAGCCTGGAAGAAATCCGGAAGTATAAGGCAGAAAGGCCTATTACTACAGGTCCTTGACAGCAAGGCAGCCTGGAAAGGGCCTTTGCGCTGTCTTGATTTTCCCATGCTTTTACAGTAAACTAGACACAGACGAAAATCTGTTTTATCCCAAAAGAAAGCAGGCAAAATATGAAGGCAAAGAAAATCTGTGCCGGGGTGATGACAGCCCTGGTGCTGGGCACCTATAGCGTGCCGGTGTGGGCGGCAGACCCTGCCGATGCAGTGGTTAAAACCGTGACACGGACGGAGAAAAAAGTGGAAGTGGAGTGCCCGGAAATCGTAGGGGGCAATAAAAAAGCCACGGAAAAAATGAACAATACCCTGTCCCGCCAGGTCGCTTCCCTGGTCAGTGAGGCGTCCACACTAGGCGGCGGCAGCGTGCATTACGATGTACACAAGGCGGATGAAGATTTAATCAGCCTGACGCTGGTGATGACGCCCAATATGGGTATGGAAGAAACCCAGGGCATGACCTTTAACCGGAAAACCGGGGCCTTGAAACCTCTCAGCGATTACTATTCCGGTAATGTGCTGGCGCAGCGGGCTAAGGAAGGGCTCAGCTACCTGTATGACGTGCCGGAGGAAAAGCAGCACACACTGCCGGATACCTATTATGTGGATACAGACGGCAGCGTGATCGGGCTGTATCATGCCGGAGCTGTGCTGGATAAAAACGAAGGAGAAATTGAAATCAATTTGTCCGCTACCGGATTGGATGACGGTGTGGTAGCCGGTCCTACGGAAGAAAATCAAAATACGGCGGAGACTATAACAACAACTACACCGGCGACCCATAAAAAAGAGAGCGTGGCGCCTAAGGCTGAAGCCAAACAAACGCAGGCGGAACCCGTAAAAGAGGCTACCGCACGTAAAGAAAAAACAGCCGAAAAAACAGAAGCCCCAGAAAAGGAAACGGCTCCGACAGAGACCAAAACAGTTGCTACAACCGAGAACAAGACTACGGAAACAAGCGCTACAGCCGGCGTACCCCACCAGACCATGAAAGAAAAAATTGCGGCTCTCCAGGCAGAGAAAGCGGCCCGGGAACAAGCAGAAGGGGAAGCCCGTCTGAAACAGCTGGAAGCCAACCAAATTGCCCAGACGAAAAAACGGGAAGCAGAAGAAGCTGCCCGCAGGGCAGAAGCAGAACGTCAGGCAGAACTGGCACGGCAGCAGGAAGCAGCCCAGCAATCAGCGGCTACGCCGAGTCGTAATACAGGAACGACCGCCGGCACGATCACCGGCTCTGGTGTACGGATGCGGGCTGCTGCTGGCCTTAACGGGGAAGTAACCGGAACCTTTACCCAGGGAGAACGGGTACAGGTGCTATATGGCCGTAATGCCAGCGGCATGAAATGGTATGAAGTGCAGCGTGCTGATGGGACAAAAGGTTGGGTCGCAGCGGCCTACTGTGCCCTCAATGGAACAGAAGGCAGCTATTCTGCCACGACGGGACAATTGGGCACCATCACCGGTACGGAAGTGCGGATGCGGGCTTCTGCCGGACTACAGGGGAACATTATCGGCGCCTTTGCGCAAAACGAGACGGTGGTTCTCATTGGAGAAACGTCCGCCGATGGCATGAACTGGTTAAAAGTGCGGCGGTCTGACGGAACAGAAGGCTGGGTGGCAGCGGAATACTGCCGCGTCAGTGGATAATACAAATGGACAGCGCAAGGAGGTGCAGTCCTTATGAAAAAGTGGAGCAGAATTATCGCTGCTGCCTTATGTGTCTTTGGGCTAGGTGCGCCTCTGGGAGAAAAAGCGGAGGCGGCCAGCGATGGCACGATTATAGGCACGGAAGTGCGGATGCGTAAAGGCGCCGGCACGGATACCGAAGTAATTGGCTTTTTTGATAACGGCGAAGTGGTCACGGTATTAAAAAGTGACGTAAGTGAAGGCCGGAAGTGGTATGAAGTCACCCGGCACAACGGGGCTACTGGCTGGGTAGCCGGGGAGTATTGCCAGGTGGTGGAAACGGCACTGGTGCCTTCGGTAAACCGAATCAACGACCGGCAGGGCAGAATTACGGGCTCGGAGGTGCGGATGCGCAGCGACCCCAGCCATAATGCGGACGTGCTGGATTATTTTGAACAAGGAGAAATCGTCACCATCCTGGATGCGGCAGAAGGAACCGGTATCCAGTGGACAAAGGTCCAGCGACAAAATGGAGATGTAGGCTGGGTGGCGTCCATATACTGTCAGGAAATCTAGTATTTCCTGGCCGGGTATGGTAAAATAATAGATATTATTGCGAGGAGGTATACTCGAATGAAAAAAATCTGGCGGGTTCTGTCCGCTATATGCTTTAGTGCTTTGCTGGCCCTGCCTGTGATGGATAAGGCTCAGGCAGCCACCTTTACCTTTACCCCGGAAAAACCGGCGGAAACTACAACGGAAACCCAGGCTCCTTCCAACGAGCCCAAGGTGCAGTCCTTGAAGCTGGCGGTAGTGCCGCTGATGATTGGGGAAGATGTGGAAGATAACGAAGGGATGAAACCAATCGTATACAGCACGGAACTGGCAAAACTGTTCCAGTATCCGGAATATGACATGGTGGATTCGGATATCGTACGGAAAACGGCTCTGCAGCAGCAGGATAACCTGTTTACCAAAGAAGGCATTGAAGCTGTGGCAAAATCCAGCGGCGCCGATGTAGTTGTGGTCATGGCGGTGGATAAATTTGACGTCCATGAAGACCAGTTCCGCAGGGAACCTGTTACCACGCTGGATTTTCAGGGACGGTTTGCCACCATCAACATGAAAAATGGGAAATTCAAGGATGATCACTGGCGCTACCGGGCTGAACGGGAAACCGGCTCCATTAATCCTCGCAGCGACTGGCCGCATCACGAATTTGTCAAAGTTTGCCGGAAAGAGCTGAACAAGGTGATTAAAAACAATAAGTAAAAAACAGGCGGCCGGGAGGCCGCCTTTATCGTTGCAGGAAGGAGCTTCCATGGATTGGGGAGACATCAAAGCGGCAGGCCTGTCCTGCTATAATATCAAACGCATCAAGGAACGAAAGCGCTATTATATTTATCTGCTTCGCTGCGCCTTGCACCGCAATGCCATCGGGGAGCTGGACCGGTTCTTCCACGCTACTTCGTTGCGACAGGACGTGCTCCATGGCAGGCCATGCCTTTTGGAACAAGCTACCCGGGCATTTTTCTACAAGGGCTCCACAGTAGAAGAACGGGTGCAGCTGATTGAGCATCACATCTCTTTTCTGGAACAGCAGACCGTTCCGGATTTTCTCCGTACGATTTATACCCAAAAGCACACGGAAGAGGGCCGCATTACGCTGTGGCAGGATACATTCCAGGACCAGCCTCTGACACTGGATTTGCTGTTTCATCCGGGACAGCGTAAGGAAGGCTGTTTGTCGCTGGTGTTGCATCTGGGCACGCTGGATTTTTACCAGCTTATGTTCTGGCTGGCACCAACCCCGGATACGGGAAAACCCTGCTGTTGGGTAGGTGCCCTGCAAGGGACAACCCTGGGCAAGGAAGCCGTGAAGGCTATGACCAAGCAGTATTTTGGCTACCGGACAAAGAATTTGATTTTTTATGGTCTTCGTACCTTGGCGGATTTTCTGGGGTGCAGCGAGATCCGGGCCGTAACCAATGCCGGGTACTACGCCATGAATCATTTGCGGATGGACCGGAAACTGAAAACAAATTTTGGGGATTTTTGGGCAGAATGCGGCGGTACGCCCAGCGCTGATCCCCGGTTTTATCAGATTCCATTGGAAGAAGAACGCAGGGATCTTTCGGAATTTAAACCGTCCAAGCGAGCCAATCATAGACGGCGCTATGCCCTTATGGATGCCATGCGGAAAGAAATCTGTGAAAAAATCACTCCCTATCTGGCCTCCCCTGTCGCCAAGAAAAATAATTTATGATACAATAAAACCCGAATAGTCCCGAAAATGAAATAAACCATGACGGAGGTGTTGGCATTGAAAAAGAAAATTATCAGTCTGCTGATCACGGCGCTCCTGTGCCTGACCAGCCTGGTGCCTGCCTTAGCTGCCGAGGAAAGTAGCAGCACGGTAGCCGGTAAACTGGAACAGGCAGAAAGCTTTATGTATGGCGCGGTGCAGACTGGCTCCCTGGTAAACCGGGTGGATAAACTGGAAAAAGAAATGTATGGGCAGCAGAGCAGCGGCTCTGTGATGAGCCGGGTAGACCGCCTCTTTAACCGATTGGAAGGCGCTCCTAAAAATGGACAGCTTTCCCTGGCAACGGAAATGAATGCCATTGAATGGCAATTCTCTGACCGGATGAGCACGGAAGCGGCCACTGCGCGGGTTGGCTCTCTGGAAAATCAGATTTTTGGTACCCAGTACACACAGGACTCTTTGGTAAGTCGGGTTAACCGGCTGACCAAAGCCGCATTCCCTTCTGGAAGTCTGACCAGCAGCAGTGTGGTGTTCCCGAAAGATTCCCTGATTAAAGTTAAGTTCATGCAGGATATCAGTAGCAAGGAAAACCAGGCCGGTGATGTGGTGGACTTTGTGGTGGATGACAACATTTATGTGGGAGATGCTCTGGTTCTGCCCAAAGGTGCCAAAGGCGTGGGCCGGATTGCCAAAATTGTGCAGCCCCGGATTTTTGGCCGGGATGCCCGGATTGATCTGGACTTTTCCCACGTGATTGCCGTAAATGATGGTGCTGTTCCTGTAACTATGGGAGAATTGGCCAAACAGCAGGCAAAAACCGTAGCAGGGGCTGCCGGCGCTTCCATCGGTGGCATGGTGCTTTTTGGACCGGTGGGGATTATCGGCGGTGCTTTTGTGAAAGGCGCCTCTGTGGTGATTCCGGCTGGCAGCAATACTTATGTGCAGGTTAAGGAAGATACTGCGGTGGATGGGCTGGTGCTGGCCGGCAATACGGCACAAGGCCAGCAGCTGGACAGCAGTAAAAATGGGGACGAAGCTGCTGTAGCGCAGCCGGCGCCCCGGGTAAGTTCCAGTAATACAAAAGAAACTCCGGCGGAAGACGCTGCGAAAGAAACCCCAGCAGCACAGGATAACAGCGGCGTATCCCTGGATGAACACGAAACAGACGCAACTGGCAACGAGAAAAACCAGGCAGATGCAGAGACGGAAGCGGCTGTCAAAGCGGACCAAAAGAAGGACACGAGCAGTGAACTTCTGGATGAAGATGATGGCAGCGCCTACGACAGTGCCAACTCCAATGTATAATCGATGAAATGCTGATGGACGAGGGTCCCATCCTTTCACAAAATTGCGGAAGGATGGGGCCATTTGTGTTATAATGAAATAGAGTGCATCTATAAAAATAAATCAGTGGAGGACACTATGAAAAACAAGGCGTTGGCCTTTGGCCTTACGGCCCTCCTGTCTTTGCCCGGAGTGGCTGGCGCTGCTGCGGTAACCTATGATGGGGGACGGCTGAGCGATAAAGACGGGCCCCATTTCCAGGAACCCCTGCAGAGTCTGGATGAAGTGGAGGCCGAGGCCCGGCAGCGGGAAAGCATAAATCGGCTGCAGGATCAGCCGGATGCGAAAACCGAAGAAATTCTAAAGGCCGGACGGGAAACGTCCAAAGAAGCGGAAAAAAGAGAAAAAGAACACCGTACAGTGGATACGGAATCCACTCTTCCGATTACCATTTACGGAGATCAGGTAGAATATAACTCGGAAACTGGAAATTTCTATGCCAAGGGCAACGTGCGCCTGTACCAGGGCAATCAGCGGCTTTATACGGCCCAGGCCCAGGGCAATTCCAAAACAGGGGATGTGTACCTTTTGACCGGTGGACGGGTGATCCAGGATACGGGGACCGGGCAAAGCGTCACCGATGGACAGTGGGGCCATTATAATTTCCTGGATAAAACTGGAACGGTTAAGAATATTTCCGGTGTCAGCGGGGATGATATTTACCATGCGGATATTGGCGAGATCTATCCCGACAGGGTAGAACTTACCAGCGGCGGCCGTACCACCCGCTGCCCGGCGGTTAAGCATCCGCCCTGCGTGGAAATCAAAGCGGACAAAGTGGTGATCTACCCCAAGGATAAGATCATTGCCTACAACGTGAAAGTGTTCGTGAAGGGAAAGCATATTTATTCCCGGGATCGCTGGATCAACCGGTTCTCTGATGGCGAGGAAAAACATAGTCTTTTGCCCCATATTGGACACGACAGCGATCACGGCTGGGAAATCAGCTATGACCTGGATGTGCCGCTGTCTCCCAACAACAGTTTTAACGCCGATTTAAAGTATTATTCCAAAATCGGCTGGCGTCCCATGTTCCGGGATATCCAGGACGAAAGAAACTTCTATGTGCAGATTCAGGATGGACACGATGAGGATTCGGACAATCACTGGATCCGGAAATATCATGACATCAAGCTGGGTATCAAGAGCCATAAATTCTGGGATAAACTGCCCCTGAACTATTCTGGCTACATCAGCCATGGGCTGTGGAAAGATGACTGGCGCAAGAGCTGGCATACGGAATATGCAGGCTTTATTACCCATGATCCCATCCGTCTGACCCACGAAAAAAATCCTCTGTATCTGAATCTGGGGGCGGGCAGCAAGTGGACGAAAGAAAGTCTGCGGGGAACGACGGTACAGACTCCGCTGTATACAGCTACCCTCAACAAGAGCTTTGATGGCGGCTGGAATACTTGGCTGGGATATTACTATGAAAAGGCCCATAGTTCTGTCTTTGAGTACTCCAATCCGGATATGAAAGAAGAAATCCAGTGGGGGCTTTCTAAACAAATCGACCATAACAACTGGGTAAACTTTACCCTGCGCTATGATAAAGAGGCCAGCCGTGTCTATGAATATATTTACCGCTGGTACCATGATTTCTGCTGCTTCCGGCTGGGCTTGGAATATCGGCAGAAGAAATATAACGGGGAGCATGAATGGAGTGTGACCTATGACCTTTACAGATGGTAAGGCGGAGGAGCTGATTGATGCCCGTCTGCTGGAACACGAAAAACTGATCCACAAAGTGATGGGCAGCAAACGGTTGAAAAAAGCCATGGTAGAAGCTGCTGGCCTGATGGTGATGACGCTACTCAGCGGCGGCAAGATCCTTTTGTGCGGCAACGGGGGCAGTGCTGCGGATGCCCAGCACTGGGCGGCAGAATTAGTAGGCCGTTTCCAAAAAGAACGGAAAGGGATGGCTGCCCTGGCGTTGACGACGGATACCTCCATCTTGACAGCTATTGGCAACGATTACGGCTATGAAGAAATTTTTTCCCGCCAGGTAGAAGGGCTGGGGTGTGAAGGAGATCTCTTGATTGGGATCTCTACCAGTGGCAATAGCGGCAATGTGTTGCGCGCTATTGTAAAAGCCCGGGAGAAAAAGATGCGGGTGCTGGGGTTTACGGCCCGCGGTGGCGGCAAAATGGCAGCGCTGTGCGACGTACTGCTGGACGTGCCCACGGAAAATACTGCCCGGGCGCAGGAAGTGCATGAATTATTGGGTCATACCCTGTGTGAATTGGTGGAAGACTATGCCCAGTCCTAGAAGTATCCAGTTTTTAACAGAAACTATCCAACAGCTAAAAATCGCCGTCATCGGGGATGTAATGCTGGACCGGTATGTTTATGGAGAAGTAAAACGCATTTCGCCAGAAGCTCCGGTTCCGGTGAACCATGTGCGCCGGATGGAAAGCGTATTAGGGGGAGCCGGCAATGTTGCGGCCAACTTGGCAGGGCTGGGCGCTAAAGTGTATGTCGCCGGTGTCACCGGATTGGATGAACACCGGGAGAGCCTGGAAAAAAAGCTGGCCCAGGCGGGAATGGATTACAGCGGATTATTCCCTATGCCTAAGCGGCGGACCATTACCAAAATGCGGGTGATCGGAGCTAGGCAGCAGATGCTGCGCCTGGACTTTGAAGAACCTGGCGATTTATCCCCGGAAGAAGAAACGAAACTACTAGAGTGGCTGGAGCAACGCTTGGCAGACGGCTTGCATGGCATTGTACTCAGCGACTATGCTAAAGGCGTCTGTGCGGCTCATTTCTGTCAGCAGGTCATTGCTCTTGCCCGCAGCGCCCAGGTTCCCGTGTTGGTGGATCCTAAGGGAGCAGACTGGCGAAAATATGCAGGCTGTGATTTTATTACTCCTAACGTAAAAGAGATGTGCGAGGCAGGGGGCAAAGCGGTCCCCAACGAAACGGAGCCCTTGGTGAAACTGGCTAAAAAGGCCCGGGATACCTTTCACATCAAAAATGTAGTGGTGACCCGTTCGGAAAAAGGCGTCACGCTGCTCAATCAGCAAGAAGTCATTACGGAAGAAGCTACGGCCCGGGAAGTGTTTGATGTGTCCGGTGCCGGAGATACGGTGGCGGCCGTCCTTTTAGCGGCAGCGGCCGGAGGTATGCCCCTGGCAGAAGCACTGAATCTTTCTAACAAGGCTGCGGGCATTGTGGTCAGCAAGGTGGGAACCTATCCGGTACACCGGGCGGAATTGTTAAAAGAAGTGCTGGCAGACGAAGGTCGGAAGGGGCAGGCTTACCGTCCTTTAACCTGGGATGAAGCAGCCAGCCTTGCCAAAACCTGGCGCACCGCTGGAGAATCCATTGTATTTACCAACGGCTGCTTTGATTTGCTCCATGTGGGACACGTGACCTATTTGGAGCAGGCTTCCCGGTTAGGAAAACACCTGATTGTGGGTGTCAATACGGACGCTTCTGTGAAACGTCTGAAAGGAGCAAGCCGCCCGATGAACGGGGAAAATGACCGGGCACGCGTTCTGGCGGCACTTGGCTGCGTAGATGTGGTGGTGCTGTTTGGGGAAGATACGCCTACAGAATTGATCCACAGGCTGCGGCCCGATATTCTGGTGAAAGGCGGAGACTACAAAGTTGAAGAAGTGGCCGGAAGAGAGTATGCTGGCCGGGTGGAAATTCTGCCGTTTCAGGACGGCTATTCCACTACGGGATTGATCAAAAAAATTGCAGGATTCCTGAAGGAGGGCAAGCTATGATCGTAGTCACCGGCGGTGCCGGTTTTATCGGCAGTAATATTGTTAAGGGCCTGAACGATCAGGGTCGGGATGATATTCTGGTGGTGGATAACCTCACCAACATGGTCAAGTTTAAAAATATCCAGGGCTTGAAAGTCCAAGATTATCTGGATAAAAATGATTTTATTGCACGGGTCCGGGACGGACAGTTTGCCCATGCCCCCATTGATGTGATTTTCCATGAAGGGGCCTGCTCTGATACCATGGAGTATAATGGCAAATACATGATGGACAACAACTTTGAATACACCAAGACACTGTTCCATTTTGCCACGGACCGCAAAATCCCATTTCTGTATGCCTCCTCTGCGTCCACCTACGGTAGCGGGCAAAAGGGCTTCCGGGAGGAGCCAGCCTGTGAAGAAGCACTAAATGTGTATGCGTTTTCCAAATTGTTTTTTGATAACTATGCCCGGCGGTATTTTCCGCAGCTGGAAAGCCAGGTGGCGGGGTTCCGGTATTTTAACGTGTTTGGCCCCCAGGAAAACCACAAAGGAAAAATGGCCTCCATGGTGCGGCAAATGTTCCTGCAGTGGAAGGATACGGGGAAAGTCAAACTGTTTGATGCCTATGACGGCTACGGCGCCGGCGAGCAAAAAAGAGACTTTATTTATGTCAAAGACGTGGTCAAGGTCCTGTTTTATTTCTGGCAGCATCCGGAATTAAAGGGCATTTATAACCTTGGCACTGGGCATGCCCATACTTTTAATGACATGGCTCATGCGCTGCTGGAATTTTTGGGCAGCGGGGAATTGGAGTATGTACCCTTCCCGGAAGTGCTGAAAGGAAAATACCAGAGCTATACCCAGGCCGATACCACTAAACTGCTTCAAGCTGGCTACGATGGCGGATTTACGGATTTTGCCCAGGCGGTACAGGAATATTGCCAGCTGCTGCGGGATACTGACGGTTATTATCAGGCATGAGCGGACGCAAAGCAGTTTTTTTAGACCGGGACGGGGTTCTGGACGTGGATTCTGGCTATATGTACCGGCCGGAGCAATTGCGGTGGATCCCGGGCGCCCGGGAAGCCGTAGCTCTTATGCATAAGCTGGGTTATGCTGTATTTGTAGTGACCAATCAAAGCGGCATTGCCCGGGGGTTATTTACCCAAAGCGATATGGAAAATTTTCATGCCCATATGCAGAAAGAGCTGCGGGCGGCAGGGGGATGGATTGATCAATTTTATTTCTGCCCCCACCATCCTACCCAGGGCGTCATTCCGGCGCTGACCATTGCCTGTTCCTGTCGCAAGCCCAAGCCGGGTATGATTCTCCAGGCTTTTACCCAGCATGACCTGGACAAGGAAAAATCCTTTCTTATTGGGGACAGGGATAGCGATGTACAGGCAGCAGCAGGAGCGGGGATTGCTGGTTATTTATTTCCAGGCGGCAATTTGCTGGATTTTGTGAAAAACGTACTAAAGGAGCGAGGGGAGCAGGTTGGACTATAAAAATATCCTGATGATCAAAATGAGCTCCCTGGGGGATGTGATCCATGCTCTGCCTTTTGCGGCAGCCTTGCGTGACCGCTATCCAAAGAGCCGGATCAGCTGGCTGGTGCATCCCCAGTTCAGTGCCTTTGTGCCGGACCCTCCGCTTATTGATGAAGTACTGTATTTTGACAAAGCGGCTTTTAATAAAATGAATTGGCGGGACAAATGGTGCACGTACCGGACACTCCGGCAGACGCTCCGATCCCGCCATTTTGATTTGGTTATTGATTTGCAGGGCCTTTTTAAAAGTGCGGTGATGGCTCTTTTAACCGGCTGTTCACAGCGGATCGGCTATTGTGAAATGCGGGAGGGCAGCGGCCTGGTATCCCGGCCGATTGTGGGACCGCATCGGAATGACCACGTGATAGAACGGTACTTGGACGTAGCCCGATATCTGGGCGCTAAGGTAGATACGATCCGCTATCCTATGCCGCCAATGCATAAAGAGCAGGAAAGTGTACACAAGAATCTTATTGCGGCCGGGATGCCGGAGGGGGAACGCCAGCCTTATGTGGTATTTGTTCCCGGAGCCCGTTGGGATACCAAACGATGGCCTGTGGAATATTTTGCGCGTCTGGCGATGCTGGTGATCCAGGATGGATATTATGTAGTACTGGCCGGCGGAACCGGGGATAAGCCCTTGGGAGAAAAAATTCGAAAAGCTGTAAAAGACCATCCCCATCTGGTGGATTTTATTGGGAAGACCTCCCTGCGGGAACTGGGGGCCTTGATTAAAGACTGTCAATTTTATGTCAGTGGAGATACCGGGCCTTTGCACATTGCTACGGCGCTGCAGAAACGGACAGTGAGTATTTACGGACCTACCAGACCGGATCGGACGGGCCCCTACGGGAATCCTAACTCCGTAGTATTGATGAGCCCGGTAGACTGTGCCGGCTGTCTGAAGAAACAATGCGAGCATTGGAATTGTATGCATGCGGTATCGCCGGAAGAGGTGTATGCCATACTCCGGGAGAAAGGAGGGGAGCCTTATGATTGATCTGGATGGGAAAAGAATCATCGTGACATTTTTGATGCATCTAGGCGATCTGGTGCTTACGACGCCTTTTCTCTGTGCCTTGCGGAAAGCGGCTCCCCATGCGGAAATCACTTATCTGGTGGATGAGAAACTAAAAGATATTGTGGCCTACAATCCTCATATTGATCACGTGTGGACGCTGGACAAAAAAGGCAAGGATGATAACCTGCCGGCGCTGTGGCAAATGAGCCGAAGAATTTCTGCAGCCAATTTTGACGTGCTCCTCAATCTGCATCCTAATGAGCGGTGCTCCTTTATTGATGCAGCAGCAAGGGTACCGGTCAAGGCAGGTGCGTCCCATTTTTTGTTTCGGGGATTTTTCCATCCTTTTTTGAAATTAAACCGTAAACTCCATGCAGCAGATATGTACCTGGATGTATTGACGAGGCTGGGCGTGAAGAAACTGGAACACAACGGGTTAGAAGTTTTTCCCGGGCCGGAACATAAAGCAGGAGCAGACGCTTTTTGGACACAGGCAGGGCTCCAAAAAGAAGAAAAGCTGATAGGGTTTAATATTGGCAGTGCCGTTGTCACGAAACGCTGGGCGCCGAAGCGCTTTGCGCAAGTGGCAGATACGCTCGCCAAAGAAGGCTATCGTACCGTATTTTTCGGGGGGACTATGGATGAAGCCATGGTTAAAGAGGCCGTGGGATTTATGCAAAGCCGCCCTATTGTTGCAACGGGGCAATTTTCCTTAGGCGAACTGGCGGCAGCCATGAGCCGCTGTTGCCTGATTATTACCAATGACAGCGGGCCCATGCATGTGGCAATCAGCCAAAAAGTGCCTATTGTGGCGATGTATGGCCCCAGCCATCCGGAATTGTATGGACCTTATACCAAGCAGGCGACCATTGTCCGGGCGATTCCTCCTTGCGATGGGTGCCGTAAGGGTATGAAGCACCATTGTGATGATTTGCGCTGCATGCGGGATTTGACAGTGGAACAGGTACTTGAGGCGGCTCACCAGTGGCTCTGAAAAGGATGCATAGGAATTTTGGCACTTTCCCGCTTGCATGACCATTTTCAAAACTCGGGAATGGTCGTATAATAACGTTGTTGCAGGGAGAAAAAGTCTCCCTTAGAAAAGAAAAGGAGAATGTAGAACATGAACAAAGAAGTCGCTACGCAAAAGGCTCCTGCAGCCATCGGACCCTACTCCCAGGCTATCCAGGCAGGTAATATTATTTACGTGTCCGGGCAGCTGCCCATTGATGTGAAGACTGGGGCTTTCGCATCTGATACGATTGCAGGCCAGACCCGTCAATCCCTGGAAAATATCAAGGCTATTTTGGAAGCTGCCGGCTATACCATGGCAGATGTGGTGAAATCCACGGTTTTGTTAAAAGACATCGCTGATTTTGGCGCCATGAATGAAGTCTATGCCGAGTATTTCTCTAAACCATTTCCCGCTCGGGCAGCGTTTCAGGTAGCTGCCCTACCCAAGGATGCTAAAGTAGAGATCGAAGTGGTGGCCGTGAAGTAAATTGCATGTAATATAATGAAATCCCGGAAGGCGTTCCTTCCGGGATTTTCTCGAAAATATTATACTTTTTGATTGGCTAAAAATTCTGTTGCTGTTATACATTGTGGATGCTTTAATTTCAGGCTTAAGAAATCTTTATCACCGGTTACTATGATATCTACATTGGCAGCTATAGCTGCATTGAGGATGGGCTGATCTTTAACATCTCGTATTAAATTTTCCACATGATCTACGGCTGGAATTAATTCGTAAGAGAGACCTGTTAATAGAACTTCCGCGGCAGGTAGATACCTGGGTGCCTTTCTTCTTAAAATTTCCTTAAGCTCGGAAATATTGCTGTCACACAGTACAATGCGATGGTAAATCGCCGCATAAGACAAGGCTTTAGCTGGAATAGAGTGGGGGAAGAGTAGTGCAGAAAACAGAATATTGGTGTCAATCAGTATCCGCATATTATTTTTTCTTCCCGTACCTAACTTCATCTACTAGATCCTGTACGTCCTTTTCATTGTAAATATGCATCTCTTCAGCAGCATGGGAAAAAGCAACTTGCGCCTTATGGATGGCCAAGGACGAAGCATTGCTGACAATAATTTCTCCTTCGGGGTTTTGTAGAAATGAGATTTTGTCTCCTGATTTTAGCTTTAGCAAGCGCCGAACTTCAACCGGGACAGTAATTTGCCCATTAGCAGAAAGCTTAGCAAGGCTCATGGGAGGCCTCCTTTCAGTCCATTATTTTAGTGCGTTATGTTTTAAAAACAGTATATCGTAAAACGAATCCAAAAGAAAGCAGCGATTTTATAAGTGGAACTCTCTTACACAATCGTGCCACCGCCTAGGACGACGTCGTCATCGTACAAGACGGCGGCCTGACCGGGGGTGATGGCCCGCTGGGGTTCATCAAATACCAGGGAAAAACCATTTTCTGAAGGGATTACTGTGGCAGGCTGGGCGTTTTGCCGGTAGCGCACTTTGACTTGGCAGCGCACTGGCTCTTTTGGCACGTCTCCGCTTATCCAGTTGGCATCTTCAGCTTTTGCATTCTTACTAAACAGCGCTTCACTGGGGCCTACGGTGATGGCATTTTTTTCTGGGTCGATTTTTACTACATATAAGGGAAAATCGGGCTGATTGAGGCCTAAGTGCTTGTGCTGCCCCAGGGTATAATGAATAATACCTTTATGCTGCCCGATCACATTGCCTTCCAGATCCAGGAACGGCCCAGGCTGGGAGGTACAGTGCAAGATTCGTCCCACGGCTTCCACGTACGATCCATTAGGCACAAAACAGATATCCTGGCTGTCGGGCTTATGGGAATTGAGAAAGCCATTTTCTTCTGCTACTTCCCGGGTGTGGGTCTTATGATAGTTGCCCAGAGGAAATCGGGTGTGGGCTAATTGTTCCTGGGTTAAGTTATACAGTACATAACTTTGGTCTTTTTGGGGATCCAGCGCTTTTAATAGCTGGTATTTTCCTGTCTGCACATCTTTTTGAATCCTGGCATAGTGCCCTGTCACCACGCAGTCGCAGTCGAGTTCCAGAGCTCGTTCATATAAAGCACCGAATTTTAAAAACCGGTTGCAGTCAATACAGGGGTTAGGCGTGCGGCCATGAAGGTAACTTTCTGCAAATTTCTCCATAACTTCTTTTTTAAAGGCTTCTGTATAATTGAACACGTAAAAAGGAATGCCCAGACGAGCACAGACGCTACGGGCATCTTCCACGTCCGACAAAGAACAGCAGGTTTTTGTGCTGCAGTAGCCGGCATCCGGGTTGTTGTATAGTTTCATATTACAGCCGATGCAGTCATATCCTGCGTCCTGCATCAGCTTGGCAGCGACGGAGGAATCTACGCCGCCGCTCATGGCAATTAATGCTTTCATCGCGTCCCTTTCTCCGGCGCATGCTGCTGCCGGTGTAACGTGCGCAGTCGGCTGACCGCACTGCGAACCTGCGTAACAATATACTCTACTTGTTCTTCTGTGATGTCATCGCCTAAAGAAAAGCGCAGGGAAGATCTGGCTTCTTCCGGGGTAATGCCCATGGCGAGCAGTACGTGGCTGGGGTCCGGACTGCCAGAGGCGCAGGCACTGCCAGAACTGGCGCAGATTCCGTTCATCCCGAGAAGGGGGAGGAGTGCTTCTGCGGAAATACCAGTAAACGCAATGTTTAAGTGCCCAGGCAGTCGTGGCACGCTATCCCCATGCACGATGGTGCCGGGAATTGTTAGGAGTTCCTTTTCAAGAAAGTTGCGGGCGGCTTCCACCTTTTTCTTGTTTTCTTCCATATGGTTATAGGATTCTTCCAGGGCAACGGCCATGCCGACAATAGCCGGGACATTTTCCGTGCCCGCCCGCTTGCCTCGCTCCTGGGCCCCGCCACATATCAGGCTGGTCAGTTCAATCCCCTGCCGACAGAAAAGAAAACCGCTGCCTTTGGGCCCATGGAATTTGTGGGCAGAAGCAGAGAGAAAATCAATGGGAGCGTTTTTTAGGAAAAAGGGCAGGTGACCTATGAGCTGTACAGCGTCCGTATGGAACAGTATGGTATTAGCGTGGCACAAAGCCCCGATTTCCTTAATAGGCTGCAATACACCAGTTTCATTATTGGCAGTCATAATAGAAACCAAGGCTGTAGTGGGCTGCAGTGCGGCTGCAACACTTTCTGGATTAATGTGCCCATTTTTATCGGGGGCTAGCAGTGTTACGGTAAATCCTTCTTCTTTTAAGGCATTAAGCGTGTGGAGCACGGCATGGTGTTCTATGGCGGAGGCGATAAGGTGTGTTCTTCCCCGCGCCCTGCCCCAGTAAGCGGCACTGCGGAGAATTTGGTTATCGCTTTCGCTGCCTCCTGCGGTAAAGGTGATTTCCCCTGGTTTGCAACCTAATAAGTGAGCAATTTTTTCCCGGGAGAGCACTAAAGCTCGGGCTGCTTCCTGCCCTAATGGATAGGTGCTGGAGGGATTGCCATAGGCTTTTGTAAAATACGGCAGCATGGCCGTAAGGGAAGCATCGCTGACCTGTGTCGTAGCAGCATTATCGGCATAGACAAACATGGGAAGACTCCTTTGCTGTGACAATGAATTTCCTACCATTATACTATACAGGAGAAAAAAATCGCTATCTTTTTATTTTTTTCTTGCAGGATTTTTTTTTCTATGCTAAGATAATAAAGCTGTATATCTTGCATATACTTCTTCTGCACCCATCATAGGGCGCAAAAGCCCTTGGCAACAAGGAGCAAATCCAAAGGAGGAGGTGATTTCGTGAATAACTACGAAGTCATGTACATCGTTAAACCGGTAGAGGCAGAGGCTTTTGACACTGTCGTCAAGAAATTTGATGATCTGCTGGTGGCAAACGGTGCTACGATTGAGAAAACCGACAAATGGGGTAAAAAACATTTGGCATATCCTATCCAGGATTTCCAGGATGGCCTGTATGTGCTGACCACGTTTAGCGCTGAACCGGCTGCTGCAAAAGAACTGGACCGTGTGATGAAGATTACGGATGAAATCCTGCGTCACATGATCATTCGCAAAGGCGAATAAGGAGGATGGGTGTATGAATCGCATCTTTTTGTTAGGACGTTTGACACGGGATCCGGAAGTCCGGATTACACCTACGGAAAAAACGGTCTGCACCTTTACTCTGGCTGTTGACCGTCCTTTCTCGGCAAAGAACGGACAACGGGAAGCGGATTTTATCAACATTGTGACCTGGAATAAAACCGCTGAATTATGTGGGAACAGTTTGACCAAGGGCCAGCGGGTGCTGGTTGAAGGAAGGTTGCAGATCCGCAGTTACGATGGAAAAGACGGGAACAAGCATTACGTGACGGAAGTCATTGCAGACCGTGTGGAATTCATTGAACGCAAAGGTACCGGCGCTGCGCCTAGTGCCGCTGCTACGCCTTCTTCTACTACCTCCGACCAAGGAAACACCGGGAATTCTAATAATCCCATGGGTGGCTTTGGTTCAGAAGTAGGGTTTGACGAAGAAATCCCATTTTAAAAGGGAGGATAGGATATCGCTATGATGAAGCGTGAAAGAGGAAACCGGAGACCCAGAAGAAAAGTATGTTCCTTCTGCGTCGATAAGGTCGAAGAAATCGATTACAAAGACGCGGCAAAGCTGCGTAAGTTTATCACTGAGCGGGGTAAGATTCTTCCCCGCCGGATTTCTGGTACTTGTGCAAAACATCAGCGTCAGCTGACCATTGCCATTAAACGTGCCAGAAACGTGGCGCTGCTGCCTTTCACAGCAGAATAAAGCCTGAACGAAAAAGACAGATCCTGTCCGGGTCTGTCTTTTTTTGTACAAATATTGTAAAATAAAGGGCAGGGTTGCCTAAGCGACCCTTATATGGTCAGTATACAGGAGGTTTACTGTGCAATATCATAGAACGTCGGCCCTGGTGGAATCCGGGATCCTGGCGGCGGTAGCGGTTTTGTTTACCCTGGTGGGCAATTACGTGCCGGTGCTGGATCTTGTGGTAAGTATCCTGTGGCCCCTGCCTGTTATTTTGTGCGGGCGGCGCAATGGGCTGAAATGGAGCATACTCTGCCTTATTGTTACAGGAGCTGTGGTGGCGGTGCTGTTATCCCCGCTGCAGGCATTGACCCAGTGTGTTATTTTAGGGCTAATAGGCCTTTTTATGGGGGAAGGGATGCGCCGGCAGTTATCTCCCGTCAGTATTTTGCTGCTGGGCAGTCTGGGGGCATTGATTTCCACAGGCCTTAGCATTTTAGCTGCGTATTATCTCATGGACATCAATGTGGTGAAGAGCTTTTTTGAGGGCATTGAAGAGTCCCTAACCATGAGCAATGAAATCTTTCAGACGATAGGCATGAGTGGCATGACGGCAGTGCAATTGGCGCAGCTGCGGCATATCTTTGAATTGATCCTGCCTTCCGGTGTGCTGCTCAGTGCGCCTATTACAGCTTTTGCCAATTATTGGGCAGCCCGTAAAGTATTGGCCCGGATGGGGGACTATTACCCTTGGTTCCCCCCTGCTTCCCGGTGGACGATGCCGAGGTGGATTCTTCTTGTGTATTTTGCGGGGATGGTATGCGTTACCCTTTACCAGAAGAACCAGGACCTCTTACCTTACCGGGCGGGATATACCGTGTTTATGCTGGGCAGTATGCTGCTACTCCTTCAGGGCCTATGCCTTATCCGCTGGTATGTAGAAGAGAAAAATGCTCCACGGGTTATTATGCCCTTGGCGCTTTTATTAACATTTACCATGCCGCTGGCCTCTCAGCTTGTCGTAGTCATGGGGGCCTATGAGATGCTTTTTGATGTACGGAAGATCCGCCGGGCTAAGCAGGAGGAAGAAAGTCATGGCTGAAGAAAAAACGCGTGAGAATCTCTGGGTATCCGTACGCATTGCCACAGCACTTCTGGGAACAGTGGCAGTGGCTTGCGGCTTGTGGTACAATCAGGCTTTTTTAACGGCTGCCGGCTTTGTGGCTGTGCTTTTGGTGTACGTCTTTTCTTTTCGCAGTAGCCGGCTGCGGGAAGCGTGGGTCAATCATTCCATGACCACTGTGGTACGAAATATTGAACGGGCCAACAATTATGCGTCTCAGCGGATTCCCATAGGAATTGGTGTATTTGATAAAAAAGGCCAGCTGCAGTGGCGCAACCGGCTATTTAATGAGTATGTGACTGTAGAAGCGCCTCCGGGGACACCCTTGGAAAAAATCCTCCCGCCTCCGGATAACAATTTTGCCGCCTTAAAATTGCGAGACGGGGAAAAACAAGTTAAAATCGGTGACCGGATTTATCAGATGCTGGTCCGCCGGATCCAGGTCACGGATAATCCTCAGGATGATACCGGACTTGCCTTGTATTTGTCCGATATCACGGATCGGCAGCGGCAGAAAAAACGGTATGAGGATGAACGCCCGGTCGTGGCCTATGTACAATTCGATAACTATGATGATGCCATCAAGGGTCTGAATGAAAATGATCGGGCAAGCCTCCTGGTGGACGTCACCAAATCCATCGGCAATTGGGTAGAAGCAGTGGGCGGCTATTTCCAGAAAAGCTCAGAAGATTCCTATGTAGTAGGACTTAACCGAAAGGGACTTACGGAAACCATTGGTAAAAAATTTGCCGTATTGGACAAAGTCCGGGAAATCAAAAGCGCCAGCCGGATCAACCCCACCATCAGTATTGGTGTAGCAGCAGACGGAAAAAATCTCTATGAGATGAGCCAGAAAGCCCAGGCAGCGTTGGATTTAGCCTTGGGCCGTGGCGGCGATCAGGCTGTGGTGCAGCTGGGCGATGACACCAATTTTTACGGTGCCAGGGGCAGCGTGCAGACCAAAAATACCCGGGTACGGGCCCGTATTGTGGCGCAGGCCATTCACGAACTGATGACCAGTGCAGATCAGGTCTTTATTATGGGCCATGCCAATGAGGACTTTGATGCGCTGGGCAGCGGCATAGGAGTAGCCAAAATGGCACTGGCGCTCCATAAAACCTGTTATATCGTTAACAGCGGGCAAGGTTCCTCTTTGAAAAAACTAGAAGCTGTATCCCAAGGCCACAGCGATCCGTATATGTCCCTGATCGTGGACGAGGAAGAAGCTTTGGAGCGGATTACTCCGGGCAGTATTCTGGTGCTGGTGGACCATCACAGGCCTATGCTGACGGCGGCCCCGAAAGTGCTACAGGCCATTCGGAAACGGATCATCATCGACCATCACCGGCGGGCAGAAGATGCTATCCGGGATGCCATGCTGCAGTATATGGAACCGTCTACGTCTTCTGCCAGCGAAATGGTCACCGAGATTTTGCAGTACTTCGAAAGCAAGATGCCTTTCACGGAAGTTGAAGCGACGGCCCTTTACGCAGGAATCGTGGTGGATACCAAAAACTTTGCCGTGCAGACAGGAGAGCGGACGTTTGAAGCGGCGGCCTTTTTACGGCGCAATGGGGCGGATCCCCGTATGGTCTTTCAATTGTTTAAGGATGACGAAAATACCGTACGCACCCGGGCCCGGATCATTACAGAGATGCAGCAGCCGCTACCCGGTCTTGCCGTCAGCATTCATAAATGTTCGGCGCAAGATAAGGATGTTCCGGTCATTGTGGCACAGGCAGCCGATGAGCTGCTGACCATGGATGATATTCATACCAGCGTGGTGCTCAGCGAAAATGAAAATGGCGTCAGCATCAGCGCCCGCAGCGATGGCAACATCAATGCCCAGGTGATGATGGAAGAATTAGGCGGCGGAGGACACCAGACCGTTGCCGGAGCGCAGGTGAAGGGAGTCACGGCAGAGCAGTTGATGCCCCGCGTGCTTGCCTTGTACCAGGAACAAAATCAAGAACTAAAGGAGAGCGAATCTGATGAAAGTGATTCTATTGCAGGATATCAAGAAGCTAGGTGAAAAAGGAAAAATTATTGAAACGGCGGAAGGGTATGGCCGGAATTATTTGATTCCCCGGGGGCTTGCCAAAGAAGCAACCCTGCAAAATGTGAACCAGGCCAAACAGGATTTGGCCGTGGCAAAACACCGGGCGGCCCAAGCACACGACGAAGCGGTAATTTTAGCCGCTCAGCTAGAAAAAGTGGTGCTACACATGCATGTAAAAGTCGGAGCAAATGGGAAATTGTTCGGGTCAATTGCCTCCAAGGACGTGGCAGATGCGCTGCTGGCCCAAACCGGTATGGAAGGCGTAGACCGGAGAAAGATAGAAATCCCGGAAACCATTAAAAGCCCGGGCGAATATACGGCAACAGCAAAGCTTATGCCGGACGTCGTGGCAAAGTTTAAAGTGCTGGTAGAAACCGAAGCATAAAAGGCAAAGAAGGAGGCGCTATGGAAGATCGTATCCCGCCTCAAAATATTGAAGCGGAGCAAAGTGTGCTGGGGGCTATGCTGCTTAGCTCGGATGCCATTGATAAAGCAGGGGAAATCCTGCGGGAAGACGACTTTTACCGGCAGGATCATAGGGTTATTTTTTCAGCCATTATGGGCCTTCGCAACCGCGGTCAGGCCGTAGATCTGGTTACGGTGGCAGCAGAACTGCAAAAACTTGGCAAGCTGGATGCCATTGGTGGTACGGCTGTGATTACGGCCTTGTCCAATGCGGTACCCACGGCGGCCAATGTGGTGTATCATGCTAAAATCGTAGAGGAAAAATCCCTGCGGCGGCATTTGATTACTGCAGCCACCGATGTTGCGGCCAGCGGATATGAAGAAGAACTGGATGTGGCACAGACCATTGACCAGGCAGAACAGAAAATCCTGGCCGTTGCTAACCGTAAACAGTCGACCAGCATGGTAAGGATGAAAGACCTGGTCAAAGAGGCCATGGGGCGGATTGAGGAGTTATATGATTCCAAGGAAGCTTTTACCGGGCTGCCCACTGGCTTTGATGATTTTGATAAAATGACCAGTGGCTTGCAGCCATCTGATCTGATTATCGTAGCGGCCCGTCCTTCTATGGGAAAATCTTCTCTGGTATTAAATATTGCAGAACATGTGGCCATTGCCGGGAAAAAATCTGTGGCGTTTTTTTCCCTGGAAATGAGTAAGGAACAGCTGGTCCAGCGGATGCTCTGCAGTGAAGCCGGGATTGATGCGTCCCGCTTGCGGATCGGGCAGCTGCAGGAAAATGAATGGCCTAATCTGGTGATGGCAGCGGACAAACTAAGCGAAGCCAAAATTATGATGGATGATACACCGGGCATGACAGCGCTGGAAATGCGCAGTAAGGCCCGGCGCTGGAAAAATGAAAACGGGTTGGACTTGATTATTGTGGACTACCTCCAGCTGATGCAGGGCTCAAACCGTCGCAGCAGCGACAACCGGCAGCAGGAAATGAGTGAGATTTCCCGTTCCCTGAAAGGCCTGGCCAGGGAACTTAATGTACCGGTCATTGCTCTGTCCCAGCTGTCCCGGAGCGTGGAATCCCGTACCATCAAGCGGCCCATGCTCAGCGATCTGCGGGAATCCGGGGCACTGGAGCAGGATGCAGATATTGTCTGCTTTATTTATCGGGACGATTACTACAACCCGGACACAGAACAAAAAAATATTGCAGAATTAATCGTAGCCAAGCACCGGAATGGCCCGGTAGGGACAGTTCCGTTGTTCTTCCGGAAAGATATTACCCGTTTCTATGATTTGAGCAAAAGGGATCATGCGTAAGCATGGTCTTTTTTGCTAACAAAAAAATGTAATCTTTGAAATACGTTCGGAAATATCGTTGCGATACGTAGGGGAAAATGATACAATACAGTTGCGGCAGGGACGGCGTGGTCCCTGCGCTATGCTATTTTGTTCTCTTGAAGGGGGAAGTATTGTGATTCCACGGTATACCAGCAAAGAAATGGGCTCTATCTGGACGGAAGAAAATGAAGACCGCACGATGGTCAAAGTGGAGATTCTGGCTTGTGAAGCTATGAACAAACTGGGGATCGTTCCCGATGATGCTCTGCACGATATCCAAACCAAAGCAGATTTTGACTTGGATCGGGTGCATGAAATTGAAAAAACGACCAACCATGATATTATTTCTTTACTGACGGCAGTGGCTGAGCATGTAGGAGACGCCTCCAAATATATTCATAAAGGGCTGACCAGCAACGATGTGAAGGATACCGCTATGGGCGTGATGATGAAAGCGTCTGCCGATATCCTGATCCGGGAAGAAAAAGAACTCCATGCCATTTTAAAAGAGCAGGCTGTTAAGTATAAGAATACCTTGTGCGTGGGACGGACCCATGGCGTGCATGCCGAACCGATGACGTTCGGCCTGAAAATGCTTTTGTGGATGAGTGAATGTGAACGGAATATCGAACGGTTGGAGCTTGCGAAAAAATATATTTCCGTAGGGAAACTCAGCGGTGCCATTGGGACCTATTCCAATATTGATCCGTTTGTGGAAAAGTACGTCTGTGAAAAACTAGGTTTGGAACCCGTCCGGATTGCGAACCAGGTCGTACAAAGAGACCGGCATGCTTTCTATTTGTCTACGATTGCCGTGTGCGGTGCTACCCTGGAAAAAATGGCGACAGAAATCCGGCATCTGCAGCGCACGGAAGTCCGGGAAGCGGAAGAATATTTTGCACCCGGGCAGAAGGGGTCCTCTGCCATGCCGCATAAGCGCAACCCCATTACCTGCGAAAAAATCTGCGGCCTGGCTCGTGTACTGCGGGGCAATGCGGAAGCAGCTATTGAAAACGTGGCGCTGTGGCATGAACGGGATATCTCCCATTCTTCTGTAGAACGGATTATCCTGCCGGATTCCACTATTTTGCTGGATCATATGCTGCGGAAAATGCAGGGAATCATCAGCAAACTCTTGGTGTATCCGGATGCTATGCTGCGGGATTTGAACCTGACCGGCGGGTTGATTTACAGCCAGAACCTCTTGGTGTCCCTGGTGGGCAAAGGCGTGCTCCGGGAAGATGCCTATCAATGGGTGCAGCGTAATGCTATGGCCCGCTGGATGAAAGGCGCTGACTTTAAGACCAATGTAGAAGCCGACCCGGATATTGCGAACTACTTGAGCAAAGAAGAAGTGGAAGCTTGCTTTGAACCTAAACATATGCTGAAACACTTGGACGAGATCTATGCACGGTTCGGATTGTAAACCAGAAGGAGAATAAACTTATGTCATCAGTAGTGGTTATCGGTTCCCAGTGGGGGGACGAAGGAAAAGGCAAGATTGTGGACTATCTGGCCCAGCAGGCAGATACCGTGGTGCGGTATTCCGGCGGCAGCAATGCCGGGCACACCGTGGTGGTCGATGATGTAACCTATAAACTCCGCCTTTTGCCCAGCGGCATTTTGTATAAGAACAAAACGTGTATCCTGGGCAATGGCGTGGTGATTAATCCCAAAGTAGTGCTTCAGGAAATGGCAGATATGAAGGCAAAAGGCGTGGATATGAGCAACCTGCTCATCAGCGACCGGGCCCATATTGTACTACCTTATCATATCCGGCAGGATGAATTGCAGGAAGCTGCTTTGGGTGCCGCCAAGATCGGTACCACTAAAAATGGCATAGGCCCTTGTTATATGGATAAAGTAGCCCGGACTGGGATTCGGATGTGCGACCTTTTAAACCGGGAAGTGCTGGCGCAAAAGCTGAAAACCAATCTGGAAGTAAAAAATACTCTGTTTACCAAGGTGTATGGCGCGCAGCCCATGGAGTATGAACCTATGCTGGAAGAATATCTGCAGTATGGGGAAGCGTTCCGTCCCTATGTCACCGATACCAGTGTAGCTTTGGGAGATGTTTTTGCCAAAGGAGATAATGTCCTGTTTGAAGGCGCCCAAGCAACCTACCTGGATATTGACTATGGTACCTATCCCTATGTTACCAGCTCCAATCCTACAGCGGGCAATGCCGCAACTGGCAGCGGAGTAGGACCGCTTACTATTAATCATGTAGTGGGCGTGGTAAAAGCCTATACGACCCGTGTAGGGGAAGGCCCCTTTGTCTGCGAACTCTTTGACACGGATGGTCCCGGTACCTATCTGCGGAACACCGGCCATGAATTTGGGACAGTCACAAAACGGCCACGGCGCTGTGGATGGCTGGATGCCTTTATGGTGCAGTATGCAGCACGGCTGAATAGTATGGACGCTCTAGCCATTACGCGCCTGGATATTCTGGATGGCCTGGATGAAATTAAAATGTGCACTGGCTGGACCGTTGATGGAAAGCCCATTGCCCATATTCCCGCCGACTTGTCCATTCTGGCCAAGGCTAAACCGGTTTATGAAACCTTCAAGGGCTGGAAGAAAGATATTTCCGGTGTGCGCCACTATGATGAACTGCCGGCGGAAGCCAAAAAGTATCTGGAACGCCTGAGCGAGGTAGTAGGCGTGCCCCTTGGTATTATCTCTGTAGGCCCGAACCGGGATCAGACCTTCTCTTTAAAGACGTTTTTCTAAAGAAATAAAATCCGGAACTACTGCGCGCTGAATTCTTGGCATGCAGTAGTTTTTGTATACAGCGTTATCCTTTTTTTATTGCTATCATTCATGCTTTCCTGCATTCCGCTTAGAGCTTTATACCCATATAGGGTAATGTTTCACGTGAAACATTTTAAAAAGTAGGAAGAAATTTTCAAAAGGCATTGACAAAGCATTTGCGATTTGCTAATATATAAAAGCTG
>CAJMHI010000020.1 GCA_905213155.1 uncultured Acidaminococcus sp. | reverse complement strand
CGGTATGCACGGTGGTGTGAGAGGTCGGCGGGCCATTGCCCGCCTCCTACTCGATATCTTCAGGCTAATTCTTTCCGGCAGAAAGCAATAAAGGCGCGGGCGGCTTTGGGCATATAGGCTGTATGGGGACGGAGAATGTAAAACTCCCGGTCTGTATGGGGCGCATCTAAGGCGTAAAAGCAGAGAGAAGACGACTCTTTTCCTACCACGCGGTCACAAATAAAGGTAGCGGCAAGTCCTGCTGCTGCCAGGTGATAGGCTGTCACGATTTGGGAAATTTCCAGCTTGATCTGGGGCGTTATACGGGCTTCCTGGAAAAATTCGCCGACCCGGTCATGGAGATTGTTTCCTGGCTTTAACAAAATAAAAGCAAGTTGAGCGAGAGAAGCAAGTGGCAGACGGGGACAATCTTTTTCCAGATGGGTTCCTGCCAGGATCTGAGATGCAGTCAAGGTATAAGTGGCATAACTCTGATTAAAAGCATCTTCTGCCGGGACTGCCAGGAGAATTTGGTCGTGGAATACGCTGTAACGTTTAAATTGTTGGAGAAAAATCGGGTCACAGCTAAATGTTAAATCCACTGTTTGGTCCTTGAGCATAGCCGCAAGCTGTGCTGCACTGCTTTCTAAAAGATTTAACTGGATACCAGGGTATTTTTTATTAAACGCAGATAGAACAGGTGGCAAGATTCGGGCGATTAGATAATGGGAGCCTCCGATACTGAGTGAACCAGTAAGCAATTGGTCCAGGTCTTGGATTTGGCGCTGCATTCCTTCTTCGACATGTTTAATTTGTGTGATTCCTGCTATATAAATTTTTCCTGCCACAGTTAGTTGTAATGGCCGCTTTTTCCGATCAAACAGGGGACGTCCGATACGGACTTCAGCTTTATGGATTGCCATACTCAGCGCAGGCTGGGTCATTTGCAATTTTTCAGCTGCTTTGGAAAAACTGCCAGTTTCGCATACTGCCAGGATATATTCATACTCTAATTCCATCATCTTCACTCTCCCTTTATATAGTATAAATAATATTTATACTAATGTAAACAACACAAAATTGAACTTATGAAATATAATAGTTATGATATTATCAGAAAGTTAAGAAAGCGGGAGGGAAAGAAATGAAAATCAATGCGTTGCTGATGGATCCTAAGGATAATGTGGTGACTTGTGTGGAAGAAATTCCTGAGGGAAACCAAGTTTGTTATCAAAACCAAGGAAAGGAGAAATTCCTTACAGCCGAGGATAAAATTCCTTACTGCCATAAAATCGCCTTGAGAGATTTGACAGAAGGGGAAGAGATCATCAAATATGGGGAAAGCTTAGGAAAATTGGTCCAAGCCGTGGATAAAGGGCATTGGGTCTCAGATCAGAACCTAAAAAGTGTACCCCGCCACTATGAAAATGAAATGGTGGACCATACTTGGAAAACGGAAGCCGTGCAGTCAGCTGGCGATCCATCCCTAAAGACTATGGAGTTTTGGGGCTACCGTAGGGCAGAAGGGAGGCCAGGTATCCGAAATCACGTGCTGATTCTGCCAACCTGTGCTTGTGGCAGTGAAAGTGCCAGGGTAGTAGCAAGTCAGGTGCGTGGGGCTGTTAATATTATTTTTAATACAGGGTGCAGTGATGTGGCGGCTAATACTGCCATGAGTCAGAAAGTATTGACGGGATTTGCCTGCAATCCCAATGTATATGGGGTTGTGATTATTGGGTTGGGATGCGAAACCGTAGGACATAAAGAACTGGGAGATAAAATCCGGGCAATGACCTCGAAACCGGTGGTTGATTTTGGCATCCAGGATGAAGGGGGAACCCTGAAAACGATTGAAAAAGCCACGCGGGCAGCACGGGATATGGTCCAAGCTGCAGGTATGCAGCAAAAAGAACTGTTTCCCATGTCGGAATTTTTCTTGGGAATTGAATGTGGGGGTTCCGATGCTACCAGCGGCATTGCCAGTAATCCAGCAGTTGGGGAAACCAGTGATATTCTGGTAGACTTGGGGGCAACCAGCATGATGAGTGAATCCATAGAATGGATTGGGGGAGAACATATTCTGTCCAAACGAGCAGCTACTCCGGAAATTCATAACCAGATTATCCGCGTTTGTGAGGCATATGAAAAGCACTTGGCCGGGGCCGGTCAGGATTGCCGTGCTGGACAACCTACACCAGGAAACAAAGCGGGCGGACTTTCTACACTGGATGAAAAGAGCCTGGGCTGTATTCGTAAAGGCGGTACCCGCCCCATTCAGGAAGTGCTGGAGCAGGCTGTGAAACCTACTAAAAAAGGAGCGCTGGTGATGGATACAGCCGGGTATGATATTTCTTCGGTGACCAGCATGGTAGCAGCCGGATGCCAAGCCGTAGTTTTCACTACTGGCCGGGGTACACCTACAGGAAATGCCATTGTTCCTGTGCTGAAAGTCACTGCAAATGGGCGGACGTACCAGAAAATGGAAGACAATATGGACGTGGATTTAAGTGCGATTATCCGAGGCGAAAAAACCTATCAGAAGATGGGAAGGGAATTGGTAGATGTACTGCAGCATGTGGCCAATGGAAAATTGACGAAGGCAGAGGCCTTTGGCTTTTCTGATATCGCAGTGGACCATGTGTGTCGTTTCGTGTAAGCAGGAATTAAGAAGAAACTTGGGTAGGAAGAAAGAGGGAGAAAAATGGGGTTGCTCTTTAAACGGTGGAATGAGTGGAGTTTATTTACTCGGATTATGATAGGCTTTGTACTGGGGATTACAGTCGGGCTGATTTTTGGACCGAAGGCAGCAGTATTAAATCCATTAGGGACGATTCTAACCCGCCTGCTGACAATGGTGGTAGCGCCTATGGTGCTGTGCCTCTTAGTAGTCGCCGCTGCTGATGTGGGAGACGGGAAAAAGTTAGGTCGTATGGGTGCTAAGACAGTTGCCAGTTTTCTCATTTCTACCGCTGCCGCCATTGTGGTGGGGTTATTCTTCGCCAATCTGTTCCACGTGGGGACCGGAGTGGATTTATCTAATACCATCGCTCCAGTGAAAAAAGCGGGAAAGGATGTATCTCTCATTGGGACGCTGGTGAATATCATTCCATCCAATCCGTTTAACTCTCTGGCAGAACAGAACCTGTTGCAGATTATTTTCTTTGCCCTGCTTCTGGGATTTTGCCTAATGAAAATGGGTAAAAAAGGGGAACCGCTCCTGAATATTTTCCGTGTAGGGAAAGATGTGATGGGTTATCTGACCAATATGGTCCTGGAATTTACCCCTTATGGTGTGTTTGGCCTGATGGCTACTGTCGTAGGCAAGAATGGCTCAGCTATTATGATTCCTTATCTGAAATGTATTGCAGCTCTGTATCTGGCAGGTTTCTTGTATGTCATTGTAGCCCAGGCGGGTATTATGGCCGGCGTTATCGGGCATATTTCTCCCCTCCGTTTTTTAAAGACTATGAAGGAAGCCATGGCATTTGTTTTCGCCACATGTTCCTCGGTAGCGACTATTCCTATTAACCTGCAATGCACTAAAAATTTGGGTGTGGATGAGGATACAGCCAATTTCGTCATTCCTTTTGGCGCTGTCATGAATATGAACGGGACAGCTATCTATGAAGCAGTCGCTGTAGTTTTTACCGCGGAAATCTTTGGTGTACATTTAACCGCCATGGATCAGGCCATGGTTATGGTATCGGCTACTTTGGCTGCCGTGGGGACGGCTGGGATTCCTGGTTCTGGATTAGTCATGCTGACCATTGTCTTGAGCTCTGCGCATCTACCTATGGAAGCCATCGGCCTATTGGCAGGAATTGATCGGATTTTAAACATGGGACGGGTTATTCCTAATATCGTAGGAGATGCCGCCAGTGCGGTTATCATTGCCAGAACCGAAGGGACTATGAGAAATCCCATCGAAGAAAACGCATAGCATAACATAAAAACAGCTTTCTGTTTTTGGCAGAAAGCTGTTTTTATGTTATCCGCTATTTACTTATCCGCAACCAGTACGTTATCCACAATGGTATCCAGGGCCTTTTGGCTAGCTTCGCTTAGATGTTCCAGGGGGCTACCGTCGTCTTCGGCGCTGACAACCTGGGGATCAATAGGTATTTTTCCCAAAAATGGCAGGCCTTTTTCTTCTGCCAGGGCCTTGCCGCCGCCGGATTTAAAAATATCTACCTCCTGGCCGCAGTGGGGGCAAATAAATCCGCTCATATTTTCGATGATACCGCGGATTTTGATGTTTCCCAGCTGACAGAATTTCAGGGATTTGCGCACGTCATCCAGTGCCACCTTTTGGGGGGTGGTGACGATAATCGCCTGGGCATCGGGAATGGTTTGAATAACCGTCAGCGGTTCATCTCCTGTGCCGGGTGGGCAGTCAATCACCAGGTAATCCAGGGGATCCCACTTGGTATCGCTCATGAACTGACGAATGGCGCCGATTTTAAGCGGGCCTCTCCAGATGAGCGCATCGTCTTCCTGGGCTAAGAACCCTTGGGCAGAGATAAATTCCAGATTGTCGTTGTAATGGAACGGAATCAGTTTTTCCCCTTCGACTTGCACGCGCTTACCCATGTAGCCCAGCATGCCAGCAACACTGGGACCGTGGAGATCCACGTCCATCAGGCCTACTTTATAGCCCCGCGCACTGAGTAAAAGAGCCAGGTCTACTGCGACTGTGCTTTTACCCACGCCGCCTTTGCCACTCATGACCACCAGCTTGTGTTTCACATGGCTGAGAAAATCTGCAATGGCAATATCCTGGGGATTGGGCTGTTGTTTGGGCGCATATTTTGCCTTATAGGGTTGTTTTTGCTGCACCATAATACGATGCCTCCTCGAAATTTGAATGAATTGCAACCTTGTCCCCATTATAGAAGAAAAAACAACTGGATGCAAATAAGTTACAATTTCCAACTGACCAATAAGTCAAAAAACGTGTATAATAACAGAGATGTAGTAAAATTGGAAGGGATGAATCGTATGCTAAAAAATATGAAAAAAACAGCGGCCATGCTGCTGGTGCTGGCCGCTTGCACAGCGCCTGCCTATGCGGCAGAGTCTCCGAAACTGGCAGACGGGGAACTATTTGTCAGTGACCGGGTGGTAAAAGATGGGAAAGTGCTGTACAAGTCTAATGAGGCTCATGCGGATTGGGAACATGATGCGGAAGCTAAGGTGCCCGGATTTGTCGGGACTGCGTTTGTGCCAGCGGCGGAAAAACAACAGGGAACCGACGAAGTGCGGAGCATCAAAAAGATTTCTCGCGGGGAAGAAAAGGTGGCAGACGTACAGCGGACCTATTCCGGCCCTGATTATAAAGGAAAACTAGTCCTGTATGCTGCCATGAATACAAATGGCAAGGACGGGAATCTAGCCATAACGAAAGTAGAACGCTTTGGACGGCTGTTAAATGTTACCGTGGCCTTGCAGGATCCTAAAAATCTCCAAACGGACAGGGAAGATCTGTACCAGCAAAGTGTGGTTTTTCTGCCACTAAAGCGTCTGCCTAAATATGGCAGCCTGCGGGTCCGTTTCTGTGATACCACAGGTCATGCGCTGGAAGATCTGGATGTGCCTTTAGTTCTGTAATGTTGTTAGTTATGATACAGCTTCTTTAGAAAAATTTGCATTACGAAAAATTTATTGACAGTTTTTCGAAAAAGCAGTATCCTTTACCCATTCCATTGTAAAAAAAGGCGGTTGGAAAGATGCTAAGCTCTCATGAAATTGGGCAAACTGCATATGGGTATTTTTTTAGCCAGGGCTATTATGGTAGCGTTGGCTACTTTGCGTGCGATCAATTTCATGATGGTACTACCGATAAGCGAGCGGCATTCCGAATATAAGGGATAGGTCAAGATATGACCGTTGAGCAGACTCCTTGCGGGCCTGCTTTTTTTGTGCAGCAGAGTAAAATAGAAGGACAAACAACAAGGTAGCATAGAAGGAAAGAGGATGGAAGCAGCATGAAAACATTGCAAGATACGGTATTTGCCATTGTGGGATTGGGGCTCATTGGAGGTTCCTACGCAAAGGCGCTGAAGGCACAGAAAGTTAAACACATTATTGGCATGGACACCAATCATATTGTGACCATGATGGCGCGGGATGAAAAGTATATTGATGAAATGGCTGATGCCGACCCGACGCTTCTGGGAGAAGCGGACGTAATTATCTGCTGTATGTATCCTGGCGCATTTGTACCTTTTGTCCGAGATCATGTGAGAGACTGGAAAAAAGATGTATTGCTGACGGACGTGATGGGGATTAAAGGAACAACACCGGATCAGATTGATGCGCTGTTGGGGCCGGAGATGGATTTTGTTCCTACGCATCCGATGGCAGGACGGGAAGGAAAAGGATACAGCCAAAGTACTCTGCAGATTTTCCAAAATGCCAATTTTATTGTGATCAAAAGAAAGAACAACCGGCCTGAACATGAAGCTTTCTTGCGGGATATGGCCTATGCTATAGGCTGTGGCAGGGTGGTGGATCTCACGGTAAAAGAACACGACAGTATCATTGCTTATACCAGTGATTTGCCTCATGTGCTGGCTGTAAGTCTCGTTAACAGTGATTCCATGCATCCCGATACCAAATATTTTATCGCTGGATCTTTCCGGGACGCTACCCGGGTGGCCGATATCAATGGAAAACTCTGGAGTGATTTATTCCTCTTAAATAAAGGGCCTGTGCTACAGGAAATCAATAAGTTGCAGCTACAGCTGGAAAAATGGGAAAAGGCTTTGCAGCAAGATAATCGTGAACTTTTGGAAGCAATGATGGAGCAAGCCAAGCAAAAGAGAAGGGATCTGTTCTATGGGAAAAAATAAGGTAAGCTTACGAATTATCCCGGGCCCGTTAACCGGGACCGTACAGGTTCCTTCCTCCAAAAGTATGGGCCACCGAGCCCTTATCTGTGCGGCGCTGGCAGAGGGGAAAAGCCGGATAGACGGCGTCAGCAGCAGTGAAGATATAGAGGCTACCCGCACCTGTTTAGAACAGCTGGGTGCGAAAATTGCCGCCAGCCAAGGAAAAAATGGACGGACCTGCTTTCAGGTTCACGGCATGAAGCATGGGCTGACAGGAAAATTGCTGGACTGCAGGGAGTCCGGGTCTACACTGCGTTTTATGATTCCTCTGGCGGCACTATCTGGAGAGAAAATTATCTTTACCGGATCCGGTAAATTGGGGATTCGCCCCTTATCTCCCTATGCGAATATTTTTAGAAAACAGAGACTTGTATTCCGAGAAGGTAGCCAGACGAATCATTTCCCTCTTACGGTGCAGGGACCGCTGCGTCCGGGGCAGTTTATCCTTCCCGGGGATGTGAGCAGCCAGTTTATCAGCGGCCTTTTATTTGCCCTTCCCCTTTTGCAGGGAGACTCCACTTTGGACATTGTGGGCAAGCTGGAATCCTGGAGCTATATCGCCCTGACGCTGGCAGCGTTGCAGCAATACGGTATCACCATTCATCATACGAATTACCGCCATTATGATATTCCGGGAAACCAGCAGTATATTTCCCAAGATACCCATGTGGAAGGAGATTATTCTCAAGCGGCGTTTTGGCTCGTGGCAGGCATGCTGGGAGAAAATATTAGCTTGGCTGGCATGAATGCTCAATCATGCCAAGGCGACCGGGCCATTATTCCCATCTTGCAAAAGATGGGTGGACAAGTGGATTTTGTGGCAAAAAACCTAGTCAGTCAACCTGCTAGTAGTACAGGAACGACGATTGATGCAGCGGATTGCCCGGATCTGATTCCTGTCCTGACAGTAGCGGCAGCACTGAGTCAAGGGCACACGGAAATTATCCATGCCGGGCGGCTCAGGTTAAAAGAATGCGACCGACTGGCGGCGATGGCGACAGAACTTACTAAGCTGGGCGCCCATATTACGGAAAACCCGGATGGGCTATCTATTGACGGTGTGGCATCTTTTTCCGGAGGTACTGTGGAATGCTGGAATGATCACCGGGTTGCGATGAGTCTAGCTATCGCTTCCATCCGGTGCCGGCAGCCTATTATTTTAAAAGGAACAGATTGCGTTGCCAAATCCTATCCGGATTTTTGGAAAGATTTCGAGCAGCTGGGAGGGCGTTATGAGCAGTACGATAGGTGAAAGAATCAAACTGACCCTTTTTGGAGAATCCCACGGTCCCAGTATCGGCGTGGTGATTGATGGATTGCCGGCGGGTGTTGTGCTGGATATGCAGGAAATCCATCGGGAAATGCAGCGGCGGGCACCGGGAAAATCTAAGCTCACCACCTTACGCAACGAAGCCGATAGCCCTGTGATTGAAAGTGGCTTTTTTAACGGAAAGACTACCGGCATGCCGCTTTGTGCCAGGATTGTCAATACTAATGCCCATTCTAAAGATTATAGCCAGTTGCAAGCTGTCATGCGCCCCGGGCATGGGGATTATGCAGGGTATATAAAATACAAAGGGTGTAACGATTACCGAGGCGGCGGCAGTTTTTCCGGGCGCCTTACGGCACCGCTGGTTTTTGCCGGGGCGATTGCCAAACAGATCCTGCGGCAAAAAAAGATTGCAGTGGGAGCCCATATTGCATCGCTGGCAGGAATTTTTGATACGCCGTTTAATCCGCAGGGAGAACCTGCAGAAACTCTTCATGCGTTGGGAAAACAGACACTGCCCCTTTTGGATGAAGCAAAACGAGGCGCTATGGTAAATGCGATTGCAAAAGCCCGGGAAGAAAAAGATTCTGTGGGCGGCGTCATTGAGTGCATGGTGATTAATATGCCAATCGGCCTCGGCGAACCTTTTTTTGACTCCGTGGAAAGCCGCTTATCCCAGATTCTTTTTTCGATTCCTGCGGTGAAGGCTGTAGGATTTGGGGACGGATTTGGATTTGCAGGGCTGCGGGGCAGCCAGGCCAATGATGCCATGGAATATAAAGAAGGATGTGTACACTGCCTGACCAATCACAATGGCGGTGTGACAGGCGGTATTTCTAATGGAATGCCCTTGGTATTTGCTGTGGCTATAAAACCTACCCCGTCCATTAGCAGGCCCCAGCAGACGGTGGATGTGGCAAAAAAAGAAAATGCAGTCCTGACCATTACGGGCCGCCATGATCCTTGTATTGTGCCCCGTGCCGTGCCCGTAGTAGAAGCGGTGACGGCGTGGACACTGCTGGATCTGTACTGTATGGCGATGCGGGGGTGAAACCATGGAAAAAGAAAATATCCAGGTTGGGTACCAGGGGGTGCCCGGTGCCTATAGCTACATTGCTCTGCAGAAATTTTTTGCTGGGCAGCCCGTTGCCATTAAAAATTATCCCTTGTTTGAGGATGTAGTGCGGGCTGTTATGGCAGGCGAAATCCGGTACGGCGTTTTAGCTGTAGAAAATTCTTCTACCGGCGGCATTACAGAGACCTATGATTTGGTGCGCCGCTACAGCGCTTTTATTGTAGGAGAGAAAATTATCAAGGTGGAACACTGCCTGATGGCTTGTCCTGGTACTAAAATGGAATCCGTAACTGAAGTGTATTCCCATCCCCAGGGATTTTCCCAGTGTCAGGAATTCTTTAAAAAGCATCCTCAGATGAAATTCTTTAATTATTACAACACGGCCAAAGCCGCAGAAATGGTGGCTGCGAAAAAGACAAACTATATGGCAGCGGTGGCGGACGCCCGAGCTGCCGCACAGTATGGTCTGAAGATCTTGCAAAAGGGCATCAATACCAACCAAAGCAATTACACCCGGTTTATTGTTATCAGCAAGGAAAAAGAAATTACGCCCCAGGCGGATAAAATTACCCTGACCGTAAATCTGGAACACAGGCCCGGTGCGTTGTACCGGGTGCTGGGACATTTTGCCCGGTATGGGATCAATATGACTAATATTGAATCCCGTCCCATCGCCGGCCGGCCCTGGGAATATTATTTCCATATGGATATTACCGGACATTTGACGGATGAAAATGTGCAGAAAGCATTGGGAGAGTTATGGGTGGATACGAAGGATTATAGAATTTTGGGGAACTATCCGGCGGATCACCAAAAGGAGGGCACTTCATGAAATATGGTTTACTGGGACGGGTGCTAGGACATTCTTGGTCCCCTCTGATTCACGAGGAACTTTTTACTATACTGGGGACTAACGATACCTATGCGCTGCTGGAAAGAGAGCCCGAGCAGGTGAAAGGGTATGTTTTAGAAAATAATGCCGATCTTAAAGGCAGTAACGTGACGCTTCCGTATAAAGAGGCAGTGATTCCTTATCTTGCAGAACTTTCCCCAGAGGCAGAAAAAATCGGTGCCGTTAACACCATTTTATTCACACCAGAAGGCGCCAAAGGATACAATACGGATTATATGGGATTTGACCGGATGCTCCAGAATGCAGATATCTCACTTACGGGAAAATCTGTAACTGTCTTGGGAAATGGCGGCGCTGCCAAAGCGGTTCTGCAGGATGCAGTGGATCAAAAGGCGGCCCATATCCGTTTGGTTGTGCGTAATGAACAAAAAGCCCGGAAGGGGTTAGCGCATTTTTTTGCCCAGTGTCCTGATACAGAAGTTGTATCTTTTGCTGCAGTGAAAGACGGAGGGGATGTAGTCATTAATACGACACCGGTGGGGATGAGCCCAGCTGTTGAGGCCAGTCCGCTTCCTGCGGAAATAACGGCTCAATTTGATGCTGCAGTGGACGTGATTTATAATCCGCTTTTCACAAAGTTTTTGGACGACGCCAGAAAAGCAGGGAAGAAAACCTGCAATGGACTGTATATGCTAGTAGCCCAGGCTGTGGCGGCAGAAGAAATTTGGCAAGGGCGTACCATTGATGCCTCTTTGGTTACCCCTATTTTGAGAAAGATAGAGGAAAAGTTTCATGACTAATATTGTGCTTATCGGAATGCCCGGTGCCGGCAAAACTACCATCGGCAAAAAACTCAGTGTGCTTTTGGGACGGACCGTTGTAGACGCAGATGATGAGGTCGTGCGGGTGACCGGCCGCACGATTGCCGATTTGTTCCGCGAAGGGGAAAATGTGTTTCGGGATGCGGAAAGCCAGGTCGTGGGGCACCTGTCCGCAAAAGAAAATATTATTATTTCCTGCGGCGGGGGCGTGGTCAAACGGCCGGAAAATATGGAAGCCCTGAGAAAGACGGGGAAAGTTTTCTTTTTGGACCGTACACTTAAAGACATCGCTGCCTGTGTGGATAAAACTACCCGTCCCCTGCTGAATGCGAAAGAAGACCGATTGACAGTCTTGTACAAGGAACGCTTGCCTTTATACGTCAGATATTCCGACTACACTATACCGGTAGACTGGGATTTTAATGTCACTGCGGGCGCTCTTTCTCGAATGATCAAGCAGCTCGGCCTATAAGAAAATATTTCACGTACGGCTACATCCCTTCGCCTCTTTGCTAGTTTATCTTTTCTTTAAGAGAAATTTATTGCGGAATAGGTTAAATATGGTAGACTAATGGTATATCTCTTATGAGTGGAAGGTGTCATGCATGCGAGTATTGGTAACAGGCGGTGCCGGGTTTATTGGATCCCATGTGCTAAGGCTTTTACAAGGAAAGGCACAGGTAACGGTACTGGATAATCTCACCAGCGGATCCCGCTCCCATATTCCTTCTGGAATGGAATTCGTAGAAGGGGACGTGCGGGATGCGGCTGTTGTGGAAAAACTCTTTGCCCATAGACATTTTGATGCAGTGATCCATCTGGCAGCCCAGACCATGGTGCCGGACTCTATTGCTAATCCCATCCTGGATTGCCAGATCAATCTGAAGGGCCTGCTGCAAATTCTGGAAAACTGCCGAAACTATCAGGTGCCTCATGTGCTGTTTTCGTCCAGTGCAGCCGTATATGGGGATAATCCCAACGTTCCTTTGCTGGAGACAGAGACGTTACAACCTTTGTCCCCCTACGGGATTACGAAGATGACCGCGGAGCACTATCTCCGGGTGTATCATGAACTGTACGGTATCAATGCCACTGTCTTTCGGTTTGCCAATGTTTATGGCGAGCGGCAGGGAGAAAAGGGAGAGGGCGGAGTTATCAGCATTTTCTGCCGGCTCCTCAGCGGAAACCAGGGAGTTACCATCTATGGGGATGGCTCGCAAACCCGGGATTTTGTTTATGCGGGGGATATTGCCCAAGCGATGGTGGCGGCCTTACCCCTCACAGGATTTCATTTCATGAATGTGTCAACGGGAAAGGAGACCAGCCTGCAGGACCTTCTGGAAAGTTTCCGTAAGGCCGTGGGACACGCTTTTCCCATTCACTATGCGCCGCCCCGGACGGGGGACATCCTTCGTTCGGTGCTCAGCAATGAACGGTTGAAGCTGACACTAGGCATAGAACCAGCCATGGAACTTTCTCGTGGAATTGCTCGGACCTACGCCTGGTATAAGGCTCAGTACGGAAAATAAACGTTTCGATTGAAACAATTGATTCAAGAAAGAAATTATATCTTTTAGTTCTCGTGAAAAAATCTTGACAAACCTGTCGCCTTTTTCTATGATAGGGACAATTATTATCTACTGTTATTCTAGGAATTGGAGATGGGGAAGATGGACAAGAAACGGTTGACCTTATTTTTGACAGCGCTGGCGGCTGCTGCCTTATTGATTTCCGGCTGTGGAAGCAGCGGGGATACAAAGCAGGGGGCCAGCACAAACAGTAAGCCCATTAAAATCGGCGCTACAGCGGGGCCTCACGCAGATGTGGTTCATGCGGTAGCCGAAGAAGCAAAGAAACAAGGCTTAAATGTAGAAGTGGTGGAATTCAGCGATTATATCACGCCGGATAAGGCTTTGGCTGAAGGGGATTTGGACCTGAACAGTTATCAGCATGCACCCTTCTTAAAGAATTTCAATACCCAGAATAAAACCGACTTGGTTCCTATTGGCAACACTATTTTGATGCGCATGGGGATCTATAGCAACAAGGTACATGATTTAAAGACGCTTAAGGACGGCGCTGTGGTAGCCATCCCCAATGATCCCACTAATGGAGGACGGGGCCTGGTGCTTTTGGAAAAAGCTGGCTTAATCAAGCTGAGACCAGGCGTAGGATTTAAGGCCACCGCAGCAGACGTGGCAGAAAACCCAAAACATCTGCAGTTTAAAGAATTGGAAGCCGCCCAACTGCCCCGCAGTCTGGATGATGTGGACCTGGCGGTGATTACCATGAACTACGTGATGAGTAGCGGCATGGATGTGAAAAAACAGGGTCTTTTCTGGGAAAAAGATGACGAACCGCTAGCCGTAATGGTGCTGGCTGCCCGTGCCAAGGATAAAGACAATCCGGAATATAAAAAGATTGCGGATATCTTCCATTCCGATGCAGTAAAAAAATTCATCGAAGAAAAATTCAAAGGGACTATCGTTCCTGCAAAATAAATCGTGCGTAGCGCGGTATATAGCAATAGGGAGGCCATTTGGCCTCCCTATTGCTATATACGCTGGCAAGAAAAAAGCCGGTCCCTGCGGACCGGCTGTAAAAGCGATTGGTGCCGAAGGCCGGACTCGAACCGGCACGGTTTTAAGGCCGCTTGATTTTGAGTCAAGTGCGTCTGCCAATTCCGCCACTTCGGCAATGTTGCGAAGCATCACAACAAAAGAATTATAGCACGCAGCAGGAAATGCTGTCAAGAAATTTGTAGTGCTACTGTTTTTTCTTCTTCGAACTTAACGGGACCGCCGATGGTAATTTCTTGCACAGCACCATCTTTGTATACTGCTTCAATGTTGATTTTTCCGCCCGGCTCTAACAAGGTAGTGGCGATAGAGCGGCCTTGTTGTTTGGCCAGGGCGGCGGCGACTGCTGCACTGCCACTGCCGCAGCTGTTTTCCCAGTACAGCGTCCCTGTTGCAGTGACGTATACGGCGGGAATCATCCGAAAAGTGCCGGTTTCAACCAGCATAAGTCCATAGGCCGGTATCTGGGGATAGCGGGATAATTCCTGCTGGAGAGAATGAAACAGCTGCTTTTTATCTATCGCATCCAGGTTCAGCGTAAAATACACGTAATGCTCAATGCCGGGCAGGACAACTTTATCACAGGTGATGCTTTCCCGTTCGTAGGATAGGCTGAATTTTTCCATCGTAAGCGGTGCATCCAGGCGAACATTGGCTTCATAGACATTGTTCCGAACTTTTTTTGTCGTTACGGTAAGAGGATGAGGACATCCGCTGCAAGAAACGGAAAACATCCCTTCTTTTTCTCCCAATTTCCGTAGGGCGTAGGCACCGGCACTGCGGGTGGCATTTCCACAAAATTCTCCGCCCATCATTTCCAGCTGGGCGGCATGGTCCGACAACTGCAGGCAGCCTACCTGTTCTGCCTTGGGATCCAGCGCTAAGAGGGCCGCATTGACTTTTGCCCGCTGCGCTTGCGGTACAGGATCCAAAACAAATATCGTCTGGTTGCCACTAGGATCAGCTTTTATCACCTTTAGTTCCATAATATAGTCCTTTCTGTTGGTATCCGTTGACATCCATTCTGTTGGTCATTCCTATTATAACGGGCGTACCAGAAATACTCAAGGGAATTTGCTGTTTTTTTGTGCATTTCTGACAATATTGTCTTGCTATAATTTTGTGGTACAATAAAAAAATATGCACTTGATAGAAATGATACAATATAGGAGGCCTATGTGCAATGCAAAATAAATGGAAAGGCCTGCTTTTGGCACTCGTATCCTTTGTCCTACCTGTGAGCGCCAAGGCAGCAGACGATACATGGCGGTGGGGGGTACCCCAGTATCAAGAGTTGAAACCCACAATTACTCACGATGGGCCTACGCTGTTATTTTCGGATAGCCCGGAAATGGTGAAAAAGACCGGTATTATGTATCGGGATGTACTGGAAGGGCCAAGCCGGCTATTTTTTCATCATGTGAATGACACTAGAACCGATAAACGGCTGGCTGTTTTTCTCCGGCGCACGACCCTGCGGCCGGGGCGAGTTACGCTGGGAAAATATGGTATCAGTCGCCCTAATAGTGATTGGCTGGCGGCTGGAAAAGAGGCGGAAGCACAGTATTACAGCAGTGTGCCCAATGGGAGGCATTTCCTTTTGACGGGATCCCAGGATCTTTTGAATAACGGAAAAGGACTGATCCTTAAGCCCCAGGAACTGGTAACAGGGATTGTGGATGTGGAATTTGAAAAACCAGTAGAAATTTCCGTCATGATGATGCCGGTAAAGGAAGAACCTCGTTTTGCCGCAGAAGTGTATGACATCCTTCCTCCGGATGTAGGCGGTCATGTGCTGCGAGGAACGTTTCCAAATGCCAATGCCCATGTGACACTGGATGCGCCCCTTAATTCCGATGTACCTGCTGTATATGGGATTGAACTGGCGGATGACAAAAAAGACCCTTATGTCCGGGGCGTGGATAAAACAACGGGGAACGCTGTGGTAAATTACGGTAACTATGGCGTAATGTATAATGTGGATTTTGCGACCACAGGAAAAAATTCCATGGAGATGCGTTTCAATCCGTTTGGAGGGCCTTTTGCCGGTGAAGGGGTACTGAGTATCCAAGGCGCCACTGCCCGGTATATTCCCATTCCAAGAGCCTCCCAATCTTTTGGGTGGAACCATGACGGGGAAACGATGGTGCTTGGAACCATCCCTGCTGGCAAAACTGGTACGTTTTATTTTACACCGCCGGGATCTTCCAATTTGCCTATACGGTTATTCTGGGAAGGGGAAAAAATCCAAAATTTAAAACAAAAATAATAATTAATAATTATTATTAATTAGCTTGACATTTGATTGTGTTTCGAGTATGATAAGGGTGCAACAAAATATAAACCTTTTCAACGGAAAAGGTTCCATAGAAAGTTTTAGGTATAGGGGGAGTCTATAATGCCAGAATTAAAAGGAACGCAAACAGAAAAAAACCTGGAGGCCGCATTTGCCGGTGAATCCCAGGCTTACAACAAATATGGGTATTATGCCAGCGTAGCCAAAAAAGAAGGCTATGAACGGGTAGCCCAGAATTTCCTGGATACTTCCAAGAATGAAAGAGAACACGCCAAGATTTGGTTCAAGGCCCTGCATGGCGGTTCTATTCCCGATACGGTAACCAATCTGAAGGATGCTGCCGCAGGCGAGAACTATGAATGGACTGATATGTACAAAGGGTTTGCAGAAACAGCTGAAAAAGAAGGCTTTAAGGAACTGGCCTATAAATTCAGAGCCGTAGGTGCGATTGAAAAGCATCACGAAGAACAGTATAAAGCCCTTCTGGAAAAAGTAGAAGAAGGAACCTTGTTTAAACGCAGCGAAAAGACGGTGTGGATTTGTTCCAACTGCGGTCATATTGTAGAAGCTAAAGAAGCTCCGGAAGTATGCCCGGTATGTAGCCATCCCCGGTCCTATTTCATGCTGAGCGCAGATGTGTTCTCTGGCCGTTAAAACTACACAGGTAACAAAAAAGAATGCCCGCTAAAGGCATTCTTTTTTGTTACCTGAAACTTATTGGCTTTCTTTGTTCTTTCTGACTTCATCCATATAGTTATTCATGATCCGTACGGCGCAGTAGTCTCCACACATGGAGCAGTATTCATCCGTACTCTTATTTTTAGCACTGCGGAAGGCTTTTGCTTTTTCTGGATCAATGGCTAGGTCTAACTGCGTATCCCAATCCAGGGCACGACGCGCTTTGGCCATGGCAAGATCCTGTGCCACAGCGTGAGGCAATCCTTTGGCCACGTCGGCTGCGTGGGCGGCAATTCTTGCTGCGACAACGCCTTCTTTCACGTCCTGAATATCTGGTAGCCCTAAATGTTCTGCCGGCGTTACATAGCATAGAAAATTGGCTCCGCTGACAGCTGCCAGCGTCCCGCCAATGGCGGACGTAATGTGGTCGTAACCGGGAGCAATATCAGTAACCAGAGGCCCTAAAACATAGAAGGGAGCACCGTGGCAAATCCGTTTTTCCAGCTGCATATTCGTTGCAATCTGATTGTAGGGCACATGCCCCGGTCCTTCCACCATGACCTGCACGCCTTTATCCCAGGCACGCTGGGTTAATTCCCCGAGATTGATTAATTCCTGGATCTGCGTGCGGTCGGTGGCGTCTGCCAGGCAGCCTGGACGGCATCCGTCTCCCAGACTGATGGTTACATCGTATTTGGCACAGATATCGCAGATTTCATCATAGAATTCATAGAAAGGATTTTCTTTTTTATTATGGAGCATCCATCCGCTGAGGAAGGAGCCGCCCCGGCTGACGATATCCATTACGCGGCCTTCTGCCAGGAGATTGTGGAGACATTGCTGGGTAATGCCACAGTGCATGGTCATAAAATCAGCACCGTCTTTGGCCTGCTTTTCTACGACGGCCAGGATATCATCCTTGTCCATTTCCGTAACTTTGCCATGGGCTTTAATGGCCTGTACAGTTGCCTGGTAAATCGGCACTGTGCCGACCATAATGGGGGAGTGGGCGATGGTGGCCTGGCGGCTGGCATCAATGTTGTTTCCTGTGGATAGATCCATGACGGCGTCTGCCCCGGCACGAATGGCTGCGTCCAGTTTTTTCAGCTCAGGTTCCGGATCCGGATAGGCAGAGCTGGTTCCGATGTTGGCATTGACCTTGGTAGAAAGTCCTTCGCCCACACCCCGGGGGATCAATCCTTTATGATTGATGTTAGCGGGGATACAGATGGTTCCCTTTGCCAAACCTTCCCGGATAAATTCAGGGGTTATGTGTTCCTGTTCTGCTACCTGTTTCATAGCGTCCGTGATAATTCCTGCCAGTGCCGCTTGTCTTTGGGTTTGCATTTGTCTCTCCTCCTCCATACAAGAAGGGCCGCTTCCCTGAGAAAGCGGCCCCGTCCTTTACATAGAGTATGGATATCCACTTTCCTTCGCCGGTATTGTCCGTGTCAGGTTCAAAGGGTCGACCGTAGGTCTCTCAGCGATAGCACCCCTAGTGTTGCCTTTATTGTACCAGACAACGGGATTGGTTGCAATATGTATCCCCGTCAGCAGCAGTTTGTTTTCCCTACCTTTTGTTTGACAATTTATACATAAATTGCAGTCAAAAAACCAAAAATTTATTTGAGCTTTTGTTCACTTTGGTATATAATGATAGGCGACTAGGGGGACTATGGAAGTCTTTTTTATTGTAGTCAGTATCTCTTAGAAAGAGGGGCTTTGTAATGAAAAAAATGAAGACTATGGATGGCAACACCGCCGCCGCATATACTTCCTATGCGTTCACGGAAGTTGCGGCAATTTACCCGATTACGCCGTCTTCTCCTATGGCAGAAGTCAGCGATGACTGGGCTTCTCATGGTAAGAAGAACATTTTCGGGCGCCCGGTTCAGATCATGGAAATGCAGTCCGAAGCTGGTGCTTCCGGTGCCGTGCACGGCAGCTTGGCTTCTGGTGCCTTGACCACTACTTACACAGCATCTCAGGGATTACTGCTGATGATCCCGAACATGTACAAAATTGCTGGTGAATTACTGCCAGGCGTATTTAACGTAGCAGCTCGTGCACTGGCTACCAGCAGCCTGAACATTTTCGGTGACCACCAGGATGTTATGGCCTGCCGGCAGACTGGTTTTGCTATGTTGGCAGAAAGCGGTGTACAGGAAGTTATGGACCTGACCGCTGTGGCCCATTTGTCCGCCATTAAAGGGCACGTTCCTTTCGTGAACTTCTTTGATGGGTTCCGGACTTCCCACGAAATTCAAAAAGTGGAACTGCTGGACTATGATGACCTGGCTAAACTGGTTGACTACGATGAATTGAAAAAATTCCGTGATAATGCGTTGAACCCGGATCATCCTGTGACCCGTGGCTCCAACCAGAACCCGGATATTTACTTCCAAACCCGTGAAACGGTAAACAAATATTACATGGCTCTGCCTGATATTGTAGAAGACTACATGGGCAAGATCAGCGAACTTACTGGCCGTGAATATCATCTGTTTAACTACACCGGCGCTCCCGATGCAGAAAACGTTATCATTATCATGGGCAGTGGTGCGCAGACCTGCGAAGAAGTGGCCAAGCTCCTGAATGCCCAGGGCGAAAAAGTCGGCGTGCTGACGGTACATCTGTATCGTCCGTTCTCTGCCAAGCATTTCTTTGCGGCGATCCCCAAGACCGTCAAGAGAATTGCCGTGCTGGATCGTACCAAAGAAGCCGCTTCCAACGGCGAACCGCTGTATCTGGATGTGCGTGGCCTCTATTATGATAAAGCAGAACGGCCTCTGATTGTAGGCGGTCGGTATGGCATGGGTTCCAAGGAATTCTATCCTGGCGACGTGATGGCTGTCTTTGACAACCTGAAAGCGGCACAGCCGAAAGATCACTTTACCGTTGGCATTGTGGACGATGTGACCAATCTGTCCCTGCCGAAAGAAAAGACCCTGGATATTACCCCGAAAGGAACCATTTCCTGCAAGTTCTGGGGACTGGGCTCTGATGGTACCGTAGGTGCCAACAAGAGTGCTATCAAGATCATCGGCGATAAGACCGATCTGTACGCACAGGGCTACTTCGCTTACGACTCCAAGAAGTCCGGTGGCGTTACTGTATCCCACCTGCGTTTCGGACCTACCCCGATTCATATGCCGTTCTTGATTAACTTTGCTGACTATGTAGCTGTACACAATCCTTCTTATGTGCACCGTTACAATGTGGCCAACGGCCTGAAAAAAGGCGGCACCTTCCTGCTGAACTGCGCATGGAGTGCAGAAGAACTGGAAAAAGAACTGCCGGGACAACTGAAACGGTACCTGGCTGTTAACAACATTAATTTCTACACTATTGATGCTGTGAAGATTGCTTCCCAGATCGGGTTGGGTGGTCGTATCAACATGATCATGCAGGCAGCATTCTTCAAACTGACTGGCGTTATCCCTGTGGATGATGCGGTGAAGTACCTGAAAGACTCCATTGTGACTTCCTATGGCAAGAAAGGCCAGAAGGTTGTAGACATGAACAATGCAGCCGTAGATCAGGGCATCAACGCCGTACAAAAGATTACTATCCCTGCCGCTTGGGCTGATTGCAAGGACGAAGACCTGTACAAGAAGACCGGTAATGCATTTATCGACAACATCCTGATTCCGATGAACCAACAGGAAGGAGATAAGCTGCCGGTAAGCACCTTGATGGGCCAAGTAGATGGTACGTTCCCTGCTGGAACGGCTGCCTATGAAAAACGCGGCATTGCTATCAACGTTCCGGAATGGAATATTGATAACTGCATCCAGTGCAACCAGTGTGCTCTGATTTGTCCGCATGCTTCTATCCGTCCGTTCCTTCTGACCGAAGAAGAAGTGAAGAATGCTCCGGAAGGTTTCCAGGCCAAACCGGCGCTGGGTGCCAAAGGCTTATTCTTCCATATCGGTATCAGCCCGATGGACTGCCAAGGCTGCTCCAACTGCGTGGATACCTGCCCGGGCATGAAAGGCAACAAAGCCCTGAGCATGAAGCCGTTTGCTACCCAGGAAGGCAAGGCACCCACTTGGGATTATCTGGTGAAAGATGTTGCTCCGAAACAAAACCCGATGAAGACCAACACCATCAAAGGCTCTCAGTTTGAACAGCCGCTGCTGGAATTCTCCGGTGCTTGCGCTGGCTGCGGCGAGACCCCGTATGCGAAACTGGTTACCCAGCTGTTTGGTGACCGCATGATGATTGCTAATGCCACCGGTTGCTCTTCCATTTGGCCGGCTGCAGCACCTTCTATGGCATACACCACCAACCATAAAGGCCATGGTCCTGCTTGGGCTAACTCCCTGTTTGAAGATAACGCGGAATATGGTCTTGGTATGTTCCTGGGCGTGAAAGCAGTGCGGGATCGTCTGGTGGACGAAATGAAAGCTGCAGAAGCAGTTGCCAGCGATGCACTGAAAGCGGCTATGGAAGACTGGATTGCCAACAAGGATGAAGGCGAAGGGTCCCGGGGTCGGGCTGAAAAACTGGAAGCTTTGTTGCTGGCTGAAAAAGACGGTAAACCGGAACTGGAAAAACTCTATGGTGAAAAACAGTTCTTTGTGAAACGGTCTCAGTGGATCTTCGGCGGCGATGGCTGGTCCTACGATATCGGTTACGGCGGACTGGATCACGTACTGGCCTCCGGCGATGATGTCAACGTGATGGTCTTTGATACCGAAGTGTACTCCAACACTGGCGGACAATCCTCTAAAGCTACTCCGGAAGCAGCGGTTGCCCAATTTGCAGCCTCCGGGAAACGGACCAAGAAGAAGGATCTGGGCATGATGGCCTATACCTACGGGTATGTGTATGTTGCCCAAATCAACCTGGGTGCTGATAAGAACCAGGCTCTGAAAGCCATCCGTGAAGCCGAAGCTTACCATGGACCTTCTCTGGTGATCTGCTATTCTCCGTGCATTAACCACGGCATCAAGAGAGGTATGCAGCATTCCTTCCTGGAAGCTAAAGCTGCTGTGGATTGCGGATACTGGTCCTGCTACCGGTACAATCCGGAACTTGCTAAAGAAGGCAAGAAGGCCTTCTTCCTGGATAGCACCAAGACCCCGAACTTTGATGAATTTGAGAACTTCTTAAATGGCGAAGTCCGGTATGCTTCTCTGGCTAAGAGCTTCCCTGACATCGCAGAGAAACTGTATGCCAAGACCAAAGCCGACGCACAACAGCGTTTTGAAGGCTACAAGAAAATGGACGCAGACGCATAAGCTCTGCCCATCCTAATAAAACTATCCTGTCACGTAGGTGGCAGGATAGTTTTGTTTTTTTGGTGCGGCGAAATTGTAATTTCTGGGGCAGTTTCCACTGATTTTCTGGTGTTCGGCGGCAATATGTGGTAAAATCATGCTGAATAATCAATTCACAACTAGCCGATATAAGTGCAAGACAGGTAAGGCTTCCCATGCAGGAAGCAGTCACCGGGGGAGACTAACTTGATTCAATTTTTCTTATTTCTAGGCGGTATTTCACTTTTCCTATACGGTATGCAGATTATGGGGGATGCTTTGCAGCAGGCTGCAGGGGCCCGTCTGCAGCGTATCCTGGAAAAATTAACCAGCAAGACCATTTATGGGGTGGCGCTGGGCGCCGGTGTAACGGCGGTGCTCCAATCATCCGGGGCCACTACGGTAATGACCGTAGGCCTTGTGAATACAGGAATCATGAATTTGGAGCAGGCCTTTGGCATCGTCATGGGTGCCAATATCGGGACCACCATGACGGCCCAGTTGATTGCCTTCAATCTCACTGATTACATCACCCTGATTCTAGCCATCGGCTTTTTGATGAAAACCATTGCCCATAAGCGCAGCCTGCAGAATCTGGGCATGGTGCTCCTGGGCTTTGGCATTTTGATGCTGGGCATGTCCATGATGAGCAATGCGGCCGTTCCCCTGCGCAACGATCCACGGGTTGTGGAATTGCTCAGTAAATTTTCCGATCATCCTCTCCTGGGGATGCTTACCGGGTTATGTATGACCATCATCATCCAGTCCTCATCAGCTACGATTGGTATCTTGATGGCTATGGCCGGACAGGGACTGATTCCTCTGGAGGGGGCCGTAGCGGTCATTTTGGGGGATAATATCGGTTCTTGTATTACCGTAGTCATTGCGACCATCCAGAGCGGGTTAAATGCCAAACGGGTGGCCATGTCCCACGTTATGTTTAACCTGATTGGCAGTATCATTGCCCTTACTCTGATGCACCAGTATATTGCTATGGTTCGGGCGATTTCTCCCGCTGGAAATATTGGGCGGCAGATCGCTAATGCCCATACGTTGTTTAACGTGGTGAATACCTGCCTGTTTCTTCCCTTTGCAGGACATTTTACCCAACTGATCAAAAAAATTATGCCTGGGGAAGAACCGGTAATCTCCTACCAGCCCCAGTTCTTGGATAAGAATGTACTGAATACGCCTGCTGTGGCACTGGGCCTTGCCATCAAAGAAGTGGTACGAATGGGGAACTTGGCACTGGACAATGTGAAAAAAGCCTTTCGCTGTGTAGATATCTTTGATAAAAAAAATGTGGAATATATTCTGGAACATGAACCTGTTATCGACAGTTTGGAAGAAGCCATTACAGTGTATTTGACCAAGATGAGCGAGCAGAATATGACCAAAGAAATGAGTGCCCTGCACACGGGGTTGTTGCATGCCTGCACGGATATTGAGCGGATTGGGGACCATGCGGAAACCATTGCCAAGCGCGTGCGCAGCATGAACCAAGATGGAGTGGTTTTTTCCGAAGAAGCCAACAAAGAAATGCGTTCCTTGGAGATTCTGGTGGTCACTGCTGCCAGTAAAGCCCTGAAAGCGTTGGAAACCGGTGATAAAGAATTGGCCAGAGAATCTCTTGACTTTTCCCATCAGGTAAAAGTCAAGCAAAAAGCCATTCGTAAAAGTCACGTGGAGCGTCTTAGCAAAGGCATCTGTACACCGGAAAGTGGATTTGTTATGCTAGAACTTTTAATCAACATGAAACGCGTCAGCGATCATAGCAAGAACATCAGCCAGCTGGTGCTGGGGGATTTTTAAAAGTAGGATAAAAGGATTGCTCTATGAAGAAAGTCGATAATTTCGTTAAAGCACTAAAAAACTTAAAAGAGATACAGGGCAAAGAACCGCCATATGATACCATTACTGAAACAGGCATGGTATCCTTATTTGAGATTTGTTTTGAACAATCCTGGAAAGCCATGAAAGAGCTCCTTGAACAGAGTGGGTTCAGTGACCACAAGATAGGGTCTCCGCGGTCCATTATTAAACAGGCCTATCAAGCAGGAATGCTTAAAGATGAAAATCTGTGGCTAAAAGCGTTGGATGCTCGTAACCATGTTGCGCATGCCTATAACAAAGCAATTGCAAGTGCAATTATCCGAGATGCACAGCAAATCTTTCTGCCAATGTTTGAAGCCTTAGAAAAAGAGATCTCGGCGCATTGGATGGAATAAAAACTACAGAGGTGTTCAGTGATGAATTTACCGGCCCATGTATTATCCGGTATTCGACTGTATGCGAAAAAATACCATATAGAGCGGGTACTTTTATTCGGCAGCCGAGCACGTGGTGACAATCGGGAACGCAGTGACATTGACCTTGCTGTTGCCGGAGGAGATGCGGTGCGATTTGCGCTTGCTGTTGATGAGAAAATCCCGACCTTATTGATGTTTGATGTGGTGGATTTGCAGGGCCCGGTACAAAAAGAGCTTTTAGACTCTATACGTCGGGAAGGCATTGAAATTTATCCTGCTGTGTCAGTATGAAAGCTTTATAAAAAATACAACTAGATAAGAACACGATTTATTGTAATGAGGGATGGCATGAACCGTTTGGCTGTTTTGATCCTGACCAAAAATGAAGAAAAAAATATTGTGGATTGTATAAAAAACGCACAACAAGTCGCAGATGAAGTTGTGGTGATTGATTCCGGTAGCACGGATAACACAGTGTATTTAGCTAAGCAATGCGGTGCCAAAGTCGCTTTTCGTGCCTGGGACGATGACTTTTCTGCCCAGCGGAATTTTGCCCTGACACAAACACAGGCGGAATGGGTACTGTATCTGGATGCAGATGAGAGACTGACGGACGCCTTGGTAAACAAAATTCAGGACATCAAAAACGGGCCTGTGGATCACGGCTATTCCATCAAACGAGTGAATATTGCTTTCGGACATGAATATCATTATGGTGCCTTTGGACCTGATCGTGTTACTCGCCTTTTTCCTCGGACTTGCGTTCGCTATGTAGGCAAGGTGCATGAGCATCCGGAGTGCAGTGTCCCCATTATAGATCTGCCAGAAACGATGCAGCATTATACGTACGATTCCTATGCTTCCTGGTGGAATAAGGCGGGGCACTATACCACTATCTGGGCGAAAGAGGCCGCAGATAGTGGTAAAGAAGCCTCAGCTGGGAAGGCGGCGGGACATGCACTGCTAGGGATGTTTAAGGTGTATATTTTGCAGGGCGGCATTTTGGAAGGCAGCATGGGAGTTATTGCCACGTTGCAACACGGGATGTATACCGCCATCAAATATATGAAACTAGCTGAATACAAGAAAAATGGCGGGGAATAGTACGATGCAGGAAATTTCTATTGTAGTAGCTTCCGATGATCGGTATGCCCAGCATGGGGCCGTAACATGTGCCTCTATTCTTGTTAATCACAAAGGTACCCAGTCTGTCCATTTTTATTATTTAAGCGACAATATCACCGAAAGCAAAGCGGTTGCCATCGCTGCAACGGTAACTGGCTTAAAAGGGAAAATTACGTTTATTCCGGTTGGCAATCGGAAAGTTAATGCCTTTACCAGCGGCCACGTGAGTAAAGCAGCCTACCTGCGGCTCCTGATTCCCGAACTGCTTCCAGTAGACTGCCAGAAAGCCATTTATTTCGATACAGACCTGGTTGTGCTGGACGATGTACAGCAGCTTTGGGAGTATCCACTTAGTGGCAAGCCAGTAGGGGCTGTGCCGGATCTGGGAATTTTATCCAGCCGCAGGATGCAGCGGCAGAAGGCCGAAACGATCGGTTTGCAGCAGGGGGAACCTTATTTTAATTCCGGCGTGATGGTGCTGGATATGGCAGCATGGCGGAGGGAGAGCTACAGCTGGCGAGTCATAGCGTGCGTGGAGAAAGGAAATTTCCGCCACCATGACCAGGACGGCCTGAATAAAGTCTTTCATCACAATTGGCAACTTTTGCCATTGCGCTGGAATGTGATTCCACTCGTTTTTACCCTGCCGCTTAAAATTTTAAGCAATGCTGCGTGGCGTACGGCTGCCATAGAGGCAGCTAAAAATCCGGCTGTTATGCATTGGGCCGGGCGCTACAAACCGTGGGAATTTCCACCTAGCGGGATGTTTAATCAACCCTATTATGACTATCTGAAGCAAACTGCTTTTGCCAATGTTCCTATGCCCCAGCCGGGCAAAGAAATGCAGGGAAAAAGCATCTTGCGGCAGCAGCTGCGGATGCAGTGGGCAAGCATATGGGAAAAGATATTATAAATAGCTGAAAGTAAAGAGTTGGAGCGATGGCGATGATGCAAACTTTGGTAGATAAAACAGAGCAACGATGGCAGATATTCCTAACCTTTGCAGCGAATCTGTATCTGTTTTTTCTGTGCAGTACGAAATGGAACGCAGGTGTTAGTATCAGCGCAGGCCTCGTGGGCGTTGCCATTTTATTTTTTTATGGGTATAAAAGAAGAAAAATTCAGTGGCCGCAAAAGTTGTTTTTATTGCCCTATTTACTTTTTATGGGGTCCGTTCTCTTGGCTGCATATTTAACTGGCGACCCGCCTTCAATAAAAGAGACTCAACGATTTGTTTCTATTTCTCTTTCCTTTTGGCTTGTTTATTTGGCGCTGCAGCAAGGAAAAAGTTTTGAAAAAAATTTTCAGTGGGGAATGCTTGCGGGGGCAATTGTTCTTAATATATACGCTTGTGTGGATCTTCTTACAAGTTCACCAGGTGCTAGGATTAACGGCGTGACGGCTTCACCCAATAATTTTGCGATGATTTGGGAGGTTTTGCTTCCTTTCTTATGGTTGAAGGCCTGGCAAATGAGAGATAAAATACATCATAAAACGCAGTTGTACTATTTTTGTCTATATTTTATTGTCAGCGCACTATCTACTTTCTTTTTATTCTTCACAAAATCTCGGGGCGGAATTACTGGATTTATTCTAGGCGCCATTTGTATCGTCTTTTATTTTTTTATGCAAGGAAAGGGGAGAAAGCCTTCTCCAAAATATATAGCAGTTTTATTACTTCTTTTAATGGCAGCGGGTGGAGCTTCTTATTCCAACATATCGTATTACGATCGCAGACCGTATGATCAGGAACGAATTTTATTATTACGCTCTGCCTACGCCATCTGGCAAGACCATAAGGTGTATGGTGTTGGCTTTAAAGCGTGGAACCGGGTTTATCGGGAAAAGTATATTTTGCCCGAAGCCAAGGAACCTAATTTAATGCTTCCCCATAATAATACTGCTGATTTTTTTTCTTGTACAGGTATACTAGGTGGCGTTGGATACCTTATTTTCACATTTGCTACCTTATTTTTTTTACTGAAACGAGTTTCCCAATATCCAGACAATATTTATCTAAAGGCCATGTTTTGGTGCTGGATTGCACTATTTATTCATGGCATGGTTGATAATACTGCCTATGCAAAATATAGCGGCAGAATTTTTTATGCGATGTGGGCCGTTACGTTGCTCTCTTGTCCCGAAAGGGGGAGAAATGGATAACTTCTATCACTATATTATTAGTGCTGCTGCAGCAAAAGAACGTAGAGAAGCTGTGGTTAAACATTTTAGACAGCAGGGCATTCAACCCCATCTTATGGATGCCATAATGGGGATAGACCTATCCGAAGAAATAAAACAAAAATTAGTGGATTCCCGCGCCTGTTTAAAACCAGGAGCGATTGGCTGTGCGTTGTCACATCTGAAAGTATTTAAGGAATTCCTTAAATCGCAAGAGGCTACTGTATGTGTGTTTGAGGATGACGTGCGACTTACGCCTGATTTTATATATGAAATCCCAAAAATCAGAAAATTTATGGGGGGGGGTAAATACCCCCGCCGTATTGGTTTTATATAAGACGAATAGTAAAATAAAATCTGCCTACAATCTGTCAAATAAACGGAGTGTTTTGCGCACCTTGGGAGCATCGGCTTCCCATGGTTATGTGATTAATCGAAAAGCCGCAGCTAATATTTTAGAAGCGCAAACACCATTAAAGTTTGAGATTGATGCATGGGAGATTTATGATAAATTAGGACTGGCCGATATCTATTGCACGAATTTCGATTATGTTTTTTTAGATAAGGTATTGTCTACGAAATCTCTGATTGAAAATGGAACGCCAGTAGAGTATATAGATTTTTTGGCAAAGCGTGTTAATCGGAAGATTTTATTTCAGGAGATGGCTGCAAGGCATGGACCCGTTGGAAAAGTAAAATTACAACTCCGGCGTGTTCAGAGGCATTTACGGGAATTGTACTATGATAAGGATGAAATATGACGTATCAAAATATTCTTGTTGACGGTATCATGCATTTAGGGGATATGATTATGACGGCTTCTGTATTCCCCGTGCTACAAAAAAACTGTCCAGGTGCAAAAATCACGTATTTGGCTTCTGGTAACCTGGCTTTTGCTGCCAAGCTTTTTGATGGTGTGGATGAGGTGATTCCTTATACCTACAAAAGTAAAGGCGGCTATCTGGATGTATACCGTATGGGCCGGACGTTAGCAAGAAAACAATTTGACCTGGGGATATCCTTAGATCCCCGGGAACGGGTCACGTTGATGAAGTGGTTTGCCCATATTCCCGAAAGACTCAGCATGGAACAAGCACTGGGATGGCAGCTTGGCTGGGAAAAATATTTTTATACAAAAGACCTCACGCTCCCAGAATGCTGGCATTACCGGGAACATTCTATGGCCAGCAGTTTTCAGCAGATGTTGCGGTTGTACTTTGAGGACCCAGAAACGGAATTTATAGCACCTCGGTTAAAGCCTCTTGCACCGGAAATAGAAAAATGGGCAGTGCAATGTCTGGCGCAGTATGGACAGGGTGGAAAAAATATTGCTCTTTGCATCCAAACTACTTCTGGCACAAAGGACTGGCCACCGGAGCAGTTTGCCAGGCTGTGTGACTGGCTGGTGGAACAGTACGGTGCCACTTTGTATCTGACGGGAATTTCTACCCACCGGAAGCGGGCAGATGCCATGAAACGTGCCTTACACTACCCGGCGCATCTGGTAGATTTGGTAGGAAAAACCTCGTTTATGCAGCTGGTAGCCCTGCTGCGGCATATGGATGCTCTGGTCACACTGGATACAGGGACGGCCCATATTGGAGCCATTGCCGGCTGTCCGGTGGTGACACTGTTTTCCTATAATTCACCGGAGATTTACAAGGCGCCTGGAAAATATGCAAAATGTGTCAGTGGGCATTTGCCTTGCTCCGGTAAACATATTTGTATCGGGCCAAACCGCTGTCCCAAGATGGATTGTGTGGATGCGATCCATCTGGAGATGGTGCAGGATGCCGTAAAGAAATTGTTGCAGGAGGCAAGATGATAACAGTAACGCTGGATTTTTTTAATAGAGAGCATTTTATTCTTCGCCAGGAAGTTTTTGACTTCCGGAAAGATAGGGAAACGACGCCCTGGTATGTGGGATATAATGTAAATGATGCATTTTTCCCCATTATGGGGGCCTCCATGGTGTCCGTTCTGGAGAATAATTTGCAGCATACTTTTTCTTTTCACATTTTTACGGACAGATACAGTGAGGAAAACAAAGAAAAAGTTAAAGCATTGGCACAGCAGTGGCACTGTTGCTGTACACTGTATCAGCTGCATATGGAACCTTTTCAGGATTTTCATATTAAAGTCCAGCGATTCTCCCGAATTTCCTATGGACGGATCTATATGCCGAAAGTAATAAAAGAATTTACAAATAGGTTCCTGTACCTGGATGCGGATACCATAGTGATCCGTCCACTGGACGCTTTGTTTGCGCTGCCTATGGAAGGAAAGGCTATGGCAGCCGTATCGGAACGGCCCAAGGATGCGGCGTACCGGGGCGGGTATTTAAAGCTAAAGAACGGGAAGTATTTTAATGACGGGGTGATGTTGGTCAATATCCCGGAATGGGAAAAACAGAATATTACTGAAAAGGCATTTTCTTTTCAATGTGAACCAAGAGAACGCTTTTTGGGACAAAGCCAGGATGTACTGAACCTGACCTTTGATGGCACCAACACATTCCTGCCCCCTATATACAATGAATTTGGCGGGGGAGAAGATGATACAGGAGACGGCGTCATCATTCACTGGACAGGACGACGGAAACCCTGGCAAATGGTATTATCTCCCTTTGATGCCAAGTGGCGGCACTACAATGCCCTGTCTCCCTGGGAGACGTTAACCAACACCTTACCTGTGAAACAACCTGAAAACTACCATGACTTTAAAATGTGGGCAAAATTCCGTAAAAAAGACAGCCTGGCAGATTACTTCCGTGGGATGTTCTGGTATGCCTGGCTGAAATTACGGTATAAACTTTGAAATAGGATAGTTTACGGATAGGGGAAACACATGAGAAAATCCAATGCAACTAGCTGCAAAGAGTTTTTCTTGAAATATGGAATATCCTTTGCCAGTGCACTTGCAATTTTTCTGGTAGCATTTTTCCTGGCTCGCCTGCCTTCTACTATTTATGCCAGTCATTTCCGATATGAGGATGTTTTTGGATTCGCCTTAGGGGCCTTTATGTGTACCGGGATCCTGACAGCATTTTATAGGAAATTGTTACCTGTCTATGGAATTTTTGTATTCCTCTATCTGCTTCCTGCCTATTTAAAGCTGCAGACGAATAGTCCGGTTAGTATTAGTGAGCTGACTGATACGTTTTGTTTCGCTGTCCTGCTTTTTTCTTTACTGGTTGTGTTTTGGTTGCTTAACAACAAAATCAAAAGCAGACTTGTTCGAAAAGGAATACGAGTTATACTGGGAGCTGGATTCACTCTTTCGGTTTTATTGCCACTTATCATTATTGGGTATTATATCGTTAGCGGTTGCATGCTTACAACCAGTGTTATATTGACCTTGTTTCAAACCAATTTGGGCGAGGCGGCAGGATATTTAAAGAATCATAATGCTTTATTGTGGTGCGGCACCCTTATAGGATTGATTGCTTTTATTAGTCTCTTTCTTAACCGGGTGCTACGCATCACGAAAGAATGTACATTGCAATGGCATTCTATTTCTCTTTGCATTTTACTGGTACTGTTTGGCATCTGCGAATACAAGGGGATTTGTAAGTCGAATAACACTATGGCCCGAACCTTGATTAAGCAGACAAAGCAAAGTCTGGTGCAATATGCAGCGTATGGGGAAGCAAAGCACCATCGGCAGCAAAATTTATCAAAACTACATGATATTCATTTGGAACCACAAAAAGGTGGCCTCTTTGTTCTGGTGATTGGGGAATCCGAAAACCGGGATCATATGCAGGCATTTGGCTATAACCGGGATACCACACCATGGTTGACGACATTTGCCAAACAAAAAGGAACGATTTTATTTCCCCATGCCTATTCTAATCATACGCATACCGTCCCTACACTCACATATGTACTGACGGACAAAAATCAATATAACAACATCAACTTGGTCGATGCGTATTCTATCTTGGAAGTGGCAAAATCTGCCGGGTATAAAACGTATTGGATCAGTAACCAAGTGAAGTATGGTGCATATGATACACCGGTAGCATCCATTGCCAGTGGAGCGGATAAAGAAATCTGGATTAATGGGAATTCAGGAGATACGACATGGACCACCGATTTTGATGGAAAACTAGTGGAGAAGCTGCAGCAAGTGGACTTTCAACAATCACGGAACATTCTTATCGTGGTACATTTGATGGGGAGCCATACTGATTATCAGGAACGATATCCTAAAGAACAGGAAAAATATCCTGTCGTAAATTGCAACTCCAAATTGAACAGCGGTAGAAATTACGCTACCTGTATAGATTTTAAC
>CAJMHI010000019.1 GCA_905213155.1 uncultured Acidaminococcus sp. | reverse complement strand
AAAGTAATTATGGGCTAAATTTTGCTTGATTTTTCATAGCTGGTCTCCTTTATCTTTCCCTGTTACTTTTCAGACACCCAAACTTCAAAGGTACGATGCCAAGGCAAGCGATACCTGTAGTTTTTACCATCATCGCCTAAGAATGGAGCCGCCGTTTTTTCCATGGCAGGCGTGAGATACGATTCTGCCGCAGCGGTTTCTTCCTCTGTCAGTTTACCATCGGGCCACTGGCGAGGATAAATTACTTTCTGGCGCAAGGCCTGCCGCACCTTACTCTGATAAATCCAGTCATCCAGATACCGGATCTCCAGCAGCGTCTTGCGATCTGCCTCACGTAAATACGGTCGCAATAGCCCCTGTCCCAGGGCATACCCCAGGGAATTTCCCGCCGTATTCCAACCGGCATAGGAGCCCAGGGCGTACTGCTGCTGTCTGTGAAAAAGTTCTTTCACCAGAGCGTTGCTCCCTCCGTTACCGAAAGCAATATCGGCAATCCCCACATTTTTCTTTTGCCGCAGGTAGTGCGCTGCTTTATCCAAAAAGTCCTTGGTCGTGGGATCTAGTGTATCCATATTCAGCGTTGTATCGGCTCCGGGCGTCGTGCCGTCATACCGGGTGTTCATGCCCAGCACAAGATCGGCCCTTTTAGCGGATTGAGCCGGATAGGCACCTGCTGCCAGCACATGTTCCCGGTAGCTTTGTCCAATAGGGCCATCTTCATAACTGGGTACTGTAGCTTTACCCGTGCCTCGTCCATAAAAGCCATAAACTAAGGGAACAGCGCCTCGCGCCTTATTCAAAGCCCGATTTAAAAGCACCATTCCCAGTTCATCCGTCCCGGAAAAAGAACGCATCTTGTAGGATGGTACCTTAGGCAACTCTGCCAAAAGATGTCGTGCATCCAGGTGCGCTTCAGAATAAGGGGCCGAATCATCCCGTCCAATAAGAAAATAATCCAGCTTTCCTTCTGCAATCCCTTCAGCAACTTGCTGTAGTACATTTCGGTTTTTGGCCCTGCGGGTAAGAACATCTTGCCGGATGGTTTCAGGAATGGTGCGTTCAAGCGCTGCCAGCTGCTGCTCGTCCTTTTTCTTTAATAGACCCAGTTCCTTTTTATCCCGCAGTGCGCCCCACTGAAAGATCTGCGGACCGTACTGGGCATAGTACGCTGGTTCTGCCGGTGCGCTGCTCCATTTAGGAGCGCGCATCACCGTACCAAACACATATAGCGGCACCAAGGGATGTTTTTGCTTAAAGGAAAGCAGTTTCTGTGCCCGTTCTTGCAACACCTTTTCCGAAAGTTTATGCGTCCGGGAGTTGACCAGGCCGCCATAAATTACGCTGTCACTAGCAACCACCGCGCCACTGCTGCCGGGTGCTTCCTGATCCAGCCATTGCAAAAGTCCTTCCGGATCCCCACTTTTTTGATCTGATGCAAGCAAGGTTACAGGTGGGGTACATACTTCAACGCCTGCTTTTCGAAAAGTCTCTGCCGTATATTCCAGGCTCACTGGGCGATTATCCAGCGGAACAAAAAGCAGCTTTTCCGCCGCATTGCCCTTTCCGGAAAACACTCCGTAAAGTAAACAAATCATACCTGCCAGGAGGCATGTTTTCCCTATTTTTCTTAGTTTCACCGAATCCCCTCCTTTCTCACGGTATTTATTATAGCATACTTGCTTACACACGTTCCTATAAATCAAGCCCTTATCATACCTTGCTTGTCAAGACCCTTAAAAATGAGTACACTTATAAATGCAGGAACCCCTGCAAAGGAGCTGATGAACGTGCAAGGCAACAAAGATTATCTGGTCACTGATCCGCCTATGAAGGCGCTTTTTATATTTTCCCTGCCCATGATTTTGGGCAATTTTTTTTCAGCAATTATACAATACGGTGGATTCAGCCATTGTAGGCCGCTACGTTGGAGAAACAGCGCTGGCCGCTGTAGGCGCATCCTATGCGCTTACCACGGTTTTTATCAGCATCGCCATAGGTGGCGGCGTTGGTGCCAGCGTACTGATCAGCCGCTATTTCGGGGCGCACGATTACGACCACATGAAACAAGCTGTTTATACCGCCTTTCTTACGTTTCTTGGGCTTAGCCTCATACTGGGTCTTGTGGGATATGCGCTCAGTCCTCAGATTATGCGATGGCTTCATACTCCTGCCAGCAGCATTATGATGGCAGACGTTTATTTGGAAATCTATTTCCTTGGCCTGCCCTTTCTTTTTATGTATAATATTATTTCATCCACCTTTAATGCTTTGGGCAAATCCAAATACCCTTTATTTTTCCTGATCTTTTCATCGCTTCTAAACGTCTTCCTGGATATTTATATGGTACGTAATCTCGGCATGGGTGTAGGAGGCGCCGCCTGGGCTACCCTAATCAGCCAAGGGATTTCCGCTTGTTTGTCGTATTTGGTTTTTTTACGAGAGATCCGGGAGCTGGGAACGGCACCGCACTATTTCAGCTGCGGACAGTTAAAAAAGATGACCGGCATTGCTCTTCCTTCTATCTTGCAGCAATCCATCGTCAGCATCGGCATGATGCTGGTGCAAGGTGTGGTCAATAGTTTTGGTGCCGCAGCCCTCGCCGGTTTTTCTGCTGCCATGCGGATCCAGTACTGCTGTACCGTCCCCATGAATGCCATTGGAAATGCCATGAGTCCCTATACAGGGCAGAACCTGGGAGCCAAAAAAATTGACCGGGTCAAATCCGGCTACCATAGCGCAAACCGCCTGGTCCTGCTCTACGCACTGCTTATACTGGTAGTCCTGGAAACCTGCAATGAATCCATTATACGCTTTTTCCTGGGAGACAAGGTTTCTACCGTGGCCCTATCCACAGGCACCAGCTTTTTAAAATTCGTCGGTCTCTTTATTTCCGTGATCGGTTTTAAGATGGCTGTCGATGGCGTATTGCGTGGTGCCGGGGATATGAAAGTCTTTACCTGTGCCAACCTGACTAACCTGGCACTGCGGGTTTTAATTTCCCTGACACTGGCTCCTATCCATGGTATTCAAATGGTTTGGATCGCAGAACCTGTAGGCTGGGGCACCAATTTTTTGATGAGCTACGCTGAATACCGCAGTGGCAAATGGAAAGACAAAGTAAAACTATAAGGCTATGAGCAAATAGACTTGCACTGGGCTGCAACACATTTCTTTATAAAGGAGAACCTCTATGACACGTGTAACCCACAAAAAAATTCTTGACGTCATCCTTCTTCTGTTATTATTGATGGAAGCTTCCGGTAGACTCCTGCCCCGCCTTCTTCATATTGTGCTGGGCTGCGTGTTTGTGGCAGGGATTGTTCTTCACTGCAAATTTAATGCTCCTTTTTTTACCAACTTGCACAAAGGAAGCTGGACATGGCGCCGCAGGGGGAACGCCTTGGTTATCTTTTTATTCGCTGCCTGCCTACTACTTAACGCCATCTCCGGTGCGGCTCTTATGTTGCACCAAGGCGGGCCAAACTGGCATAGCATCCACCAGTGGACAGCCTATCTTGCTCTTTTTCTCATGGTGCTGCATTTAGGATTTCATGTGACACGATATATCCATGGCAAAAAAGCCGTTCTAGTCCTTTTATTGCTGCTTTCCGGTGCCGCTTTTGCTATTGTCGGCCCTTCCTATATCAGTCACTGGTTTCGTCCTGCTGTAATTGACCGAAAAACGGCCCTTACGGGAGAACAAGTCACCCTTCCAGGAAAAACTATAGCTGTCTATTTTTCCTGGCGGGACAATGCGGAATACCCGGAAGATGTCAATGCCGTTTCTGGGGCTTCCCTGCTAAAAGATGGCAATATACTCTTGGGAAACACCCAAGTGCTGGCAGAAATGGTACAGGATGCCACCCATTGTGATATCTATTCCATTCAGGTGAAAGAACCCTATTCTGCAAATTATCAAAAGACTACCCAACGGGCACGCCAGGAGCTTAACGAAAAAGCCCGCCCGGCTCTGCGTACGGCACTGCCAAACCTAGCTCCCTATCAGAACATTATTTTAATCTACCCGCTTTGGTGGGGCACTTTGCCCATGCCAGTAGAAACGTTTCTTGAGGAGACTAATCTTACTGGCAAAACCATTATTCCCATTGTGACGCAGGGAGGCAGCAGCGCCGAGACCAGCATCAATGACCTGAGTCAGCTCACCCATGCCAAAGTAATTCAAGACCCGCTATCCCTGGATAGCAGCTTTATTCCTAAAAGTCGGCGGGCTATCACCCAATACCTGAAACGATGCAGTCAATAAAGATTATAGAAGTGCGCAACACAAGGCAGCCACCCGCAAAGGAAAGGCTACCCAGGAAAGAAGAGAGATGCTATAATAAAGACAGTATGACAAAGGAGAGAGAATCTATGAAATTACTACGCACATTAGGAGCTGCTATACTCCTCGTAGTGGCTGCTGCCACCACTGCTTTCGCATCCCCGGAAGCTCCCACGGATCAGGAAGTCATTCAGGCCTTTCAACAGGCCAATACGGTCTACGAATGGTTTGACCATCATCCTCTGAAAACCGATGGCAAGAACAAACAGGATACCGGCTACATGATTTACTACACAGTGGCCGACAAACAATTCCCTACTATGATGGCGCTCAAATCCAAAGTCCATGAAGTCTTCACCGATGCTCTGGCCAGTTTTATCATCAGCGACAGCCGGTTATATCGGGAATTTAACGGCAAGCTGTACGTAGCTCCCGGAGCCAGACCGCAGGATCCTAAAAAAGGCACCAGCTCCATTGATATCAAACGAGTGTCCCCCACGGAGATTGATCTGAATGTCTCCACACCCATTATGGAGGATCCTGTTCATAGCAAAACCAATGTTGTAGAAACACGGAAAACCACATTCCCTTATGTAAAGACAGCCAAGGGCTGGCGCTTTTCCTACTTTGAATCCTTGGAGTAATTTTTAAAAATTTCCTTGGCAGCATAGTTGCGCTACCAAGGAAAAGCAAAGGTCACGCAAGAATGATACCCCATTCTTGCGTGACCTTTTTAGTTATCTATTTTTCTTGAAGAATTCCAAGGCCACTTCCGGGAAGGATGCATAGCTCAATACATCTTCCACACTGGCATTGGGGTAGCCTTTATCTGCCAGTTCCTGCCGCATTTTATCCATTTGCGGAGGAATCAGATCGGCTGGACGGCAGGTAATTGGTTCCTGACCATTTTTCAGCACTTTTTCTTTCAGCTCGTCGCTGATAGGCGCCGGAGTACGGCCATATTTTCCCAGTACAATATCTTTTACTTCTTTAGGAATCATCTTATAGCGTCCAAAGATTACGTTCATCGTAGCCTGAGATCCTACAATCTGGCTGGATGGTGTCACCAGAGGAGGATATCCCAGGTCTTTCCGTACGATGGGCATTTCTTTCAGGAGAGCATCGTATTTATCCCCCACACCCATCTCTGCCAGCTGCTTGCGCAGGTTGCTGAGCATGCCGCCAGGAATCTGGAAGGACAGCACCTGGGGATTCACACCGCTGGTATTGGGCAGGTTAAAGGTCTTGATCAGGTCTTCTTTAACATGTTTAAAGTGATCGGCAATCGGGTACAAAGCATTCACATCAATGCCCGTATCCCGTTCCGTTCCCTGCAGGGTATAGACCAGGGATTCTGTGCAGGGATGGCTGGTGCTTTCTGCAAAAGGAGACAGCGCCGTATCCACCCGGTCGACGCCGGCTTCCACCGCTTTTAAAATCGTCATGGCACCCATGCCGCTGGTGCAGTGGCTGTGCACGTTGATGGGGATATTGATTTCTTTTTTCAGCGCCGTAACCAGATTGTAGCAGGCATAAGGCGCTAGCAGCCCGCTCATGTCCTTAATGCAGATAGAATCTGCTCCCATCTCCACCAGCTCATGAGCCAGCCGTACATAGTCGCTGTCTTTATGGTAGGGGCTGATGGTGTATACCAAAGTGCCCTGGGCTTCCGCCCCGGCGTCTTTGGTAGCTTTCATCGCCGTCCGAAGGTTCCGGGTATCATTAAAGGCATCAAAGACACGGATAATATCAATTCCGTTAGCCACAGAGCGTTTAACAAATTCCGTAACCACGTCATCAGCATAATTGCTGTAGCCGAGGATATTCTGCCCACGGAGGAGCATCTGCAATTTAGTATTTTTTACATGGCTGCGAATGGTCCGCAGTCTTTCCCAAGGATCTTCATTTAAGAACCGCAGGCAGGTGTCAAACGTAGCCCCGCCCCATGCTTCCAGAGCATAAAAGCCAGCCTTGTCCAAGTCTTCCAGCACGGGCAGCATATCACTGGTACGCATCCGTGTCGCGCAAAGGGACTGATGTCCATCCCGCAGTACGGTTTCCACAATTTTAACTGGATTAGTCATTCCTCAACCTCCTAAATCTCTATGCATTCAAGTTCTATGTATTTCGTTTATTATACCATAGTCGCAACGGACCGGGTAATACGGAATCCATTATTCGTAAAATTAGGAAAAACTTATCACGGCATCAGAGGCCCACGGTTATTCCAATCTTCCACCCAGTAGCCTGCAATATCGTTGCACACCACTTTGACAGAAGCCGTATTATCCAATCCCAGGCGCCACATGGCATCCAGCGGCATGGATAAAAGATGACATAAAAGCGCACGCAAAATGCCGCCATGGCTGATGGCAAGGACAGTCTGTCCATCTTCCATATGCGTTTCAATGTGACGGAAGGCATCCCACACTCTGGTTTGGGAGGCTTCTACCGTTTCGCTTTGCCCTATATCTGCCTGGGTGGGTTCTCGAAATAGCTTCCGTAAAAGTTCGGGATCTTCCTTTTTCATCTCCGCAAAAGGGCGTCCTTCCCAGCGGCCAAAGGAGATTTCCCTAAGTCCAGGCAGCACCACAGGGGAAAGATTGCGCTCTTTGGCAAGTGGTGCAGCAGTCTGCTGGGTGCGCATAAGATCTGATATATAAATAGCATCCAGCGGTATGCCTTTGGCACGGGCTGCCAGATCCTGTGCCTGCTTTTCTCCCTCCTGGCAAAGAGGAAAATCGCTCCAACCTTGCAGAATCCCGTCCCGGTTGGCAGCTGTCTCCCCATGTCGGACCAGATAAATCGTTTTTCTCATACTACTCTCCCAACATAACAAAAAAGGCACTGCCGCAGCAGCACCCCTTTGTACAATTATGCTCTCGCGATATAGGCCCCGGTACGGGTATCGATTTGCAGTACATCCCCTTCGTTGATGAAAAGAGGTACCTTAACTACATACCCGGTATCCAGTTTGGCGTTCTTGCTACCGCCGGTAGCGGTATCGCCCTTGATCCCCGGTTCAGTTTCTACGACGGTAAGCGTTACAGTATTGGGCAGTTCCACGCCCAGGATGCGGCCTTTGAAAGAAGTTACCTTGGCATCCATATTTTCCTTCAGGAAATTAATGGCGTTGCCCAGCTGTTCTTTATTCAGTTCAATCTGCTCGTAGGTCTCGTTGTCCATGAACACATACATACCTTCATTTTCATACAGGTATTGCATATCACGGCGTTCCACCACGGCATTTTCCAGTTTTTCTGCGGCGTTAAAAGTCCGCTCTACCACAGCCCCAGTGCACAGATTGCGCATTTTGGCACGGACAAAGGCTGCGCCCTTACCAGGTTTTACATGCTGGAATTCGACGACCTGCCAAGCATCGCCATCGATTTCAACCGTTACGCCAGTTTTAAAATCGTTCGTAGAAATCATAACTACAACCTCCAAAAAATAAATTTATTTATAGGGATTTTATTTCTAACAATTCTTTAGGAACCGCTGTCAGCTTTTCACAGCCACTAGCAGTTACCAGTACGGTATCTTCAATCCGTACGCCGCCCTTGCCTGCCAGATAGATACCTGGTTCATCAGTGACCACCGCTCCTACAGGTAGCGGCTCATCATTGCTGCGGTTCAGGACTGGTTTTTCATGGATGTCCAGGCCCACTCCATGACCCAAGCCATGTCCAAAATTAGGCCCATAGCCTTTTTCTGTAATAAAGTCCCGTACGGCTTTATCTACACTGGCCCCTGTTACACCAGGTTTGATTGTCTTCTCTCCCAAAAGATTGGCTTCCAGGACAATCTCATAAATTTCTTTTTGCCAGGGGGCTGCCTTTCCTATAACCACAGTCCGGGTAATATCACTGCAATAGCCGTTATAGGTGGCACCAAAGTCAAAGGTCACAAAGTCCCCTTTTGCCACGACTTTTTCAGATGCAATGCCATGGGGCATCGCACTGCGCACCCCGGATGCCACAATGGTCTCAAAAGAAGGTTTGGTACTTCCCAGCTTTCTCATATTATATTCCAGTTCAGCCGCCAGTTCATTCTCTCGGCGACCTGCTTTAATATGAGGCAGAAGCTGTAAAAAGGCCTCATCTGAAATCGCAACGGCTTTGCGCAAAGACTGCATTTCTTCCTGCGTCTTAACCTGCCGCAAGCCTACCAGATTCAGGTTTTTCCAGGACACTCCGGGAAAGGCCTCGGATAATTTTTGCATCTCCGTATAGGAAAAATAATCACCATCCAGAGCAGGATGCTTGGGCTGCGCTATCTGGACTGCCGCCTGATAAAAGCCGTGGTGATGCTCCAGACATTCGCATTGGGGAGCTTGTTGCGCCACCTGCAGGGTATAGCGGCTGTCCGTAATAATCACGGCCCGCTTCGCATCCACATACAAAAGGCTCTCGCCCCCTGTAAACCCGGTGAAATAACGGATAGAAGAATCTCCCCGGATAAACATGCTATCGCATGCTTCCTTTGCAAGCAATGCCCGTAGCTTTTCCAATGGTTCCATGATTACGCGCTCCTTGTGGCCGAAACATTCTGGCCGACTAGTCTATTTTACTCTGAAAAGGCCTGTTTATGCAAAGCTTTCCCACTATTTTTCCGAAAAAAGCGGTTTTATGCGCCGCACCAGGGAAAATTTCTGCATCCGGGGATCCCCGTCAGCCGTAAATAGCATTTGGGCGTGAGGGGCTGCTTCAATCGGCTGTCCGTCGGCATCCAGCATATGGGAAAGCGTCCAAGGAAAGATTTCCCCGCCAGGTGTTAAAATTTCAAGGGTCTCTCCTGTTTTCACATGGTTGCGCTGCTCCACCGTTACCCGGTTCGTGTTGGGATCATAGACTTTAATGAGCCCAACAAAATCTGCACCGGCGATATACGAACTGGTCCCGTAGACTTGTGCCTCAGGTCCGGGCTTTTGCACGGCAAAACCAGTAGTATAAGGCCTGTGAGAAACTTTTCTCAGTTCCTCTTGAAGTGCTTTGGGCGTATGGTAGTGCTCCGGGTCCTGCCAGCACAGGTCAATGGCTTTCCGATAAGCACTGACCACGCTGGCGACATAGTGAACACTCTTCATACGGCCTTCAATTTTCAAGCTTTTAACTCCTGCCGCCATAAGCTGGGGCAGAAAATCAATCAGGCACAGGTCCTTGGAATTTAAAATATAGGTTCCCCGTTCGTCCTCCGCAATGGGAAATGCCTCTTGGGGATGATTTTTTTCCGTGAGGGAAAATTCCCAGCGGCAAATCTGGGCACAGGCGCCCCGATTACTGTCCCTGCCGGTAAAATAATTGCTCAAAAGACACCGTCCAGAATAGGAAATACACATCGCCCCATGCACAAAAACTTCAAGATCCACCTTGGTTGCCTTGGCAATGGAAGCAATTTCTCCCAAGGACAGTTCTCTGGCCAGCACCACCCGATCTGCCCCTAACTTTTCCCAGGCTTTTACAGCTGCACTGCTTGTGGTATTGGCCTGGGTACTGACGTGGAGTTTCATGTCAGGAATGATCTCTCGTGCCAACATCCAGACGCCTAGGTCCGAGATAAGAAGGGCATCGGCACCTGCTGCCGCAAGGTCTTTCAGGTACTGGGGTAGTGCGGGCAAATCGCTATTATGGGGAAAAATATTGACAGTCATATAGACTTTTTTCCCCATAGCATGGGCGAAACTGCAAATATCCCGGATTTCCTCACAGGAAAAATTGGCTGCAAAGGCCCTGAGTCCAAAGGCTTTACCGCCCAAATATAAGGCATCGGCCCCATAATACAGCGCCATTTTGGCTTTATCCATACTCCCTGCTGGCGCCAAAAGTTCCGGTTTTATCACGAAAATTTCTCCTTATGGCTGATCAATTTTTTCTCCTGGGTTCAATTTCTGAATCATGGCCATATGTTCACTGTAGGTCTTAGTAAAGTGATGGTATCCATCCTTATCCGCCACAAAATACAAATAATCGCTCATGACAGGATGGAGAACGGCTCGGATGGCATCCATACTGGGATTGCCCACAGGTCCCGGTGGCAGTCCTTTATTCAGATAGGTATTATATGGGGACTGGATTTTGAGATCCGCAAAGGTAACTTCTTTTTTCTGGACCCCGAAAAGATACTGAATGGTGGTATCAGACTGGATGGGCATACCAATTTCCAGCCGCTTGATAAAGACGCCGGCAATCAGTGGCATTTCTTCTTTATGGGTGGCTTCCCGCTCCACCATGCTGGCCAGTGTCACCACATCCCGCAGCGGGCGGGCACTGTTCTGCAGATCATCCTTCAGTGTATTTTCCAGCTTGCTGTTAAACTCCCGTACCATCATGGCTAGGATTTCTTTTTCATCCGTGCCCTCAGGGATATTATACGTAGCAGGACAGGCAAACCCTTCTGCTTTGTACACAACGGCTGGATCGCTAGTAGTCATGTACGGATAGAGCGTATAGTCTTTCGCAGCATTCCGGAAAGACTGGGCGCTACCCAAGTGCTCTTTTTCCAATTTCAGGGCAATCTCGTTGATGGTAGCTCCTTCCGGTACGGCAAAGCTGCTGGTATGGACCTGCCCTTGGGACAGAATATCAATAATTTCTTTGTTGCTCATCCCTGCCGTGAGTTCGTACTTACCTGCCTGCAGATGGCTGTCCAGTCCATTGATTTTGGCTGCCAACCGAAAAGATTCCGGGGTCTGGATCAGCTTTTTGTCATGCAGCAGCGTTGCTATCTCCCGTGTGCTCATGCCCTCAGTGACCGTAAACCGGACTTTTTGCCCCGTCGCCAGGCTGGTGTTGGGATTAAAATAATTCAGATACCAGTAAGCGCCGAACAAAAGTGCCAGCACAAAGGCTACACAGATCGGTAAAAACTTCTTTTTCATCCTGTACGCTCTCTTACTCCTCGTCCATTTCGTCCATCATGGTTTCATAGGCTTTTCGCACAGCTGAAAATTCCTCGTCGGTAGGATCTAGGTACACCGGTTCTCCCTTTTCGTCAAACTCCACCCTGGCAATAATGACCTCATCCTCTTCATCCGCTGTTTCTTCTTCCTGTACGGCAGTCAAAAGGGCAAAATTCTTTCCATCCATAGGGATGACCATTTCTTCCAGGTAATAGGATTCATTGCCGTCCTCGTCGGTAATAACTACCAGATCCCCCTGGTCTTCCGATTCCAGCATTTTTTCGTCCAGTTTTTCTTCATGCGTTGCCATGTAGACTCCTCCCCAAGCTGTCCAGATAGTTTTGCAGAATCACTACAGCGGCCATCATGTCAATGAGACCCTTTCTTTTTTTTCTCTGCACGTCCGCTGCGACAAGAACTTTTTCCGCTGCCACAGTGGAAAGCCGTTCATCCCACAGGATAATTTGCATGGAAGGAAACTCTTTTTCTAAAACAGCCTTAAAGGCTTCGCTGGCCTTCGCACGCTCCCCTACCGTCCCATTCATATTCTTGGGATATCCCAGGACAAAAGCTTCTGCTTCTTCTTGCTGCACCAGCTCCCTGAGCCGTGCCAAATCTTTTTCTTCTCCTTTGCGGTGGATGGTTTCCACCCCTCGCGCAATCAGTCCCATGGCATCGCTGACGGCAACGCCGATGGTCCTTGTTCCCAAATCCAGTCCCATAAACCGCATCAGGCGTTAGGCTCCTTTAAATACCGCTGTAAGAGCGCTTCTAAGAGTTCATACCGTTCATAGCGGCGGATTTTCAGTCTGGCATCCTTGTAGCTGGTGATATAAGCCGGATCTCCGCTCAAAAGATACCCCGCCAGCTGGTCAATAGGATTATAGCCTTTTTCTTTCAGGGCATCGGCAACTTCCCGGATCGTCTCGGCTACGCTTTTGCTTTCCGGGACCGGTTTAAACATGGTAGTTTCCTGTGAAATATGACTCATGACTATGACCTCCCTTTTTGCACATAAAGGGGTTGCCACGCTACGCGACAACCCCCGCATCCTTCTTCAATAAAAATAGTGTGTGATATTTTTGGGTACCGCTTCTTGGAACAACACCAGCATGACTTCAATAGGAACATTCATGCCATCCAGAATCCAGCGCATGGTCATTTCCTCGCCGCCCACCACAAACATTTCTACGGCAAAATGCACATGGGGATTTTTCAAGTCGCCGCCCTGGGTTCTCAGGAGATAATGATAGGCATCCCGTACAAAACGCCGGTTGGTTTCCCGTACCCGCTCCACGTCACAACTGGTATAGAGATTTTGGAGAAATTTCAAATGTTTGGCATACAGCTGAAATTTTTTATACGTCGCCTCAGACCAGCAGTGACTGCGCATGATATCTTTGCCATGCAGTGCCAGAATATGCACATAGACCCAGTGGGCCAAATCCCGCCGGCTATGAAAATAGGCCGTAAAATCCGCTTGGGATACGCCTGCCGCTTTGACGATTTCCTCTTCGGTAATTTTGCGAAGAGGTTTTTCTTCCATCAGTTTGTAAAGGGCTTTTCCTAGCTGGTCCTTTACTTTTTCCTCTGCGTCCATCGCTTCACCCTCTTAGTGGATCTGCTCCCCAATCAGGCTCCAGGCCTGTTCCATAGCTTCTTTGATTTTACTCTTGTCCCTGCCGCCAGCTTGGGCCATATCCGGCCGACCGCCGCCGTTACCGCCCATGACCTGTGCCACAGCTTTTACCAATTTACCGGCGTGAATGCCTTTTTGTACTGCTTCTTTAGAAGCCATGACAAGAACATTCACCTTGTCGTCAGCAACAGGTGCCAAAAGCACCACTACGCCGCCAGTCTTATCTCGCAGGGTATCCCCCATCTGCCGCAAGGCCCCTACATCTGCTACGTTGACTTCCTGCACCAGGGTAGGCACACCTTGGATGGTACGCATCCCACTGGTCACATCCTGGGCAGCTGCCGCCAGCAGTTTCCGTTCTGCTTCATCAGCACGCCGCTTATCGTTGCGTACTTCTTCTTGCAGAGCATGAATCCGCTCCACCAGATTGCCTGGGCGGCCTTTTACGGCGTCGGCTGCTTCTGCAAGGATGGATTCCAATTCCCGGGTATACTGCAAAGCACCCGTCCCCGTAACGGCTTCAATTCTCCGCACTCCGGATCCTACACTGGATTCGGACAGGATCTTAAACATACCGATATTGGAAGTATTTTTTACATGCACCCCGCCGCACAGTTCCATGCTATAGCCTGGCACATTTACCACCCGCACGATGCGTCCATATTTTTCCCCAAATAGGGCCATGGCACCCTTTGCCTTAGCTTCTTCCAAATCTTGTTCGGAAATCTCCACGTCAATGGCATCCAAAATTTTTTCATTGACCAGATCTTCCACCGCCAGCAGTTCCTCACTGCTAACAGGGGAGAAATGGGAAAAATCAAAACGCAGCCGATCCGGTCCCACATAACTGCCGGCCTGGTTCACATGGTCTCCCAGCACTTTTTTCAGTGCTGCATGGAGCAGGTGCGTAGCCGTATGGTTCCGGGCAATGGCAGCCCGGCGGTCCAGATTCACCTCAAAGGTCACGGTATCGCCCGTGGACAGGGAACCTTCCACCACTTTCCCTAAATGAATGGTAGTGCCATCCGGTAGTTTTTTAGTATCCAGTACGTCAAAGATACCGTTTGTTCCTACCAAGCGGCCATTATCTCCCAGCTGCCCGCCGCCTTCCGCATGGAAAGCCGTATTGGACAATATCACGGCCAGTTCGTCCCCATGCTCACCTTTGGGTACAGCCTGAGTTTCCCGCAGTGGGAAAAGGGCTGCTACCGTTCCTTCGTGGCTGTCTTCCGCTACTGTTAGTTCTCCCAGCTTCAAATGCCGTGTATCATACAGAACCGGCTTGCCTTCCTGGTCGTTACGGGCTGCCCGCGCTCTGTCACGCTGCGCTTCCATGGCAGCATCAAAGCCCGATTTATCCATACCCATGCCCTGCTCTTCCAGAATTTCTTCTGTAAGCTCCCAAGGAAAGCCGAAGGTATCATACAGCTGGAAAGCATCGGCACCGGAAAGTACGGTTTCCCCGGCTTTCTTCAGCAAATCAATCTTTTCATTTAAGAGAGCGGTGCCTTGTTCTAGCGTCGCCAGGAAGCTTTGTTCTTCCATGGTAATGACTTTTTCAATATAGCTCTGCTTTTCTTTCAGATCTGTGTAGTAGTCCCCATACATGGAGATGACCAGATCTGCGGCTCCTGCCAAGAACTCCTTGGTAATCCCGATTTGCCGGCCATGGCGGACAGCACGCCGCAATACCCGGCGTAAAATATACCCGCGCCCTTCGTTGCTGGGCAGAATGCCATCCCCAATCATAAAGGTGAGTGAACGAGCATGGTCCGCGATAACTTTCAGCGAAATATCCGTCTGGGGGTCTTCATGATAGTGCTTACCGGATATATCACAGGCATATTGGATCAGCGGGAAGATTAAGTCCGTTTCAAAGTTATTGGGAACGCCTTGCAATACGGACGCTACCCGTTCCAGCCCCAGCCCGGTGTCAATGTTTTTATGTTGTAGCGGGATATACGTGCCATCGGCCTCTTTATTGTACTGGGTGAATACCAGGTTCCATAATTCCAGGAAACGGCCACAATCACACCCAGGTCCGCAGGTTGGCTCGCCGCACCCTTTATCTTCGCCCAGGTCAATATGAATTTCTGAATCCGGACCGCAGGGACCACCGCTGGTAATTTCCCACCAGTTATCCTCCAGCTTTACGATCCGCTCTGACGGCACGCCGCACACATCATGCCACAGGTCATAGGCCTCCTGGTCGTCAGGATACACCGTAATCCACAGTTTTTCTTTCGGTAGTTCCAGTTCTTTAGTCAAAAATTCCCAAGCCCAGGGAATAACTTCTTTCTTAAAATAATCCCCAAAAGAAAAATTGCCCAGCATTTCAAAATAGGTATGGTGCCGGGCCGTATGCCCTACATTTTCAATATCACCAGTACGGACGCATTTCTGGCAGGTAGTGATCCGGGGAGAAGGCGGTTTCACCTTACCCGTAAAATACGGTTTTAGCGGCGCCATGCCAGCGCCAATAAGCAAAAGCGTAGGATCATCATGAGGAATCAGAGACGCACTGGGTAAAACCAAGTGGCCCCGCTCCTTGAAGAAATCTAAAAACTTTTGGCGAATTTCGTTACCCGTTAACTTTTTCATGCAAAACTCTCCCTATTCTTTGCGCCGGCGCCCGTTACTGCCCCGGAAATTTTTCCTTCGTATCTAAAAAATTATAGACAATTTTCACCACTCTGTCAATGACATGCCTACCGCACCAAGTGCAGATTTTTGCGCACCTGCCAGCGGATATCCGGCAGTTTGGCATACAAATTGCGCCCAGGGCACGCTGTATCATTCACATCCCGGTGTCCCACCACCGTGTGCATATTGGGGTCCAGGTGATAGATCCGGCACAATGCCGTGACCAGGTTCGCCAATGCCTTCAGTTGATATGTGGTGGGCTTTTCCCATTCAAAATTTCCGGTCACATTGATTCCCACGGTGTGATCATTCTGCCCATAGGCATGCGCCCCTATGGTCACAAGAGGCCGTCCTCGTTCGATGATGCCGTTTTTCCGAATCACATAGTGGTAGCCAATCCCGCACCAGCCATTTTTCAAATGGGCCTGGTGAATCTGGGCGGCGGAAATATCCCCACTGGGAACGCCAACATGGTGAATGACAATCATATCCGTCCGAGGCCGGACATACAGCTTTCCTCGAAACTGCAGATTGGTCTCCTTGATGAAAAGCCCTTCACTGGGAGCTTTATCCCTTGTCGGATTATACACCCTGTTACCCTTTTCATCCTCTTGCTCTTGTTTGCGCTGCTGCTCCCGTTCTTTGACCCGCTCCCGCCAGGATTTATGGCCGCTCTTTACTTTGCTTTTTCGGGAAAGTGCCACTTGTCCTACCGCATTTGGTTTCACAAGCAGTGTCTGTTGGACAGTCTGGTTCACAGTATGGTTGGAATCCATTCCCACCCGTACCGCCGCAGTAGCCACCGCAGTACCGCTGCACAGGATACATGCGCTAGCAGAAAGACATACGAATCGCTGCAAATATTTTTTCTTCACTCCATAGACGCCTCTTTACAAACAAAAAGCAGCTCGATGTTCAGACAACCAGGCTGCCCGCATATGCAATTATTTGTACAAACTGTATTATAGCATCAATCCCCGCTCTGTCAAATGAAGAAACCATGACAATCTTTTATTCCATGGAAAATGGCCCTCCTAAGATAAGGAAGGCCATTGGATAGCAGGTTTACTTGCTTTCATAAAAAGCTTTATAGGCACGATAGGTCTCATAAGCATCGGCTTTGGACAAAAGGTCATAGGGAGAATGCATGCTCAGCATGGCCGTCCCGCAGTCAACCACTTCTACGCCCCAGTCCGCCAGCATAAAGGCGATGGTACCGCCGCCGCCCTGGTCCACCTTGCCCAGTTCTCCAATCTGCCAGGCAACACCATTTTCGTTAAAGATGCACCGCACTTTTTGCATAAATTCGCTATTGGCATCGTTGCTACCGGCTTTGCCCCGGGCCCCGGTGTATTTGGTAAGGGCGATTCCATAGCCCAAAAGGGAGGAATTGTCTTTTTCCGTAACTTCAGGGAACATAGGATCCATGCAGGCATTCACATCCGCAGAAAGCATTTCACTATGTTCCATGGTTTCGTAGAAATCCAATAGACTGCCCCGATTTTGCAAAGACAAAAGTTTCATAACAAATTTTACGAAATAGGCGGACTCCATGCCGGTATTGCCGTAGGAACCAATTTCTTCCTTGTCGGTAAAGAGCGCCGCCTGAGTTTTAGTGCCGGGAAGCGCTTGCAAAATCCCTTCCAGATTGGCATAAGAGCATACACGGTCATCCTGCCCATAGGAGGCAATCATAGAACGGTCAAAGCCCACATCACGGCTCTTCATGGCCGGCACCAGTTCCAGTTCTGCCGTGGTAAAATCTTCCTCTTCAATCCCATATCTTTCCTTCAGGAGCTTCATCACAGCATCCTGCAGTTTTTCATCATGGTCATTGTGGGAGCCAATCACGGCCTGGAGCTGCTCGCCAGTAACCCCTTCCGCCAGCGTTTTCTTCATCTGATCCTGGGCCATATGGGGCAAGAGATCCGTGATATAAAATACCGGATCCTGCTCATCCATACCAATATTGATTTCGATTTTTTCTCCGGCTTTATTATAGATCACACCGATTAATGCCAGGGGAATACAGGGCCACTGGTATTTTTTGATTCCGCCATAATAATGGGTACGGAAATAAGCCACCCCATCTTGTTCATGCACCGGATTTCCTTTTAGATCCAGCCGTGGTGCATCCACATGGGAGCCTACGATTTTAAGCCCTTCGTACACCGGTTCTGTACCGATGACAGCCAGGATACAGGATTTTCCTTTCTGGTTCCAGTACACCTTATCTCCCGGCTTTAGTTCTGTGCAATCGTACAGTGGTTTAAAGCCAGCGGCTTCGGCCTGGCGCAAAATCTCCTTCACAGCCAGCCGTTCTGTCCGAGCCGTATCCAAGAATTTTTTATACCGGTCACCGTATTCCATGACGGCGATCCGTTCTTTGTCGTCCATCCGCGCCCAGGCGGATTCCTTTCTGCTGTAGGTTTCTTCCATGAGCTTGCCTCCGTTCTTTCAATTCCTTATACGCGCTACTTGTAGAATAAAAAACAGGAGAACATCCGCACTGGACATTCCCCTGTTCCTCTGTCTGGTTTCAACCCAAGAGAGATTTCACCATGGTGCTGACCCGTTTGCCTTCGGCTTTACCCCGGGTCTGTGCAATGACCATTCCCATTACTTTGCCCATATCTTTCATAGACTTGGCGCCGCTTTTAGCAATGGCATCTTCTACCACTTGTTTCAGTTCTTCGTCGCTTAGCTGCTGGGGCAGGTAGTGTTTCAGCACGTCAATTTCCTGCTGATTCTTTTCTACCAAATCCGGCCGGTTAGCGTCTTGGATTTCCGAAATGGTATCTTCTCTTTGTTTGACTTCTTTGCTGAGGACAGCCAGTACCTGGTCATCCTTCAATTCGGTCTTTTCGTCAATTTCTTTATTCCGTATGGCAGCCCAAGCCATCCGCAACACTGCTAACCGCAGTTTGTCACGGTCTTTCATAGCCTGCTTCATATCGGTTTGTAGAATATCCCGTAAAGACACAGTGCACGCCCCCAAACGTATTATCTGGTTTTGCGCTTTCTGGCAGCTTCAGACTTCTTTTTCCGTTTAACGCTAGGTTTTTCGTAGTGTTCACGTTTCCGCACTTCGGAGAGAACGCCTGCTTTCTGCGTAGCACGTTTGAAACGCCGCAGCGCGCTGTCCAAAGACTCGGTTTTGCCAACTCTGATCTCAGTAGCCATCTATATCCCTCCCTCCACCATCTCTTTCGGGAAGTGTAATTTAACATTAACACCTTGTTATTATACCTTATAACCAAGTGCTATGTCAACAAACAATTAGCAGGGAGGCCAGCCAAGTTCTTTACCGCCCAGGATGTGGAAATGCAGATGGGGCACGCTTTGACCGCCCCAGGATCCGGTATTGACTACGACCCGGAAGCCTTTTTCCTCAAGACCCAGCTGTTTTACCAATTGCGGCAGGATCTCTTTCACATGGAGCAGCACGTCAGGGGAGGCTGTCAGGATGTTTTCGGTATGTTCCTTAGGGATCACCAGTACATGCACCGGTGCCCCAGGATTCATGTCGTTAATCACAATCACCTGATCATCTTCATAAACTCGTTTGCTGGGAATCTCGCCGGAAATGATTTTACAAAATACACAGTCCGCCATAATTTCACCCCCCTGTACCTATAGATTTACTCTATTATAACACCCTTTAGCCCATCCTCATAGATATTTTTCAAAAGGACAGGGGTAATTTCTCCCTTGCTAGCTGCCGGGCTGTCCGTATAGACGCGCAAATATTGCGGCGTTAGTCCTTCCCAAAGGCCTGTTTTCTTATTTTTCTGTTCCCATAGTACGGTAGACGTTCTGCCCAGCCAGGACAAACGATAGTGCAAATTGCTTTTGGCATCAACGACCTCCAGGCGGTGCACCCGGTTTTGCTTTTCTTTATTTGTCAGCTGCCCGGGCATGAGGGAAGCCGGTGTACCTTTTCGCGGAGAATAGGGGAAAATATGGATTTTGGCAAATCCCATAGATTCTATAAAAGTAAGGGATTGCTGGAAATCTTCCTCCGTTTCTCCCGGAAATCCCACAATCACATCCGTAGTAATGGCCACATCCGGCACAAGAGCCCGGATACGATTTACCAACGCTTTAAATTTTTCCGTATCATAGGGTCTGTGCATCCGTTTCAAAGTTTCCGTGCAGCCCGCCTGGAGAGGCAGATGCAAATGGGCACATAGCCGTTTATCCTGCGCCATAAGCGCAAGCAGCGCTTCGTCAACTTCTACGCTTTCCAGGCTGCCCAGGCGGAACCGCGGCACACCGGGAACGGATAACGCAGCTTTTACCGCATCGCTTAGCCGGGGACCTTTGGGATCTTCTTTGCCATAACAGCCTAAATGAATGCCGATTAAGACGATTTCCTGAAAATGCCCTTCCGCTAAACGAGCCACCTCTTGCCGGATATCTTCCAGGCTGCGGCTGCGAAGATGGCCCCTGGCATAGGGAATAATGCAGTAGGCACAGTACTGGTCGCAGCCCTCCTGAATTTTTAAGAAGGCCCGGTTGCGGCTTTGGTCCACCGCCGCTTCCATATTTTCAAAGGCTTCCCCCACATCCATAGTGTGCACAGTATTCAGCGGGGCAGCTTCCGGATTCTCTTCCAGGCGCTGTTTAACCAGCTCCACCACCTGTTTCCGGTCCTGGCTTCCGATCAGAATATCCACACCGGGAATTTCCAGTACTTCGTCCGGAGCCGTCTGGGGATAACAGCCAGTTACCACAATGAGCGGTTTGGGTTTCATACGGCTGACCCTGTGAATGATCCGTCGGCTTTTCCCCTGCCCGGCGTTAGTTACCACACAGGTATTAATCAGCACAATCTCTGCCGGATGGTCCTCGTCAAACGGCACCACGGAAAACCCATCCTGCTCAAACAGTTTTTCCATGCTGGCCGTATCCGATTGGTTCACCTTGCAGCCCAGTGTATAAAAAGCAATGGTTTTCATCTTGCCTTGTTCTATCCTCCCAAATTTCCCGTCTCGTACATAATGGCTGTCAGCGCTGCCAAGGCTGCCGTTTCCGTGCGCATAATCCTAGGCCCCAGGCTGACACTGTGCCATCCCTGCTCCTGTAAAAAAGTAAATTCTTCTTTGGAAATACCCCCTTCGGGGCCGATTAAAAAAGCAGCGGAATGAATCTCCGGATGAGCGTGCAGGACCTCTCGGATGCCCCGGGTATCTTCCACTTCGTAGGCCACGATTTTGAGTTCTGCCGCGCAGGCCTCTACTGCCTCACGGAACGGCTGTGGTAGGTTTACCTGCGGGATGCTGTCCCTTTTGCTTTGTTTAGCCGCTGCTTCCGCGATTTTTTCCCACCGCACTTGCTTTTTTACTGCTTTATCCGCATCCAGCCGCACCACAGAATGTTCCATCATGACAGGGCACACGCTATGAATTCCCAATTCCACCGCCTTTTGGATTACCCACTCCAATTTGTCCTGCTTAGGCAGACCCTGCAGCAGTGAGACCTTTACAGACGGCTCATGATTGGGCTCCATGGTTTCCACTATTTGCAGCAGCACCTTGTTATCCCTAAAGCCTGTGATTTTCATCACTGCGGTGATCTGATCCAGACTGACAATTTGGATCTTTTCGCCCTGTTTCAGCCGAAGCACATGGATAATATGATGGGCGTCCTGTCCATCAATGTACATAGTATCCTGAAAATCCCGGTTTACAAAAAAGCGGTACATCACATTGTCCTTCCCATGGTCACAGCGCACCATCCTGCTTTACGTTGTACATCCAAAATCTGCAGGCCTTGTTTTGCTGCAGCTGCTTCTACTTCCGGCAACCGCTCTTTAATGATACCACTGGCCAAAAAGCGTCCATGCTCTTTTAGCTTGCCCGCCACTTCCGGCATCACCGCAACAATAACGGCCGCGATAATATTTGCCACGATAAGATCCGCTTTCCCGTCCGTTGCGTCCAGCAGATTGCCCTGGCTTACTGTTATGGTGCCATCCAGATGATTTTGCGCAATATTTTCCCGGGCGACGTCCACTGCCTTGGCATCAATATCTACAGCATGCACCTGCCGGGCTCCCAAAAGTGCCGCCGTCATCGCCAGGATACCGCTGCCAGTTCCCACATCAAAGACGACCATATCCGGCGCTACCAATTCCTCCAGACGCTGAATGCACATGCTGGTCGTAGAATGGGTCCCTGTGCCAAACGCCATACCCGGATCCAGGACGATGACTTTTTCTCCTTGCCGAGGGGTGTATTTCTCCCAGGAAGGGTTAATTACGATTTTCTTTCCTACGTGCGTGGTATGGAAAAATTGTTTCCACTGGTTCGCCCAGTCTTTTTCGCTGATGGTTTGAAAAAGCGTAGGCCCAAAGCGAAACTCTCCAATGCGCTGGGCAATGGTGGCCAAACCTTGCTCAATACGATCCAGTTTCCCCTGCAATTCCCCGTTTTCCGGGTAGTAGGCCGTTACCGTCACCACTTCTGGATTTTCCTGCTCCGGAATATCGCACAATTCCCAGGTATCACTTTGCAGCAGGTCATTCAAGAGCTGGGGGTCTTCAATCACGACCCCGTTGCGCGCCCCTACGTCCTCCAATAGGTCTGCCACCGCTTCTACAGCTGCATGTGCAATTTTAATGCTGACTGCCAGCCACTTTTCCATCATATTCTCCTTGTGCTCCATTTTCCCGCACCAGTCTGTTATACAGTTCCCGTTTAGGAACTTTGTATTTTTTAGCCGTTTGGGCAAGGGCCTCTTTTTTATCCAAACCGCCTGCTACCAGCTGTTTCACAACATCCAGCGGGTCTTCCGTAAGCGCTGCCGGTTCTATCTTTTCCGGGGCAATCACTAGGACAAATTCTCCTCGGGGCAGATTTTCATCCAGGTGCTGCCTTACTTCTGCAGTACTGCCTCTGAAAAACTCCTCGTGAATCTTAGTCAGTTCCCGGCACATGGCCATATCCCGATTGCCCCAGACAGCTTCCATATCCTGCAACACTTCCCGGATGCGATGAGGGGCTTCATAAAGGATAAGTGTCGCCGGAATTTTTTTCCACGCTTCCAGCTGCTCTCTTCGCTTTGTTTTTGTCTTAGGCAAAAATCCCCCAAAGAAAAACGGTGTGGTACCAAGCCCGGAAGCGACCAGTGCCGTCAAGGCCGCATTTGCCCCCGGTATAGGGACTACCAAAAAGCCGTGAGCAATCGCTTCTTTGGCAGCCGCTTCCCCAGGATCTGAAATCCCCGGAAACCCGGCGTCACTGACCAGAACAACATTTTTCCCATCTTCCAGTGCCTGCAGCAAAACCGGCCCCGCTTTTTCCTTATTGTTTTCATGATAGCTCAGCATCGGTTTGCCATGAATTTCAAAATGATTCAAAAGCTGCCGGGTATGCCGGGTATCTTCTGCCGCAATCAGGTCCGCTTCTTTTAGCATCCGCACAGCCCGAAAGGTCATATCCTCCAGATTGCCGATGGGCGTGGCGCACAAGTACAAAACACCTTTTTTTGCTTCCATGATCATGCCTCATTTTTTCCGTAATACGCAAGGGTATCCTGGGTATACCCGCCAGTAGGCGTATACATAACAAGAGGAGGCAGCACCGAAAGACCTGGGTGCCCCCCTTTCACAAATTCCGCCAGAAAAATCCAGGCCGGCCGTTCCACTTTGGCATGAACCCACTGGAGTTTTTTTAATTCCAAATGGTACTTGGCTCCCAAAAGTACCGCTTCCGTAAATCGCTCTGGCAACTGTACCAGAGCAAAGCGTCCTTTGGTTTTCAGCGCATAGGAGGCAGCCCGAAAAAAATCTTCCAGCGTGGTATCTGTTTCGTGACAGGCTGCCATTCCGTTCCGACGCTTGCGCCCCCCTATCCGGTAGGGAGGGTTGGCCAGAACCAGATCCATGGTTTCACTAGTAAAAAGCTGCGGGAGTTCTCGTACATCCATCTGCTTTACTTCCACGGTCTGGGTAAGTCCGTTGCTTTTTATGCTTTCCTGCAACAGCGCCACCATCCGGGGATTATTGTCAATGCCCAGTACATGGCCTGCCCCCCGCTGCTGCACCAAAAGGCTCACGGCCCCTGTGCCACACCCCAAATCCAGTACCTTGGCATTCTTCACCACATGGGGAAAAGCTGCCAAAAATACTGCATCGGTGGTAAAGCAAAATTCCGTGGGATCCTGCCAGATTTTTGTTACTCCATCCGGCAGGCAGTCCAGACGCAGCGTTTTATCCACGTTTGTCTCCCCGATGATTGGAACGATGCTGTGGCTTTTCAGCCTGGGAAACCACTTCCACAATTTCATCCCATCCCACTTCAATCTGGTTTCCCGGGGATAATTCCACCGCCACCATTTGTTCCCGGCGGCTGATCCGCATAACCATGCCTTCCCCGCTGGGGGTAACCACTTTCATACCGGGTTTGGGGATAATCTGTTTTTCCCGTTCCTGGTTCTTTTTCTTGGGACAGCGGTCACAATACATCCCGCTTTCATATTTTAAGCAGCACAACAAACGGCCACAAATCCCGGAAATCTTTGTTGGATTAAGAGAAAGATTTTGTTCCTTGGCCATTTTGATAGAGACTGGCTGGAAATCTTCCAAAAAGCTGGCACAGCACAAAGGCCGCCCGCAGCAGCCGATACCGCCCAAGGTCTTAGCTTCGTCCCGCACCCCGATCTGCCGCAGCTCAATCCGCGTACGGAATACAGCCGCCAGATCTTTCACCAGTTCCCGGAAGTCAATCCGGCCATCTGCGGTAAAATAAAAGACGATTTTTCCTACGTCAAACGTATATTCCACATTGACCAGATGCATGGGTAGCTTCCTGGCGGCAATTTTTTTCTCGCAAATGGCATAGGCTTCTTTTTCCTTCTGGCGGTTTTCTGCCGCCTTCTGGTCGTCGGCTTCTGTTGCTTTACGCACTACATTTTTCAAAGGATGGACAACCTGGCTTTCTTCCATCTCCCTCGGACCCAAAACCACGGTTCCATATTCAATTCCCCGGGCAGTTTCCACAATGACGTGGTCCCCGATGGTAAGCGCATAGTCTCCTGGTATAAAATAGTAAATTTTCCCGGCCCGTTTAAACCGGACCCCCACGATGGTGACCATGGGCCACCTCCTTTCCGATCTGTAAAAATAAAGCTTCCAGCACCAGGCGCCGGTTCACAAAAGAACCCACACCCTGCCGAGCTTCTTGTAGCATATCCAATGCACTGCGGAGTGCTTCTACTGGCCACTTGGCAAACAGTGTGGTCAGTTTCCCCCGCAGGTCTTCATTATATAAAGGGACCGTCAGACGGGTGCTAAGAACCAGCCCGTCCCGTAGCAGCAGCGCAAGCAGTTCAAGAATCACAAGACTTTCCTGCCGCTCGCTGCGTAGCACTAGCGGAATCCCTGCCATAAACGTCAGCAGATCCCCCTGTCCTATGTGTCCCAGTATTTCCAAAAGTTCTTTTCTAAGTTCCAGGGCATTGGCCTGAAACATAGCTACGGCTTTTCCTACGCTGCCCCCTGCGAGAGATGCCAAAATCTTTTTTTGTGCCGTCCACGCCTGCCAAGCTTCATCTCCCGGCGCTGCATTTGGCAGAGAAGGCAGAAGTTCCAATACCTTCTGGGTTTCTGCTTTCGTCAGCAGGGCAAAATGAAGCTGAATGACCCGGCTGCGAATCGTTGGCAAAAGCCGTTCCACATGATCGGTCACCAGAATAAATAACCAATACGCTGGCGGCTCTTCCAGCAGCTTCAAAAGACTGTTCTGGGCCGCTTCATTCATCTTGTCGGCTTGGTCAATGAGACACACTTTATAGTGGCTGAGCACCGGTGCCATTGCTGCCACTTTCACCAGATTCTGGATCTGGGACAGGACAATAAAGGCACCCTGAGGTTCCACTTGCAAATAATCCGGATGGGCTCCCTGCTCCATGGCACGGCAGCTTTCGCACGAGCACATGTGTAAAGGATCTCTAAGACACAAAAATGCCTTGGCAAAGTGCTGTGCCATTTTCTTTTTCCCAATACCTTCCGGACCGTAAAATAGTAAGGACGGGGTTTTGCGCTCACCCTGGAGCATATGCTCCAAAAACGCCTTATTCTCTTGGTGTCCGATGATCCCGTCCCACATAGCCTGCCCTTTCTTATTTATAACGTTCCAGCCGTTTTACAATCTCCGCAGTGATGACTGCCACATTCTGCAAGGCATCCACCACAAAGAACCGTTCCGGCTCTTCTTTGGCAAGCGCCAAATAGCCCTGGCGCACTTTATTCTGAAAATCCAGTCCGGCCAGTTCAAATTTATCTACTGCCCCCCGGGCCCTGCGGCGCAGCAATAAAGCTTCCGGATCTCCGTCCAGGAGGATGGTCAGATCCGGTACCAGATGATCGGTAGCAAAATTCCCCAATTGGCGCAGTTCCAAAAGATCCAGACCACCTAATACACCTTGATAGACCAGCGTGGAATCACTGAACCGGTCGCAGATCACCACTTTCCCCGCCGATAACGCTGGACGAATTACCTGATCCACATGATCTGCCCGGGCGGACAGCTGCAGCAGCGCTTCCGTTTTCGGAGAGAGAGAACGGTCCGGATCCAGTGCAAATTCCCGGAGCTGTTCAGCCAGCTCCGTACCTCCCGGCTCCCGTGTCACAATGGTTTTTCTGCCATACAGTTGGAACCATTGGGAAATTTTTTCTGCCTGGGTGGTCTTGCCTCCACCATCCGGCCCTTCCAGCGTTAAAAACAGCCCTTGTTTACTCATGATAGTACCTCAATCTGCCTAAGCGAAGGATCCTTCGGACCGCTGATCGTAAGCCCTCGTTTTCGCATCGTATCACAATAAGAAAGCAGCTGCGCCGAAATTTTCTCGCCAGGCATCACAACAGGAATTCCGGGCGGGTAAAAGCTAATGCTCTCCCCTGCGATTTTTCCTGCCGCTTCCACAAAGGCCACCGGATGATGCGGCGCAAAAAACGCCTCCCGTGGCAGGAGCACATGCTCAGGCAACCTGTTTACGGGTGCTGCTGGCAAAACCGTATGCCCGGGTCTGCGGATCTTCTGCAAGGTATCGACAATTTTTCTGATCACACTAGGAAATTCCGGATTTTCATCCGCATAGGTAACAAGAAACAAAACATGTTCCTCATCCACCAGTTCCACCGCCACGCCTTCTTTCCGCAAGGCATCTGCTGCCTCCGGCCCCGTTACGCCCAAAGCGCTGACACGGATGGTCACTTTCCCAGGGTCCATAGCCACAACGCCGCCTTTGCCGATCAGTTCTTGTTCCAAAACGGGCAGACCGGAAATGGTATGCAGTGCTTTCCGCAACCGCTGCGCGGCCCGGATAGAAGCTTCTGCCATCATTTTACCACACGCTGCCAGCTGGGCACGTGCCCCATCCAAAGATCCCATTAAAAGATAATTGGGGCTTGTAGTCGCCATAAGGCTTGCCGCAGCTTCCATCGCTTCCGGGCGCAGCCGTTTATAGCTGACCTGTAGCAGGCTGCACTGGGTCATAGCCCCCAGGATTTTATGCGTACTTTGGGCCGCCGCATCCGCCCCGCAGGCAATGGCAGAAGGTGGCAGTTTCTCAGAAAAGCCCAGATGAGGCCCGTGGGCTTCGTCCACTAACAGCACCGCACCGTGTGCATGGGCAATTTCCGCAATGCTTTTAGTATCTGCCGCCAGGCCAAAATAATCCGGCGTGGTCAAAAATACAGCTTTACTATCCGGATGCTCCTGAAAAGCTTGTTCCACCTGTTCCGGTGTAACCTGTAAAACCATATGCCAGGCATCGTTATAGGGCGGCTGCAAATATACAGGCACCAATCCGCCTAAAATCAATCCGCCTAGTACGCTGCGATGGCAGTTGCGGGGGAGAATGATTTTATCTCCCGGATGCAAGGCTCCCAAAAGCATACTGTGAATCAGCCCTGTGGTGCCATTAACGCCCAAAAAGCACCGGTCAGATCCGTAGAGATGGGCCGCCAGTTTTTCTGTCTCCTGGATACAACCTGATGGATGATGCAGATCATCCAATTCCGCCATCAAGGAAACATCACTTTGAAGTGCCACATCCCCCACTAGATGCTGGAGATCTTTATCCGCACCACGACCGCCTTTATGACCGGGCGTGTGGAGGGGATACACATGCTGCTGCCGATACTTTTCCACGGCAGAAAGCAGGGGTTTATTGTCTGTCACGGTTTATTCTCCTTTAGTGCGGCCTTTTTTAGTGGATTTTTTATCCCGGTCTTTGACAAATTCCAAGCCCAGTGCTACCCCGCCTAAAACAGCAGCACAGCTACCCATGGGAGTCCATCCCGCGGTTACATTGCCTACAATCACGAAAAAGAGCAATCCCGCCAAAACGAGTTTTGTTCTCATCACCGTCTCCTTCCTGTTCCTCTATAGTATGGTGGGAATCTGTCTTTTGTGCAAGACAAGATCCCGCGTAGGGAAATCCTTTTTAAATCTGTTTCCCTGCATTTTAATTTTTGTAATAAAAAAGCCCGTCCCACAGGACGAGCCTAAATGTTAAATGGCGGAGTGGGAGAGATTTGAACTCTCGCGAGGTGTAACCCCCCTAACGATTTAGCAAACCGTCCTCTTCAGCCACTTGAGTACCACTCCATAGAACCGGCTGACTTGTTTATCATACACAAAAAAATATGCTTTGTCAAGCAGTTTTTAAGATTCTCTGGCGTCTCTTTCTTTGCAAATAGCGATAAAACCAAAATGCCAGCCCAATCTGCAGCAGAGAAGATGAAGGAGTAGCCAGGCCTATATGAAACAAAGAAACCGGTTGCCACCAACTCATGGCATAGCTCACCGGCACCCGTACCAAAAAGGCGGACAAAATCCCCTGGAGCATCACAAAACGAGTTTGCCCCATGCCGTTGTAAAATCCGATAAAACAGAAAAACACAGGTGTGAGAATACAGTCAATGGCATAGGCCCGCAGATAATCCCAGGATGCCTCAATAATACGGCTGTTTTGCGAAAAGAGACCGGACAAAGCGTCCCCATGAAACCATGCCCCATAGCTCATAACGCAGCCCAGGCAAACGGCAATTAGAATGGCATACCGCAGGGCCTGGGTAGCCCGTTCCATTTTGCCGGCGCCGTAATTTTGTGCCACAAAGGCCGCCAAAGACTGCATAAACGCCGAAGGGCAAAGCATGATAAAGCCGCACACCTTTTCTGCCACGCCCACACCGGCAGACGCCACCACGCCCAGCGTATTAACGATTGCCATGATAATCAAAAAAGACAAGCTGACCATAAAATCCTGAATCGCAATAGGAACCCCTATGCCCACAATTTGTCGGATAAGTTTTTTATGCCAGCGAAAATTTTTTCGCACAGAAAAAGAAAACGGTAGCGTCTTTTTACGGATGACCATAAGGCTCAGAACCACACTAAGGGCCTGTGCTATAACGGTTGCAAGCGCTGCGCCTGCCGCTCCCATATGAAAGCCTGCTACCAGCGCGCCAAGTCCCCAAACACATTGCCCACACAGGCGACCATAACCGCAAACAGCGGTGTCATGGAATCCCCCATCCCACGGAACACGCAGGAAATCAGATTATATGCTACCACTACCAGCATCCCGGCTCCGCAAATCCGAATATAACTTATGGTAGCTTCCAAGGCTTCCGGCGGTGCCTGCAGCCAGGCAGAAAGCTGCGGCGCAAAAACGGCCATAAAAAGCGCTAACAAAATACCGCCCGCAGTAAATAGTGCCATGGTAGCGCCCACAGTCTCTCCCGCCTTCGTTTCTTCTTTTTTCCCGATCTGCTGCCCCAATACCACCGTACATCCCATGGACATAGCAGCCACCAGGTTGGTTACAGTCATAAGCAGCTGGCTGCCAGTAGAAACGGCGGAAACCTGTGCCGCATCAGAAAAATGCCCCACCACCAACAGGTCCACGGCCCCATAGACGGCCTGCAAAAATAGCGCTGCTAATACAGGGAGCGCAAACCGGATCAACGGTTGTAAAATTTTTCCTTCGGTAAAGTGATGTACAGTTGCCATAGACTCCTCTTATTTTTTTCGCCCGATAAGCAGAGCACTGCCCGTCAGGTCCAGTTTTTTTGCTTCCGACGCCGTCATAAATTTGCCGTCATCTGTCGGGAAAAACTCTCCTTCCACGTCCCCGAGTTTTTGCAACTGGCGCAGGAGAAAATCCCTGTCCCCCCCATATACGCCGGGTGTAAAAATATCATGGATCAAAAACCTCCCGCCTTTTTTAAGAGTGCGAAAGCTTTCCACAAGAAGGCTCAGCCGATCCTCCACAGGCACCTGGGAATAGACGTAATTGCTCAGTACAAAATCAAACGTAGCATCCGGAAATTCCACCTTGAGGGCGTTCCCGTACAAAAAGACGGCTCTTTTTATTCCTTCTGCTTTGGCATTGGCCTCGGCAGCTTCCTTGGTGTTTTCCGGATCCGCCTTGGGATCATAGGGATCAATACCGATCACCATGGCCGTAGGATTCCTTTTTGCCACCGCTAGCGTCAACGCTCCGCGGCCGCACCCTACTTCCAGTACTTTGGCATGGTCGGGTATCTGCACGGCTTCAGCGATTTTATCCACAATGCGCCGGGATACGGAATGAGGCCTGTTAAATGCAAAAGCCTGAAACCGGGCCCTTTCCACTTGGAAACGTTGAAAAAAGAACGCCGTTGCCATGGCTGTAAAAAAGATAATGATAAGCCGCAGTGTGGTACTCATGCCCATGCCCCAAAAGCCCAGGAGCAACATCAATGCCGCACTAATCCCCATGCGTACGCCATAAGTTTTTACTTGTCTCCCCGTGATCCAGTTGCCGTAGTCTGCCTGCATGCTTATTTCATCATCCTTTCCATACCAAGTTATGAAAGTAAGGGATCGTATCTTCTGCGAAAAAGCACCACCTCCCGAAGGAAGTGGTGCTTAGTTCCAACTCTTATTTCCGCAGGCCCAGTCTTTCTACAATGCTTCTGTAGCGTTCAATGTTTTTCTTCATCAAATAGTTCAGAAGGCCTCTGCGCTGCCCAACCATTTTCAGCAGGCCGCGGCGGGAATGATGGTCCTTCTTGTTGTTTTTCAGATGTTCGGTCAGGTAGCCGATCCGTTCAGACAGGATGGCAATCTGGACTTCCGGAGATCCGGTATCCTGTTCGTTGATCCGATAGGTTTCAATCAATTCTTTTTTTCTTGCAGGTGTTAACATATTCTTTTTCCTCCTTAGATTAAGTAACCGCCATGGCTAGTGCCGCCGTCGGAGTCTCGTACAGCAGAGCCAGGGTTGCTTTCATAGTTCCCTTTAGGGATACTAGTGTATTGTATCATATTTTCCCAGGGATTGGCAACTTACAATTTTAAGAAAGCTTGGTCAAAATCGGCAAATCTCTTTTCGCAAAAAGTGCCGCCAGCCATTCCTGCAGGGCAATTGCCGTTTCCCCGTCAAAGGCTTCCTGGAGCCGGTTATTGTTGGAGATAATCCGTACCGGCAAATATGGGATGTCGTACCTGCGGGCAATTTCTCCTACTGCCGCGCATTCCATTTCTTCGCACAGCGCTCCGGTTTTCCTTGCCAATTCCTCAATTTTTTCCGGATAGGCATTCCACTGGTCTCCGGAAGCGATCCGGCCTTTTACAACTTTGCCCCGGTTATACAGCCGTTTTTGGGCAAACAGCCACGTCGCCCAGGTATCATCCGTTTTTCTCCAAAAAGGCTCTGCGTCTGTATATTCTGCTTCCTTGCCGCTGTTTTCTAAAGCCACAAGATCCAGGTACAGGGTTTTCCCTTTCAGCGAGGTATGAATCGCATCTGCATTGTAATACGACGTCCCTATCACAATATCATAGGGATGCAAATCTTTCGTGTAGGCCCCCGCTGTTCCTTCATTGACCACCAGTTGGGGGCGAAAAACTTCGCATCCCAGTGCCGTGGCAGCCGCCGCACTAGCAGTACCGATACCGGTCTGCCCCAGAACGACGGGCGTATCCCGCAGTGTGCCTTTCCAAAAGAGAAAACTTCCCATAGAAAAGTTTCTTCCTGCTTCATTGCATGCAGGAGCACTTGTACTTCGCTTGTCATAGCGCCTAAAATCAGAATTGGTTTTACTCCCATATCCTCTCCTAGTTCAGTGCAAACAGGGTATTGACGCGTACCGAAATGGTCAAGGCTTTAGGGGCAAGTTCCGTAGGCGTTGCCGCATCGGCGCTTTCCATTTTGTTCATACGCAGGCTGGCCCCTACAAGAGGCTGCGCTACCACAGAAGTCGAAGGAATGCTGGCTTCACGCAGCACGCCCAGGCCTCTTCCGCCGGCATTGGCTACGGCCTGCGCCGTATATTTGGCATTTTCCACCGCTTGGGCAAGAAGCTGCCGTTTAAAAAGATCTTCGTTCTGCAGCCCAAACTGCACTTGATCCACCCGGTTAATGCCGCTGGCAAGCCCCTTGTCGATAACCGACCCCAATTGATCCAGTTTCTTTACTTTTACGCTCCAGCCTTGGGTGATGGCGTATCCCACAAGATTTTGCCTGCCGCTGCGGTCATAGCTGTACCGGGGAGACACATCATAATAGGATGTGGAGATATCGTTCCGGTCAATGCCCTGGGCCAGCATGGCGTGCATAAATTTACTGCTGCTGTCGGCCCCAGCCTGCCGGACTTCTTCCACGGTCTTTCCCTGCTTTTCAAAAGAAAACTGCACCGTCGCCATATCCGGGTCCACGGTACGGGTCGCCACTCCTGCGATTTGGATCGTATCCAGTGGCTGGTCTGCCATAGCAGGCGGCATATGAAGCCCTATCGCCAGCGCAGCAGCTAACATCATAATTCCCACTTTTTTCAATGGTATCACCTCATTATCGTATTCTGCATCATTATAGCACAAATACGTGTCAGGTTTTCTGATGGGCCTGTACATTTTTCCACGCCGGGCAATCTCCATCCCGGGCGCCATGGCAGGCCGTACGACTGCGGGCTTGTTGCTCCTCAATTTGCCGGGTGATGTCTTCCAGTGTCACCGTTTTTAGCCGTTCCAGGCACAAGTCGTTCAATTCCCCATACAAATGGTCAAACACCCCGCCCATGCCACTGCTGATAAAACACTCCATATCTTCGTTACCACTACGCCATTTTGTATCCACAAAAACTGTATCCATACCCTTTGCGATTTCATACAAACTGGCTTTTTCCAGTCCGGTTTTAGGGCAATATCCCCCCACATGGCCTTCCCGGGTGGTGACAAGCCCCATTTTTTTCAGCTTGCCCATAATCTTACGTACCCGGGCCGGGTTGGTGCAGATGTTTTCCGCCAGTTCCTCACTGGAGGCCAGGCATTTCCGGTGAAACAAATACACCAGAGCATGGACTGCTACAATAAAATCACTTTTCATAGTAACCTGCACAAAGCAGGCTGAAGTTCAGCCTGCTTCCCTCTCTTCTTATTTCTGCCGGTTCAAATAGTCTTCTGCATAATGGACAGCCACGGCGGCATCCCCCACAGCGGTAACAATTTGCCGTACGGTTTTGGTCCGCACGTCCCCTGCCGCAAAAACGCCCGGCAAGGACGTTTTAGTATCTTCTCCAGCCACAATATAGCCGCTGGGATCCAGTTCTACCTGTCCTTTAAACAAACTGCTTTCCGGGACCCGTCCGATGGCAACAAACAGGCCGTCGGCAGGAATCACCTGCGTTTCACCGGTTTTAACGTTTTTCAGTTCCACACCGGTTAATTTTTTATCTGCTGTAAGGGCGGTAATCACGCTGTCCCACTGGATCTTGACGCCGCTCTGTTCTAATTTTTCCACACTGCTTGCCGGCGCACGCAAGGCATCCCGCCTATGCACCAAGGTCACACTGCTGGCCAGTTTGGCCAGGTACAAAGCATCACCCACGGCAGTATTGCCGCCGCCGTTGACCACCACGGTTTTTCCTTTATAAAAGTTTCCGTCGCAGGTGGCGCAGTAGGAGATTCCCCGGTTAATAAGTGCGTCTTCCTGGGCAATGCCCAATTTCCGGGGATTGGCCCCGGTGGCAATGATTACGGTTTTTCCCTCCAGCACGCCTTCGCTGGTTTCCACGACTTTGGGAGCAGCGGCAAGATCAACTTTCCGCACCTCGGCGTAAATCGTTTCCGCTCCGGCTTTTTCTGCCTGTTGCTGCATCTGCTCTCCCAACGCGAACCCATCAACGCCCTCAGGAAAACCAGGATAGTTTTCAATCTGACTGGTGGTAGCCATTTGACCCCCGGGGGCTAATTTTTCCACCACCGCCGCTGTCAGGCCGCTCCTGGCAGCATAAATGGCAGCGGTATAGCCACAAGGGCCGCCACCAATAATCAATACATCATACACCTTGCTCATAAAGCACCTTTTTCGGTGAGCCAATCTTTCACGGCAGCTTTAGACGGCGGGTTCACCAAGAGTTCGCTGCATTTGCCGTCTTTTACCAGCATCAGGCTGGGGATGGTCTCTACCTGGAAGCGTTGTGCCAGTTCCGGCTGCTCATCAATATCTACACTGCCAAAAGAAACGTTATCGGCAATTTCCGCCGCCAGCTGTCCCATGGCCGGTTTCAGGCGTTTGCAATAGCCGCACCATACAGCAGAAAAGCCTACCACAAACGGTTTGCAACTTTTCATTACATCGGTCTCAAAATTATCTTTCGTAACATGTAAAAAATCCATGATCAAAGCCTCCTCTTGCTCGTCTTAGAAAATAAAACTACGCAAAAATTTATACTGTAATTTTATCAAATACACTTTTCACTGTCAAGAGACCAGAAAAGGGCATGCCTTATGCGTTAAATGAAAAAGTAAATGCAGCTTATTCGAAATCTGGTGGCGTTTACTTCTT